>JAQWQB010000016.1 GCA_029245065.1 Flavobacteriales bacterium | reverse complement strand
GTCTTACTTGGTGAATGATTTGCGACTGACTTATTCAATTGTGGAATGCTGCTTCAGCGAGCTGACATTGAACTTCGTGGTCAATAACGTCCTTGATCAGCAATTTGTGAACAACGGATATACGTTCAGCTACTTGTATGATAGCGCTCGTGTTTCAGAAGATTTCTTCTATCCTCAAGCAGGACGAAATTTCCTACTTGGGCTGACATTGAAATTCTAATGTGTTTCAACCAACGAGATTTCGATGTCGTTGGCATTCCTTCCTGGAAGGTACATGCGAAACGTCTTTTTCTCACCGCCTAACAGATCAAAGGCCTTGTAGGTTCTGAAACTTACAATTTCTTCACCGGCTTCATCCCAGGCGCAAATGTCTAGGGTGAAGCCGGTATAGTTTTCAGGGGTTGTGTTCCAGAGCTGAACGCGAATAACTGGCTGCTCCACCAGGTTGTTCCACCAGTCGTAATTAAGCATCACATCTTGTTGCATTTCGAAGCGTTGCGCTGGTATAGGGGCACACGCAGAAAGTAATAGTGGGAGAAAGACAAATAGCATCCGCTTCATGCGAAAAGTGGTTGCAAAAACTAAGCCAAGAAGAATTGGAATTATGCGTTCAGCTGGAAGTCTGCAATGAGCTCAGGATTCTTCTCCAAGGCTGTTCCAATGACAACTACATCTGCACCGGCCATGTAAGCCTCTTTTACTTCGTGCATACTGCGAATTCCACCACCAACAATAATGGGTGTGGAAACAGCTTTTGAAACCTGTTGAATTGTTTCAATCGGAACGCGTTGTTCAGCTCCGCTTCCTGCATCTAAATACATGCAGTTCAATCCGAGCATTTCTCCAGCCATTGCTGTAGCCGCGGCAATCTCTGGTTTGTTCCGTGGAATAGGAGAGGTGTTGCTAATGTAGCTCGCGGTAGTTGGTCTGCCGCCGTCAATGAGAATGTATCCAGTGGCGATGGTTTCCAAATTGAGTTCTTTAATGCGCGGAGCAGCAACTACGTGATGGCCAATGAGTAATTCAGGATTTCGACCTGAAATTAAACTGAGAAAGAGCACCGCTTCTACTTCGCTACAAAGTTGGGTAGGACTTCCTGGAAACAATACAATTGGCAATGAAGTAGCTTGGCGAATGGCTTTGACCGTTTCGTTGAACTTCCCTTCTGTGATGAGGCTTCCACCCACGAAAATAAAATCAGGAGGGAATGCTTCAAACCCTTTGAAAAGTTGGGCAACGTTTCCAGCATCAACCTTATCAGGGTCAATCAAGAAGGCAAGCTTTTTTTCGCCCGCTTCTTTTCCTTCAATAATTTGCTGGAGTACATTCACTACACAAAGATAAGGCTTTGAAAGTTCTTCTTTACCAAATCTGTTGGGTACGTATGAAGTTCACGACCTCAGGATTCATTAATTGATGTCCGGCCTCTATTTCTATAACTGCGTCAGAAGTGTCCAAACGCTGTGCGAAACGTTTGGCGTCTTTTGCTTTTATAACACTGTCGTGCTTGCCAATTAATAAGGTGAAATCAATTTTACGTTGATTCAACTGTAGAGCGAGTTCATCAAGGTTGGGTACGAAATGCCGGTAAATGAGCCATGTTTCATATACCTGTTTTCGCTTTTCTTCAGAGTCCATGTGAACGTACACGAAACGGTGCAACTTCGCATGAATCAATTTTAATTTGAATGCGATGTCGGCAGAACGAAGGAGAAATGATGGGTTGGAAACAGTGAACGAAAAGAGGTTTCGCCCGAGTGAAGTGCCCACAATAAATCGATAAAACCGATTGACTTTTAACCCGTCAGGAGCAATTAAAAGCATCTTGTCTATTTGTGCCGGCATCAAAAGACACGTCTGCATCGCAATTTTTCCACCTAAGCTATAAGCAAACAATGAAAAACGTTCAACACCTAAATGACCCAAAAAAGCTTGAAAGAACTTGGCGTGTTCATTTTTTTTGAGTGAATCTGTCAACGCCCGTTCCGAAGGCCATTGACTGTTTCCGTGTTGAAATAAGTTGATGGAAATGAACCTTTCATCGTGTTCAAGCGCTGAAGTGAATTGTTCGAAGTCGCCTGCCTCACGCCCAAAACCATGAAAAGCGACGACCACTTTTTCGCCCGATCCAAAAACAGCATACTCACAACGCAGTCCTTCTGCTTCAAAAAAAGCTCTTTCCATGGGGTAAAGTTACCATTCTGATGAGTGAAAAGCAGCACAGGGAATTGGGTAGCGTGAATTTGTTCTAGTTGGTCGAAGAAATGTTATTCACAACGATTGAAAATCTGTGTATAAAGAATGATGGAGTTGAAAGCCATTATTACCTATTTTCGCAGCCGTAAACCCAACATTTCTTTACGCCCCAATCGCTGCCGGTATTCCGAGCGGCTAAAAAAAAAATGCCTAGAGATAAGAGTATCCGTTCGGTTCTAATTATTGGTAGTGGACCAATTGTAATCGGACAAGCATGTGAATTTGACTACGCAGGAAGTCAAGCATCACGTTCACTTCGCGAAGAAGGTATTGAGGTTACCCTCATCAATTCGAACCCGGCAACCATTATGACCGACCCGGTGGTAGCAGATAATGTTTATCTACTTCCACTGGAACCGGAATCCATTGAAGACATTCTTAAAAAGCACAACATTGACGCTGTACTGCCTACCATGGGTGGACAAACAGCGCTGAACTTGGCTATTAAGTGCGATGAAATGGGACTCTGGGAAGAGTTCGGAGTGAAAATGATTGGTGTTGATATCGCTGCAATTGATATCACTGAGAATCGTGAGGCGTTCAGAAACTTGATGGAGCAAATTGACGTTCCTATGGCTCCCCAAGCAACGGCAAAATCATTCCTAGAAGGAAAAGAGATTGCACAGCGTTTTGGGTTCCCACTATGCATTCGTCCTTCTTACACACTTGGAGGCTCAGGAGCGGCTATTGTTCACGACAGAGAGCAATATGAGAAGCTGTTGACCAGAGGCCTTCATGCATCGCCAATCCACGAGGTGATGATTGACAAGGCGTTGATGGGGTGGAAGGAATACGAACTAGAATTGTTGCGTGATGCAAATGACAACGTGACCATCATTTGTTCGATTGAGAACTTTGATCCGATGGGGATTCACACAGGTGATTCCATTACCGTTGCTCCTGCAATGACGCTTTCAGATACTGTTTTTCAGCGCATGCGTGATATGGCCATCAAGATGATGCGCTCTATTGGTGATTTCGCTGGAGGATGTAACGTGCAGTTCGCTGTCAGTCCAGATGCAGCAGAAGATATTATTGCCATTGAGATCAACCCGCGTGTTTCTCGTTCTTCTGCATTGGCGTCGAAAGCAACGGGGTACCCAATTGCCAAGGTAGCTGCGAAACTCGCTATCGGATACCACCTCGATGAATTGAAAAACCAAATTACACGTACCACTTCGGCAATGTTTGAGCCTACGTTGGATTATGTAATTGTAAAAATACCACGTTGGAACTTCGACAAGTTCAAAGGTGCTGACCGCGAACTTGGACTTCAGATGAAATCTGTTGGAGAGGTTATGGGAATTGGAAGGTCATTCCAAGAAGCACTTCAGAAGGCATGTCAGTCTTTAGAGATCAATAGAAACGGACTCGGTGCTGATGGAAAAGAGTTGAGAGACCAAGAGCAGATTCTCAACTCACTGGAGCACCCATCTTGGAACAGATTGTTCCATATTTATGATGCTATCCGACTAGGCATTCCATTTAAGAAGATTCAAGAAAAGACCAAGATTGATTTCTGGTTCTTGAAGCAGATCGAAGATTTGATCAAGCTGGAGCGTAAGATTGAAAAGCACACGCTGAGCTCCATTCCAAAGGAAATGCTTTTCGAAGCGAAACAAAAAGGATACGCTGACAGACAGATTGCTCATTTATTGGGCTGTTTAGAAAGTGAGGCGCACGCCAAAAGAACTGAGTTGGGCATCAAACGTGTTTACAAGCTAGTTGATACTTGTGCGGCTGAGTTTGAGGCAAAGACTCCTTACTACTATTCTACATTCGAAGAGGAGAACGAATCAGTGTCTTCTGATAAGAAGAAGATTGTTGTCCTTGGGTCAGGTCCAAACCGAATTGGCCAAGGAATTGAGTTTGACTACTCATGTGTTCACGGTGTTCTTGCAGCCAAAGAGTGTGGTTACGAAACCATCATGATTAATTGCAACCCTGAAACAGTAAGTACTGATTTTGATACGGCTGATAAACTGTATTTCGAGCCGGTATTTTGGGAGCACATTTACGACATTATCCAGCATGAGAAGCCAGTAGGTGTAATTGTTCAGTTGGGAGGACAAACAGCATTGAAGCTGGCGGAGAAACTAGACAGATACGGCATTAAAGTACTTGGTACGAGTTACGAAGCACTTGACTTGGCAGAAGACCGTGGATCATTTTCTTCACTGCTTCGCGAATGCAACATTCCTTATCCTGAATTCGGAGTAGTTGAATCTGCAGAGCAAGCAACTGAGTTGTCCAAAGACTTAGGGTTCCCGCTACTTGTTCGCCCTTCTTACGTGCTTGGAGGTCAGCGAATGAAGATTGTGATTAACGAAGACGATTTGGAAACCACTGTGGTAGACATTCTTCGAGACATGCCAGACAATAAGATCTTGCTAGATCACTTTTTGGATGGCGCAATTGAAGCAGAAGCGGATGCCATTTGTGATGGAGAAGATACCTACATCATAGGAGTTATGCAGCACATTGAGCCTGCGGGAATCCACTCAGGAGATTCGTTTGCTGTGTTGCCTCCGTACAACCTTGGAGACCTCGTTCTTCAGCAAATTGAAGAGTACACGAAAACAATCGCAGTTAAACTTCGCACCAAAGGACTATTGAATATTCAGTTTGCCATCAAAGACGATAAGGTATACGTGATTGAAGCCAACCCACGTGCTTCGAGAACTGTTCCGTTTATCGCCAAGGCATACGGAGAGCCTTACGTGAACTACGCGGCGAAAGTGATGCTAGGTGAGAAAAAGGTGAAGGATTTCAAATTCAACCCTAAGCGCAACGGCTATGCGGTGAAGATCCCTGTGTTCTCTTACAGCAAGTTCCCGAATGTGAATAAGGAGTTAGGCCCTGAGATGAAATCTACTGGTGAAGCAATTCGTTTCATCAAGGATTTGAAGGACCCATTCTTCAGAAAAATATACAGTGAAAGAAACCTCTACTTGAGTAGATAATCTTCTCATTGACCCAAATTGAAACCCTCTTCATTGAATAATGGAGAGGGTTTTTTCGTCCAACGGTAATTGGATGTAGGTAGAACCGCTATGAATTTTAGGTAACTTAATGGAAACCAATGGTTCCTGTGATGACGTAGTTGAAGAATAACCTAATCTTTTTTCTATGAAACGTTACATAAAGGAATTCTAGGCCTTGTCAAATCAAGAGCTGAAACTGATCAAGCAACAGTTCCCAACCGGCTTCGATAAGCGCGATTACCACGTATTGAAGACCCATGACGGAAGATCATTTGAGGCACTCGAGTTTCGAGGGCCCAACGCAATCTACATTGTGAAAGTAAGTCAAGAGCTCATAGCGCACTTAGACGATGAGCAATGGAAAATGTCAGATAATGAGATCTTGGATTCACTTGGAACCTTCGAGTGATTACGCAGAAACTTCTAGTTTGAATCCAACACCGTGAACGTTGGTGATGGCAACGGTTTCATCATGAGAGAGGTATTTTCTCAATTTAGTGATGAACACGTCCATGCTTCTTCCAACAAAGTAGCTGTCGTCTCCCCAAACCATGTTGGCTATGAGTTCGCGTTCAATTACGCGCGATTGATTTTCGCAAAGAAGCTTTAATAAATCGGCTTCTTTTTTGGTCAATTTTCGCGGCTCCTCAGGTCCGTTCAGGGTGAAATTCTCTGCGTCGAAAGAATAAGCGCCAATGGCATAAGAAGATGACTTTGCAGCTACTTCTTGCACACCAGATCGTTTCAGCAGCGCTTTGATGCGCAGTAGGAACTCTTCATTCGAAAAGGGCTTGGTGATGTAGTCGTCAGCGCCAATTTCAAATCCTTTGATTTTATCTTCAGTCATTCCTTTCGCTGTCAGAAAAACGATGGGAATTTCAGAATTCACTTTCCTTACATCCGTAGCGAGCGAAAAACCGTCTTTATTGGGCAACATCACGTCAAACAGACAAAGGTCATATGACTCCTTGTTGAACTGCAAAAGACCTTCTTTGCCGTCCTTTGCCAAATGAACTTTATAGCCTTCTAAACGAAGCAAGTCTTGAATGATAAACCCAAGATTCATGTCGTCTTCTACCAATAAAATGCGTGCTAAACTCATGATTCGTGTGCGTTTAGTTCAACTGTAAATGTGCTGCCTTTTCCAGGGGTGCTGCTGACGTTTACACTTCCTTTGTGCGCGTCAACAACCGTTTTCACGTAAAACAGTCCCAGTCCGAAACCCTTGACATTGTGAACGTTGCCGGTAGGAACCCTGAAAAATTTATCGAAGATTAAACGCTGATGCTTGTGTTCGATGCCAATTCCGTTATCACTGATCGACATGACAAGCCGTTTGCCATTGTTCGAGGTGCGTACACTGATATTGGGCTGTTCATCGGTATACTTCAGCGCATTGTCAACAAGGTTATAGATGAGGTTGGTGAGGTGGACGCGGTCTCCATAAACAACACTGTTTTTTGCATTGCATTCCTGGTTTATTCGTCCGCCAGTTTCGGTCATCTTTACATCCAACGCGTCTAGCGCCCCTTTGATCACCTGATGCATGTCGACCAACTCATTCTTCAGCTCCAGTTTTTCGGGCGAAAGCGTGGCCACTTGCAATACACGTTCTACCTGAGATTTCAACCGTTCATTCTCGTTCTGAATGATGGTGGCGTATTGCTGTTGTCGTTGCGGGTCTTCTTTCACATCTTCGCGAAGCAACATGGAACTACTTATACCAATGGTACTAATTGGTGTTTTCAATTCATGCGTCATGTTGTTGATGAAGTCTGTCTTGATTTCAGAGAGCCTTTTTTGTTTGAGAATGATGGCGATGGCATAGCCGAAGAAAATGACCACAACGACAATCATAAGGCTGGAAAAGATCCAGAAATCCATGGACCCAATGACCAACGTTGTTTTTTGAGGAAAGTAGATTCCAAAGTAATGGCCGTCTTTTTCGAAACTCTTTTGAATGCGAATTTTTGATTTATCATCAAGTACAATTTCACGTTCAAAATCTACCCTTCCGCCATAAACTATGGAGTCACTGAAGCAATCATAAATGCCATATTCGAACTCTTCTTTGAGGTTCAGGGCTTGGAATTCTTCGCGCAGCAAGGTTTCCAAAAAGTAAGGATGGAGCGTGTCGTTGATGTTGGCTACAAAGAAGTTAGACGACATTTGACTCACGGGCTGGACCAAGGAACTGTCATCGTTTGCCTCAAGAATGCGGTCTACAACAGAAGACATTGCAATCACCACACGGTCGTTGAATTGACGTTCTTGAAGGTTGTACGCGCGTTGTACCCAATAGATTTGAGTGATGACTATTCCCGATAGGGAAACAACCGCCACAAGAATGAGAATATAAATGGTTCTTCTACTCACGTTGTGAATTTAAGCGATTTTGCATCTTTGCGGTCAGGATTAACAGCAGATTAACACGTGAAGCAGATTTATAACACTTATTTTGGGATCATCATCTTGGTCATTTTAGCTTGTAGTTCTTGTGAAACCCCGAGTTCTGAGAAGATGCAGCTCCCCATAGAAGTTTCGTACGCGATTCAAAGTCAAGACACTGGGGCACGCGCTATGGTTCATGCTTATTTTGGTGAACGAATGAGTTACGTGCTGCACGATTCATCTCATTTCACCATGCGAAGGAGCGCCCTAACCGGAGATGTTACGCAATGGTACGACGGAGATAACCTGTGGATTCGGGAAGAGAGCGGAGAATACTGCACCTGTGTTCATTTGGAAGGGGAGATTCTAGAATTGTGGAAACGAGACGAATACTTGGTCTCGGCTGAATTTGAAAAGGAACCTACTCGTTCGATTCTCAATGAACCGGTTCGAAATGGAGTGGCGTTCAATGATGGAGGCGACTCAACATGGGTTTCTTGCGCGGTGAATTTCCCAAATGCATGGTTTGATCACACACTTTTTCCAGGCCTTCCAATGGAATATATTTACAACCTTCGAGGCGCGAAGGTGGTGTACCTCGCAGATTCCTTGAAGTCATCAGAAGAGCCATTTACCCCAGCGTTTTACCAGAAATCTTGTGTGGCAACCCCAGCTGAGGCTTACCTTGGGTTTTCACCTTTGGATACCATTCAGTGGACCTCTGACAAGATTTGGGTGTATGGTGATATGCTGAACAGCGACAATGAATACGTTCGTGGAGAACTGCTCATTCAAACTTTTGACAAAGGAGTAGAAAGCAGATCACGACTTCGAATAGACGAAGGGATCTTTGACATCGAATTGGTGCCAGGCAAAAGTTATGTGTTGGATTTTTGGGCTCCAGGTTTCGCGCACAACCGCATTCAATTGGATTGTTCTAACATGCCATTTGACGGTTCCAATATCATGCTGGATTTGTCTAACAACCTCATAGAGCCGCAGAATCAGGCCGTAGATGATTACCTGCAAAATACCTTAATGGGCATTGCTGTTTACGATCCGCGTGAGCAGACCTTGGTGTTTGATTTTGAATATACAGAGGCTGTTGGAGCTGAAGTCCAGCGGTTGAGTGAGTCGAATTAAAGGCTTTTCAATTCTTTAAAACGTGCCGCTTGTCTACGCGAAACTTCTATCTCTTTGCCGTCTTTTAGTGTACATCTCAATCCACCGTTGAACCACGGCTCAATTCCATCAATCCAGCTGAGGTTAACAATGTGTTTTCGAGAGGTTCGAAAGAATTGGCGCTCGTTTAAACGTTCTTCAAGTTGGTTAAGTGAACGTAATATGAGAGGCTTGTAATTGTTGAAGTATACCCGAACGTAATTTCCTTCTGATTCGAAAAGGCGCACATCGGTAAGTTGAACAAACCAGCATTTTTCTCCATCCTTGATGAAGATTTGGTCTGAAGATGAAAGCGCTTCTTTGGAGATGTTCTCTGTTTGCTGGGCTTCGCGCAAGCTAATTTTATCTTTCACCTTTTGAATGGCTTCTGCCAACCGAACTTCTTCTACTGGTTTGAGCAAGTAGTCCAAGGCGTTTACGTCAAACGCTTTGATCGCATATTCGTCATACGCCGTAACAAATATTACTTCAGGCGCATGATCCAAATCAGTGAGCAGGTCCAAACCAGACTTGCCAGGCATTTGAATGTCTAGAAAAAGCAGCTCTGGCTCCTTTTCGTCAATGAGGGCCAACGCTTCTTCAGAGTTTGCGGCTTCTCCCACGATTTCTACATCAGGGTGGTTTTCAAGAAGCCTAAGAATTTCTTTTCGAGCCAAGCGCTCATCATCTATTATCAATGCCTTCATTGAGCTTGAATTTAGGGAGAGTTAGCGTGCAATGCACATGGTTTTCGAGTTGTTTAATTTGGAAGGAAGCATCGTTTCCATACAACAGGAAGAGTCTTTTTTTGGTGTTGGACAAGCCCGTGCCGGTTCCATTTGACGTAGAGTTCAGCCGGCCGTCGTTTACGATGTCAACATGCAACAACCCATTTTTTAGGGCACAATCAATTTTGATGGTTCCTCCAGCAGTTAGCTGAGCGATTCCGTGTTTTACGCCATTTTCAACGAGCGTTTGAATCATAAGAGGAGGAACCGGGAAATCGTCCAACGATTTAGGGATAGCCAATTCAACTTGCAAGCGTTCTTCGAACCGAATTTGTTCCATGTGCAAGTACCTTTTGACGAGGTCCATTTCATCTGAGAGCGGAATACGTTCATGCTTTCCCAGTAATAAAGTGTTTCGCAGAATGGCGGAAAGCGTGGTTACTGCTTCTTTGGCGTTGTTGGGGTCGTCATCAATTAAAGCACGAATGCTGTTGAGTGAGTTGAACATGAAATGCGGACGCAATTGACTTCTAAGATTACTTAATTCGATTTCTGTATTCACCGCACGGAGTTCCAGGTTGCGAATTTCAGAGTTGCGCATGTTTTGGAAGTAATGAATTGTGAAATAGAGGGCGCTCCAAGCCAAAAATAGGATAGAGAAATTCAAGGTGTGGATAAAGAAGGACCAGTCGCCAGAGGTCAAAATAGACTCACCAGTTTGTGGAAGAAATGAATTCACGCTTCCTACACAAATGCTGAAGAGTATTCCCATGGCCAGGGAGGAAAGGAGCACCCGAGGGACCGCAGCTAGAACAGCTAGTTGTGGCCATTTCCATCGTTTAATAAGACCTCTGAAAACGTGTGTGATCAGAATACCAAAGAAACCAATGAAGAAGAGCGAAATGCCAATTTGGAAATGAAAATTGTCTTGAAGAAACAGGTTAATTGCATTTCCAGCAACAAGAATACCCCAGCCAATGAGTTGGCAAGACCAGTAAATGAGGTTTCTGCGTTGAGGTGATTTGTTCATAGTTCCAATGACGAAGGTAAATTGAAATCAATGGAATCGGGAATTTCTTTCCATCAACGGAAAAGAAGGAGGTTGAAGGGACATGGACTATCTTTGACGGATGAATTACCTAGCGCACGTTTATTTGAGTGGGTCGAACGCAGACATCTTGGCGGGAAACTTCATGGGCGATTTCGTCAAGGGGCGCGATTATCTGAATTATCCAGAGAACATTTCAAATGGTATGGTATTGCATCGGTTCATCGATTCATTCACCGACCAACATGAAATTTCAGTTCAAATGCGCGAGAAATTGAGGCCATATTGCGGAAGATATGCCGGCATTGCGCTAGACATGATTTACGATTATTACTTAGCGAAACAATGGGCGAACTATTCGGCTGTTTCGTTGGAAGTATATTCTCAAGAGACGTACTCCAAGCTGGAAGATTATTTCGAAATGATGCCGCAAAACTGTCAGCAATTGTACGTTGCTATGCGTAGAATGAATTGGTTATTGGTGTATCAAAGCTTAGATGGAATAGGAAGATCTATGAATGGTTTGGACCATAGATTGGGAGGAAATACAGGCTTTCCGAAGACGATAGACCTTCTGGAAGACAATGAAATCAACCTAATTGATGGTTTTAACCGGTTTTTTCCTGAGTTGGAATCGGCCTGTTTAGAGAAAATAGCTAGCTTTACGCGTGTAAGTAAGGGTAAGAAAGAGAATAAAATTTGATGGCATAGTGTGCTAAAAAAATTATATTTGACCCTACTGACGACCAATGAACTACTAAATAATGAAGCTATTAAGTGTGGTATTTCTAGCGATGTTCGCTTTCTGTTTGAATGCAGATGCAGGAACAGTTGTACTAGAAGGTAAATACCAGCAAAAGAACATATTTGTTGTCAACTCAGTTGCACCCGAAGGAGTTGGTTTCTGCGTATACGAAGTTTTGGTAAACGGGGAAGTAACTTCCGACGAAATCAATTCCAACGCATTTGAAGTAGATCTAGCTATTTGGGGATTCAAACTTGGAGACGGCGTAGTCGTTACCATTAACTACAAAGACGGATGTGAACCACGTGTTCTTAATCCAGGTGCGCTTGAGCCAAGACCAACTTTCGAAACGGTACAAATTAACGTAGACGAAGGCGGGATGCTCACATGGGAAACACTCAATGAGCAAGGACGTATCCCTTTTGTTGTTCAGCAATACAAGTGGAACAAATGGGTAAATGTTGGTGAAGTAATGGGTACAGGAACTTCAACGAAGAACAGCTACTCTTTCCAGACTACACCAGTATCGGGAACAAATAAATTCCGCGTAATTCAGAAATCTTACGAAGGTAAGAACCGTCAGAGTGAATCAGTAGAGTTCAATTCAAGTAAGCCAGAAGTAACCTTCAGCTACGATAAGAAGAGCAAGTCAATTGCGTTCTCATCTGAAACGAACTACGAATTGTACGATGAGTATGGTAGAATTATCAAAAGAGGATTTGGTACTTCCGCTGACCTTACTGTACTTCCAAAAGGAGTGTATTACGTAAGCTACGATTCTGAGACGAAGAAGTTTGAAAAGCGCTAAGCTGTTCAAAAGTTTCCTTCAATCTTACAAGCCCTTCCGAACCTTTCCTGCGTCATTTCCGTATCTTAACTAAAGTGAGGAGTATGAATAAGGCATTGCAGATACTTCTTCTGTTTGCCTCACTTGTCTTTATTTGGGGATGTGAGGATACGGTCAAATCACCGACTGTTCAACCAGAAGCTAAAGTTTTAGCTCCCGTCGACATTGATCTTGAAGAGATCCGTGAACGTCGGAAGCTAGTGCTATTGACTGAAAATAGCTCGGTATCCTATTACCTTTATCGAGGTCAAGGAATGGGCTATGACTATGAACTCGTTCGGGCTTTTGCACAGTCACAAGGCCTAGAGCTTGAGGTAAGAATTATGGAGGATATGAACGATATGTTCAAGTTGCTCCAAGAAGGTAAAGGAGATATCATTGCCTGCAACCTCACCGTAACGGAAGACCGAAAGGAGTTCCTACGATTCACACAACCCCTTACTGAAACCAAGCAGGTACTCGTTCAACGTAGACCTGATAATTGGAGAAGTATTCCAGCAGACATTTTATTGGATTCCATGGTGAACGCAGTTGCCAAGCTCGATCAGAAAGAGGTATACGTTCACGCCTATTCGTCTTTTCATTCCAATATCTTGGAGATGGAAAAGGCCGCAGAGGTTGATATCAATGTGATTGAAGCCAGTGGAAACATTGATTCAGAACAACTCATTCGCTTAGTTGCGGAGGAACAAATTCCATTTACCATTGCCGATGAGAACATGGCCATGTTAAATGCAACTTATTACGACAACCTAGATGTCAGTTTTCCAATTTCAGAATCGCAAGACATTGCATGGGCAGTTCGGAAGAACGCCGATAGCCTTGCCGTTGCCCTGGATGAATGGATCAAGGAACGTTCTACCCAGCGAAGACTGGCGTACACGTACAAGAAGTACTTCATGTCGCGAAAAGATCAATTAGCCCGTGTAAAAAGCCCTTTTTCGTCACTAAGTGGAAAACAGATTTCTGAATTTGACCCCACTATTCAGCGTTACAGCTCTGAAATCAATTGGGATTGGAAATTATTAGCAGCTCTTATTTATCAAGAGTCAAGGTTCAATCCTGAAGCAAGATCATGGGCAGGTGCCTTCGGTTTAATGCAGTTGATGCCTACTACAGCGGAACGCTTCGGTATTGATACCACCGCAACATCAGATGCGAATATTCGCGCTGGGGTGGCTTATCTGAAATATTTGGATAAATTTTGGAGGAATAAAATTCATGATCCGCAGGAGAGAGTTAAATTTATACTCGCTTCATACAATGCCGGACCTGGACACGTCCAAGATGCGCAACGGATAGCACAGTTTATGGATAAGAATCCTTACCTGTGGGATGAAAATGTTGCAGAATGTTTACTCCTTAAGAGTGATCAAAAGTACTTAGCAATTGAGGGTGTTCGCCATGGTTATTGTAGAGGTAAAGAACCCTACGAGTACGTAAGAAACATTATGAGCTTGTATGGTATGTACCAAACATTAGAGTTGTGAAATTACACGTCGTCCTCATTTTATGCCTTTTGGCCATGGTTTCATGCAATAGAAACGATGTCGAAGGAATGCAAATTCAAGGTAAAATTCGTGACAGCAGAAATAGTGCTGGTGTATCCGGAGTGAGCATTGAAATCGAAGAGAAAATTGTTGAGTCTGGAGCGTTGAATGGCTCCTTCCAATTTGCCGCTCAGGTTAATTCTGACGGAAGCGGAAACTACTCAGCTGATTTTGATCGAAACAATGCACTGACGTATAAGATGGATTTCACGAAACAAGGTTATTTTGCCAAGTCGCAAGAGATCAATCCAGACAACCTTACACCTGGCGTTGCTTATACAGTGAATCAAACGCTTGTGCCAGAGGCTTTCGTCCAAGTGAATATTGCCAATGCCAATCCGCTTTCGGAAAATGATTTTATGCGTTTCAGATATGTCAATGCGAATTTTGACTGTGAATGTTGCGCCAACGGATGGAGCGAATACGAAGGAACCGTAGTAGATTCAAGTTTTACCTGTCGAATGCACGGTGATTATATGCTCTACTATACTTACGAGGTAACTCGTGTCGAAGAGGTCGCCTTTACAGACTCTGTATTCTGCCCGGCGTTCCAAACCACTGTCATAGACATCAACTATTGATGGAAGAACACCATCTTCAAATTCAACGCACTGTACGGTATTTCACAGAAGGCACTCCTCAAAAAGAAGGAGAATTGCTCATGGCTCTTCATGGCTATACGCAACACCCGAAGTTCTTCCTGAAGAAAATGAGCACCCTGGCTAATCATCAACGGTTGATCGTTGCCCCTGAAGGCCTGCATAGGCTCTATATAAAAGGGAATAGTGGAAGAGTAGGTGCAAGTTGGATGACGAAAGAGGACCGATTAAACGATATTGCTGACTACTGCAACTACCTCAATCAACTAATTACGCTGCCGAACGTGGGGCTGCCGTCAAAAAGAACCTTACTTGGATTCAGCCAAGGTGCAGCAACAGCCATTCGTTTTTACTGCGCTTATCCAGAAAATTTCAGTCGACTTATTCTTTGGGCTGGCGCTGTGCCTCCAGATTTATCACTTCCTGAAAACAAAGAGGTGCTCAATCACGTGGGGATTGATCTTGTGGTAGGCGATAAAGATGAATTTATAGCTCAAAGCGACGTACATGAAATCAAATCTGTTTTGGATGCAGCAGGAATTGTATACCGTTTTCATTCTTTTCATGGCACACATGATCTTAATATTCCCTTATTAACGTCCCTTCTTGAGCAGTAAAACACTGTTAACTAATTGATATACAGGTAACAGAATATCCGTCAGGGATAGACGTGTATATTTATTAACTATGTTTTTAGTTGTAAAACTAAAAGTTTAGTTATGTTTGTGTCATGAATCAATTGACAAGAGCAGAAGAAGAGGTAATGCAAGTGCTTTGGGACTTAGGCCACGCTTTCGTAAAAGAAGTGTTGGAGCAGTTTCCCGAACCCAAGCCCGCTTACAATACCCTAAGTACTATTGTACGCATTCTAGAAACCAAGGGCTTTGTAGGCCACGAAGCGATGGGGCGTTCGCACAGGTACCATCCCATCATCACACGTGAAGCATATCGAAAGGCGAGTTTATCGAAGTTAGCTGAGTCTTACTTTGAAGGAAGCTTTGAACAACTTGCTTCTTGCTGGATGGAAGAAAAAGGTTTGACCCTTAATGATATCGAAGCCATCAAAGCCATGTTGAACAAAAAATCGAAATGACATGAACGATCAGATTACATTCCAACTTTTTCTAACGTTGTGGATCGTGGCAATGACAGCGATTTATTTCACGTCGAAGCCATCGAATTACACCAGATGGATGTGGCTAGCGGGACCGGTGGTTGCCTTACTACCCTTCTTTTTGCCAGAAAGCGCAACTGTTTTTGGAGAACCAATTCTACTTCCAGATGTGGCAGCTATGATTCCTGTTGATCGCGAAGCATCCTATTTAAATCTCATCGCAATCATTTATTGGATAGGTGTTGCGGTAAGTCTGTTCGGGGTTGTTAGACGTTATTTGACACTCAGAAGAATCAAAAAATCGTCGATACCAAAGCGTGTAAATGGAAATACATGGTACGAGCTACCCGAAGCGGTGAATGGCCATGGAGCCTTTTCGTTTTTCAATTGGATCTTCCTTCCATCCCTGGAAAATGATGAGTTACGCAACTGTATGTATGAGCATGAGGCAGTTCATGTGGCGAAGAAACATTCATGGGACATCGCATTCGTTTCAGTGTTACGTGTCGTCTTTTGGTTCAATCCATTCATCGCCCTTATGCGAAAAGGGTTGAAGGAGTGTCATGAATTTGAAGCAGACACCAAAACTGCTCAACTAGTAGGAGATACTAATTATGCCAATGCATTGGTAAGCAATGCATTTGGATTAAAGACAATTATGCCAATCGTTCACCCTTTTGGCTCAGTTAGCAACATCAAATCACGTTTAACTATGTTACACAGTTCAAAATCACCACGATTAGCGTGGCTATGGATGATCGCTTTGTGCGCTTCATTCCTCTCTTTCCAGGCTTGTACGAAGTCTGATGCTAGAACCTCTGATTAAAATGGAGTCAGCTCCAGAGTAGGAGATCAAGATGCAACGTTCCCAGGGGGAATGTGGGCAATGGCTTCGTTCATGGCAGAAAATATTGAATATCCGGAAAGTGAAAAGTCAGCCGGTACTGAAGGGAAAGTCTTCGTTCAGTTTATTGTTGAATCAGATGGGACTCCAACGACTCCAACGATTAAAAAGTCGTTGAGTGCTGCTTGTGATAAAGCTGCGATGGCTGCGATCGCAAAAATGCCTAAATGGAATCCTGCAATGAAAGATGGTGAAGCCGTTGCAGTAGAAATGGTGCTTCCAGTGCTTTTTAAGCTGGAAGACTAATAGATTTTCACCTTACGATGTAAAAGCCACCTCTTGTAGGTGGCTTTTTTTTGGTTTTGAAAAATGCCTGGTCATGAAAATCCAGCAGTTGATCATAGGTGGAAGAATCCAAGCATTTGAAAACCTTCACTTGGGTTGGCTGTTATGTTGTTGTACCTTTTGCTCGCTTTGAAATGAAACCTATGAAGAAATTAGTACTCCTGGCCGTAGCCCTTATCGTTACGGTATTCTCTTTTGCCCAACAGAATACAAACGTAATTCCGCATCAATTAACGGAACAAGAAGTTCAAGACGCCATTCGTCTAGGCTTCGATGAACCCCGACCAGTGAGAGGGATTGAAACACCACCTGACTTTGACAACCTTCGTACAATGGCTGAATGGGAAGAAGTTCAAGCATTGGTAATTGGATGGGAAGGATATAGCTCAATATTGAAGAGAATAACGGCTGCGGCTCGATTGGAGTGTGAAGTGATAATCCTCACGGAAGACCCTGATCAAACGGAGAGCTACCTTTATAGCAACAATGGTGGCGGGGCGTTTGAAGACCTCACAAATGTGTCTATCATTGAAACGGATTTGAATACCATTTGGGCACGTGATTATTCTGGTACTACCGTTTACGGAAATGAAGTAGATGACGTGTTCTTGGTAGATTGGATCTACAACAGACCAAGGCCAGATGATGATGCTTCTCCTGAAGTAGTGGCTGATCACCTAGGTATTCCAATCTACTGCACTACTGCAGAGCCTTATGACCTCATGGGTACAGGAGGTAACTGGATGGCCGACGGTTTTGGGATGGGATTCTCTTCGGAATTGATTTCTGAAGAAAATGATGGTGGTACTACCTGGTGGAACACCGACTACCCAGACCATTCACTTGCGGAAATTGAAAGCATTATGTCTGACTTCATGGGAATCGATACCTATGTGACAATGGACAATTTACCGTACGACGGAATCCACCACATCGACATGCACATGAAGTTGTTGGATGAGGAAACACTGCTCGTTAGCGAATACCCTGCTGGCGTTTCTGATGGTCCGCAAATCGAAGCGAACATGGAATACGTGCTGAGCAATTTCACCAGCGTTTACGGAACACCTTACCGCTTGATTAGAATTCCTGTACCGCCAGACGGAACAC
>JAQWQB010000065.1 GCA_029245065.1 Flavobacteriales bacterium | reverse complement strand
CAAATGCTTCCTTCAGCATCCTCAGTAATGATTACTACCCCTGGGATAGGATTCCCGTTGAATGTAAACTCACGGAAAACTCCGTCTTCGAAAATACACACATTACCTAGGTCTCCAGCAATCCACAGTCGGTCTTTACGGTCTTGAAAAAAGGTTCTCGTTTGGATATTACAGAGCCCGTCTTCTTTGCGAAAAGTTTGAAACTCCCCGTTTTCTAGCTTTGTAATTCCGTCCCCTGGGTTCCCTTTGAAACCAAACCACAAGGTACCATCATGGTCTTCATAAACGGTTCTTACCATATCGGTTGATAGTCCGTCTTCTGGCATATATGTGCGAAAAGAAGACCCATCGTATTTCGTAGCACCTCCTCTTGTCATAGAGGAAACCCAAATGTTACCTTGGCTGTCTTCTGTTATATCTGATATCCAGTTATGGTGAAGACCATCTTCTTGAAGCGCACCTCCATCATGAAGAAACTGCCTAAAAGTGTAGCTGTTTTTCAATTGAGGTTTCATGGGGTCGAATTGATAGATTCCCGCACCACAAGTACCTACCCAGATAAGCCCTTCACGGTCTTGATGCAAACTATGCACTGCATTTGGGTTAATGATTGGGTATACTTTATCTAACCAGAGGCCTGTTGTATCTGAGAATGGAATTTCGACTTGGACAAAATCTTGGTTTGTGCGCTCTTTGAAGAACAACCCGTCTTGACTGCCGATCCAAAAATTACCGGCATTATCTTGAATGACATCAAAGATTGGCGCATTCTGAGAACCCGCTTCCAGGTCAACTTTTTCGAATCCATTGTTGTGAAACGTGTAAAGACCACTGTTGGTCCCGAACCACCCGGTGCCTTCCTTATCAAAGTGGATATGGCGAATGGAAGAAGAAATACCTTCCACCGATTTTCCTTTGGCGGGTAGTATGTGACTAGTGTCTGATTGGTTCGAACAAGCGGCCGGTAAAAGGATAAGTATGAATAGAAAAAGACGCATCAGAGTTGCTGTTAAACATAAAGCCCACCCGATTGAATTCGGGTGGGCTCTCAATGTAGGTTATTCTGCCTCTGTTTGGCAAGTCGGGGTAGCACTTTGACAAGCGGCCGGCTGGCACTGGATCTCTTCGTTGTCTGCTGTTGCCTCAGCTGGCTGACATGTAGCATGCGCAGCACACGTTCCTTGTTCTTCTTCTCCAGACCAGTTCACGAATCCGTAGGCCATGATACTCATCGCTACGAAGGCGAAGCTTAAGATGATTTTATTCTTTTTCATAATGACTGAATATTGATTTTCAGCCAATGTATTTCAGTCCATCGGAGTGGCGTGTTAAGTAGCGTAAATTGATGTAAAAGTTGCCTTAATAAACGACACTACCTTGCTACAACGGGCGTGAAATCACTTTCTGTAGTTGATGTAATCATGGGTTTCACTGAGCTCTTTTACTTTCATGGCCCAATCTTCCCAAGCAATTTGATGTGATAACAACTCATCTTGGAAAGGCCCTGTCACGATGAGCAGTTCAGAACGATCCGATTCCCTTTCGGTGGTAACAAAGAACTTCTCCACGTAATGCTCCCCGTCATTGTTGTAATCGACCTGGATGTAGGTTCCATCCCAGTAAATGGTGACGTGGCCTTCGTGCATTGGCTCCTCCTTCTCGTTTAGCATTTCCACCTTAGCTCCCTCATGCCATTTGGACTTGTAATGAGCACCTTTCACTAAGGTTTCACCTAATTCCTTTGCGTATTTTTCGTTGGTAATTATGTCGAAAATGATTTCAGGAATGGCCATGATTTCTAATCCGGTTTCCACAAAACCAGCACTTTTCTCTGCCAAGACCTCATCTTCTGTCAGGAAGGTAACTTCATTGAACCATGCTGAGCCGTTTCCTCCGTTGATGTATCTGAAGCCAACAATCGTATCTTGTTCAGCCACCACCGCTTGAATCACAATAACCAGTTCGTTTTTATTGGTGTACTTGCTAAAGTACCGCGCCAACTTTGGCATCTGCAGGTCCAATGGTCTGGCAGAAGGTATTTCCTTGGTGTCAAAATACATGAGTGAACTCCCATTACGGGTTTCATCTTTGGTGGGAAGTCTTCCGTTAACCACGGGTACTTTCTCAAAATCAACAGCGTTCACTGCCGGAAAGCCATTTAGGTTATCAGGACAGTACCACCCTCCATACGGATGCATTTTTGAAGCGTGTTTCGTTTCTGATTCAGGAATTGAATTTTGGGCAACGGGTTCCGTTGTGTCTGCCTGTTGAACTTCTAGGGGAAGCTGTTCTTGCTGTCCGCATGCAGCAGCAAACAGCATAAAAACGAACATGAGAAGTGAAAGGGGTGCTAATTTGAAATTCATACCTACCGTGTTTTCGATAAAACTACTTTATCCGGTTCGAACTTACTTCAAACCAGGTGTAAAAGAGTGTAAAACATGATTTCGAAAGTGGCTACACGCTTGTTAATCAAGGTAGTTGAGTGCGCTCCTTTGTCTTTCGCCCGTTGAATAGCCCATAAAAACAGTTCTTTACCAAGGCCTTTTCCGCGTTGATCTTCCCGCACGCGCACGGCTTCAATTTGAGCACGAATACCTCCTTGATAGGTGAGGTATTGGATAAAGCTCAATTGCAACGTGCCAATTATTTCTCTCGGCTCATTTTCTATGACCATGAGTTCTTGATTGGGGTCGGCCAAAATGCGTTCAAAAGCAGAAGTGTACTCATCTGGAAGTGGGTCTGAAAAATTCTCTCGCTTACTTCCAATTGGGTCATTGGAAAGTAGCTGAACAATGGACGGTAGGTCAGGTGCTTTTGCTTTTCTGAAAATCATTCGCGATTTGTTTGAGACGATTTGAAGGGCAAGTTAAAATTCACGGATACCGATGCCATGAATCCTGAACCTAGTCCGGTTTCAATGTCATCTAACTGCTTTTGCGTTGGCGTACCTGGGCCTCCAAAAAAATAGCTGTAGTTCGATAAGGAGTGGTAGTAGCCCGTTTCGAACCTCCAGAACACCGCGTCACGTACAATGGTGTACCCTATAAAACCGCGCAATCCTTTCGAATTGGACGTCTGGTACGAGACATAGTCGGCGCTGTCATCGTCTCCCAAAATGTCAAATCTTCCGCTGGTATAACTCCACATTCCGGCTATAGATACAAATCCTTTTGGCCGATGAAGAAATGACAGTTCTGGTCCCAACGACACAATTCCCCCTCCATAGTTCAAGGCGGCAACTCCAGCAGATGCTTGTAAACTGAGGTACTTATTGAAGTAGAGGTTTCCTGTTATTCCGAAATTTCCAAAGTGGCTTTTGTGTCCGAATCCAAGACCAGCGACAATGTCAAACCGGTCCAAGTTATCTGTTGATTCTTGCGCATTGGTGTTGATGTGCAAGCTGAAAATAAAACAAAGCAAGGCCAGCGATGAACTTCCTCTATTCCATTTTAGCCTCGCTTCAATTCGATCTTTCATGTTTCTTTCGATTCGAATTGTATCTAAGCTGATTGGTGAGTAGGGTAAAAATCAGTGCCGTCCCATAAAACCCCAATCCAAAGAAATTGAATGGTTGCCCTCCGTTCAGTAGGGCACCAAAAAGAAAGTATACTAACCAACACAAGCCTAGAATAGACAGGGACGTGTTGAGTACCGTTCGTTCGTTAGCTCTGAAAAATCCATGCCATGAATAGGCAGTTAGGCCCGCAGAGCCTATGAGAATAAATAGGGATTGGAAAGGTCCTCTAACGACGTAGAGGAGCAATCCAGCAAGTAAGATAGCACCCCAAATATAAAATGGTCCGTTTTTGAAGAAGCGATGTTGGCCTTTGGCCGCTAGATTTTCATCTAAAACTTCTTCATCCATTTACGTGGGGGTTGGAGTAGGATTACGTCTTCTTGACGCGCACAGCGTTCATTCCTTTCAGTCCTTTTTCAATTTCGAAGGTTACGCTGTCATTTTCAACGATTTCCTCGGTAAGGTTACTGACGTGAACGAAGAACTTTTCTCCAGATCCATCTTCTTTGATGAATCCAAAGCCTTTTTCTGTGTTGAAGAATTCGACTTTTCCTTGTCTGAAAGGACTAATTTCTTCACGTTCTCTTTTTGGAACACCTAGTTCGATGTCCTCTGCTTTGATGACTACTTTTTCTTGCTCTTCAGGTGGCGTATCTGTGACGTTCCCATACTGATCAACATAAGCTATCATGTCATCCAATCCAGACCTTTTTGGATTGTTTTTTCGCTCTTCACGCTTCGCTAATTTCTCTTGGCGTTTCTTTAAGCGTTTTTTCTCTTTTTCTTTCTTGTTAAAGGTTTCTTGCGATTTTCCCATTAAGTGGTATTGTTTTTATTTTTTGACCGTGTCAACATTGACAACAATTCTTCTGCGAATATACGGTGTTATGCGCTAAGAACTTGGCCCTTGTTCATTAAGATACCAAGAACCATGCAGTTGTCGCAAAAATTGAGTCTTTTTCACCTCAAAACATGTTTTTTAGGGCGAAAATGGCCTCGTAGGCGTCGTTTTTAATGAAGAAACCCGATGAGAAAAGCCTCAAAACTTATGGTGAAGGCTCAATTGGAATTGGTTTTTGGACCAATTATCAGTGTTCTGGTTCATGAATCCCGCCTGGACTTTTAATCCGTCTTTCAGAATATACCCAACCGCTCCATAAAGTCTGTTTCGGTCATACACCTCAACGGTTCGCCCATCACCAATAGAGCGCTCTCCATTGATAAAAAGTTCATTGTACAAGGCTAGGTAAAGTGTTTTGGCCTCCATGGCTGGCTTGTTCAAGGCCACATTCAGAAAGAGGTTGTAACGGTACCTTGTTCGCAGGTCTTGGTTATCTACAAAACGCTGCTCGTAGCGAAAACGGTGATTGGTGTACACCCTATTTCCAAATTTCACAGGGAACAGCGCTTCTTGGTAGATTCTACTTTCGCCGGTGGTAGTGGTATTCTCGCCGAATTGACCCGTTGTGATGATTCCATAACCAAGGGTGAATTTAATATATGCCTGTTTTGGCGAATAGGTAACACCGCCTCTCAACAGCAGTTGTTCCAGGTCTCCTCCTAAGTTCCAATTACGGTATTGGACATCGCCCTGCACACCCCAAACACTTTCTTTGAAAGAGGTGTTGAAGAAATACATGTACCATGCGCCGACCTGGTCTTCATGGAATTGCGATACTCCGATTTTCGGAAGGATAAAAAACGCTAAAACTACGATTGTTAATCTCATGATCCATCTTTTACAACTGTCGATTGAATTCTCTTATTAATGTGCCTTCTTCCCAATCAATTTGAAGATTCCGCTCATCACGATTAGCGCGATTATTCCCACAATCAGGCCTACCACAAATTCCGTAAATAACGACGGCCACCCATGGAAAAGGTCGTGGATGTAGTGAACGTTGTGCACAAAAATGCCACCAGCTACCAAAATCATGGCTAGCGTACCAATAACGGCTAAGGCCTTGATGAGAATTGGAAGGGTTTTCACCAACCCATAGCCAACCTTACTTTGAACGCTTGTCTTGCTATCACTAGATGCCATGAGTTGAAGTCCAAAATCGTCCATTCGCACCAACAGTGCTACCAAGCCGTAAACGCCAATGGTTGCTAAAATAGCCACTACAGATACCACCATAATTTGAACTTTTAGCGGCTCTTCCACCAACGTTCCTAGAGCGATGATGACGATCTCCAAAGACAAGATGAAGTCTACAAAAATAGCCGATTTGATCTTCGTCTTTTCGAACTCCATCACTTCTTCAGGCGTCATTTCTACAATCTTATTTTCCACCTCTTTTTCGCCTCTGTGAAAGAAAAACTCATAGATTTTTTCAGCTCCTTCATAGGCTAAATAAACCCCTCCAAGCATCAGAATAGGGACAATGGCTACTGGCAAAAAAGCACTCAATAAAAAGGCAATGGGTAATATGATGAGCTTATTAAGAAAAGAGCCTTTGGTGATTTTCCAAAGCACGGGCAATTCCCTGGAAGAAACGAAACCCGAAGCTTTATCTGCATTCACGGCCAAATCATCAGCTAGAATTCCGGCCGTTTTCTTGGTTGCCACCTTGCTCATGGTAGCTACATCATCCATTAATACAGCGATGTCGTCTAAGAGGGCAAAAAATCCTGAGGGCATTCGTTTAGTCGTATTGGGTTATCAAATCGGTGTCGAAAGTTAGTTAATCCTTTTCTTCCTTGGTTTCGCAGAGCCGTTCGTGCAACACCCAAGGGTCATACCAGTTTTCAAAACCCGGCTTTCTATCTTGGTTGGGTGCTGAAGGAATCAGGAAATACTTCTCTTCGAAGACCGCATAGTGGAAAGTAGTTCTAGAACAATACCCCCTGCTTTTCATTGTCCGCGAGCGAACGGTGAACGTTGTATCTGTATACGACTCCAAATAATAGTCTTGAATCATGATTCGATCGGTTATCAGCGTGTCATAACCTCCTATTTCAGGATGAATAAATGACGAAATATCATCCCAATCTGCCATTTCATTCATGAATTTCTTCACGAACTTTTGGAGCTCTTTTTCTTGGGATGAACCGTCGAAAGGAGCAATGAACGCGATGAGTACAACAAGGACTCGAACTGATTTCATGTGTCTTTCGATTTAATCAATGGCTATTTGGGCATTTTGTCCTTCTACATCTTGAAGGTGATCTTCAAGTCGGAACTCATCGTCGTTGTGATTTTGTCTTCGTTCCTGCGCTTGGTGCTGCCGTTGAATGCTACGGGTGAATCTTCGAACGCTTTCTTCTGTGTCTAAAATAAGTCCCGGAACAGGAACACTTTTCCCTGTTTCGTCTTTGGCTACCATGGTGAAATAAGACGAATTGCAATGCCTGATTACTCCTGTCTTGATGTTTTCGGATTCAACCCGCAACCCCACCACCATGGAAGTTCTTCCCGTGTAATTAATCGAAGCTTTGAGGGTCAACAAATCGCCCACCTCAATGGGGTTCAAAAAATCCACCTTGTTGACCGAGGCCGTAACACAGTAATTGCCCGAGTGCTTCGACGCACAGGCAAAAGCCCCAATAAGGCCTAGTTCAGAAATTCCATTTTCACCCCACCAAGGAAAGCCGCGACACCAACTGACATGCTGAAAAGCAGGATGACCAAACCCCGTATTTGTGCAGTTGCAGAATACTCTCTTTTCAAGATTTTGTATGGAATGACCGATAAGCAAAGCAACGGATAAATCAATCCCGCAAAGAGAGTATACCACACCAGAAAGTCCTTGGTCCATAAACACGTAGGGCTTAAAACTCGCCTTGATGAAAACGGCGAAATACGGTAAGATTTGGGCTAGGTTGAATAGTGGCATCACCCAAAACTCTCTGTTGCTGAAAAACCCACCTAGACACCGTCTATAAAACGGTCGATTGAAAAGAAATAAGAACAACAAAGCTAGAGCTGAGAGCATCAAGCAGAAGAAAATGAAAGACAAGGTTAACTTCATCTTCTAACTTTTCACTTCTTCGCCTTTCTCATCTTGATGTCGTAATCATCAAATGTGCCTGAAATATTCAAGTTGAGGTACCTGACTCTTTTCGTGGAGTCTACTTCCACAATTTCATCTTCTTTTTGGCTTGACTTAGGCCCAAAGAGTTTTGTTTTTGCCGCACCCTTCACCAAGCTCCATGGAATGCGCGCATAGTAATCTATGTTGTCATTCATGTCTTGGGTCCCCGAAATGTCCATATGACCGAGGGTTGATTCAATGGTCATGTTCGGGATGTTGATGGTTCCGTAACTGATGTCCATATGGTTCTGAAGGGTGTCGAACTTGATGTTGGTCAAATCCTTGTCACCAAAGTAATCTGCTAGCAATAGAATGGGATCATAATTTTGAAGTCGCCCATTCAACACCTGCACGTCCATGTGGACTTCTGATTGATCTAAATCAGTGACGAAATCAGGGTATACGCGCACTTTTCCTGTGATCGCAGCTGTCAATTGACCGTGCAGATTTTCTGAAACGATGGCATCTTGGCCGAAATTCTCAAACTTGAACAAGAGCTTGTCCAAGTCAGCACCGGTGATTTGTAAGTTGGGCTGCAGGTAAATATGCTCGGGGTCACTTCCGTTGAAATAGCCGTTCAGAGCGAAGTGTCCGCCTGCTGCATCTAAGCTAATGGTGTCCAAGTAAATGTAGTGGTCCTGCGTGATGCGTATCTGTCCAGTGATCTCTTTCAAGTCCAATCGGTGGTACATAAAATGATCCACATCCAAGTTGAACTGCATATCAGTAAACGGCAATTCATAGATGTTGAAAGCCTCAGCATGTTCCGCAACATCTTCAGTCGTTTCTACTTTCGTTTCAGTTGAAGCAACGGCCTTCGTTTCGAAATTGGTTAACGCGTCAAAATCAATGTAAGGCGATTTAATACGAAACATGTTGTCTCGCTTTTTGATCGTTTCGTCTTCGCCCACATAATAATTCATGTCAATATCGAACGTACTTCGACCCATCTTTCCCTTAAAATGCTGCACCATTAAGTGTTCGTCTTCAAATTGAAAATGGCCTTCAAAATCTTCAAACTTCAACGGATGAACATGCATTTTGCCATCCAACCGATCCAAGTCAATTTCAATCCCGTCCAATTTATTCTTGTCGTAATGCATCACACTTGCCATGTGCAACACCAAGCCTTCAATTTCCTCGTGACGGTATTCCTCAGGCATGTGATTTTCTCCGCGGTAAGACAACAGATTATCGAACTTAAGCAGGTCTGATTTGAGGGTAATATCCAACGCAATATCACCGTTGAGTTCTTCCTGCATCCAAGAGCTGTAATCGTGAATGAGTCCGTTGAAGTGGAAGTCAGAATCATCAATGACACCCGTAAAATCAACCACGTTCAAATCGTCTTCCTTGATCAGCACGTCAGCGTGAAAATCGTGGAGCGTATGCGGATAGTGCTCGAGGTCTGCGTATAAGTTCTCAATGAAGAACTCTCCTTTTGGAAGGTGCTTAAACTCGGTGAAGGCGTTGCCCAATGCATTGAACGAAAAGCCAAGGCTCAGGTCTTCGATGCGTTCATTCACTCCAGTGCTGTCTGCCTCAGAATACCGTGTCAATTCAGCAATATCAAGCACGTCTGATTGAATAGATAGCGTGGCTTCTACAGGTATTTCTGCATGGTGAACAATGGCTGGAAGATCTGAAAGCGACCCGTTGATGGACAAGGTAGAATTCCCAAGAGCGATGTCGAATTGATCTAATTGTGCCTCTTTGCCGTTCATTTCAAGATGAACATCTAAGTCTTTCAGAGGAGAAGGAAGCTCCGTAGAATTGAACGCTAAATCTTCAATTTTCAATTCAGCAAAATAGGCTTGGTTAAGTTCCTTCAGCGCATTCTCTGGGTTCTCAATGTCAATGATGTCGTGAAACTTCAACTTCATTTCCACGCTCCCTTTTACGTCTTCGACCTCATCTAAATTCAAGAAACTAATGAGGAATGGGAGGTCAAAATCAGCATCCAAGTCCATGTAGATCTCGGGGGCTTCAAAGTTCTTTACGAGGATGTCTCCAACGAACCTTCCTTTTTCAAGATTCGCCGTAATATCTGTCATGGAGAACTCCATGGTGCTGAGGTCACGGTTCTCTCCATTGGTAAAATGCCCGGCAAACCCCATGCTATCAATTCGCTTTTTCACCGACGAATTCTCCAAGTACGCTTCTTGAGCGCCGAAGCTCGCATCAATTAGGGGTTGAACTCCTTTTGTGGGGCCCGTTATGCTTGCTTCAAAGTAAATTTTCCCGGCATTCTCGTAGCGTTCCAACACAGGAATGAGCTCTTCCGGTGCAAACGCGATGAACATATCGAAACTTGGCTTGGTGCCCTTCACACTCAAGTCAATGGTGTTTTCATTTTTGGTGTCGAGACTTCCTTCCAACTGGAAATCGCCATGTTCCATGGTAATTCCTGAAGGCTTGAAAACGAGCATTCCGGTAGACTGGGTAAAGACCAGATCCGTGTGAAATTCGAAGTGCTTGTGTTTTAGGTAAGTGGTGTCTCCTTGGTCTAATACATTCAATTCAAACTCACTGTCTACATGGGTAGCAATTTGATCTTCGGAAGTCGTCAATCCTCCTTTTGCCCAGTACACCATGGTTTCTACCTCCTTGTTAGTGGCCTCTTGCAGTTGATGAACATCGATGTTGTTGAGCTCAATTTTTGAGAGATGTATTTCAAACGTGCTGCTTTCTTCTTCGGTAGTTGCCTCAGTGGAAGTAAGCGCATTTTGCAGGTTTGTTTTTCCGTCCGGATGAACAATCAGGTCGAAAAAACCGTCGTCAACTTTGAGAGAATGGATATCAAAATTACCAACGATGATGTCCCAAAAGGTGAATCCCACGTAAATATCTGCGACGTCTAATAACACGGTTGCGTCCTCGGCCTTGCTCTCTTTGATCAAGACATCGTCAACCTTCAACGAAATGTATGGGAAGCTTTCAAATGGAGCTATGTGGACATCTCCCACGGCAATTTCGCCTTCAAAGCTTTTGTTTAACGAATCAATTTGCGATTGAACAATGGCGTCTTGCTTGGCATAAATCACCAACAGCGCAATGGCCACCAAGGCCAATGGCATCAGCAAGAACCAACATATAATGCGTTTGAATCGCTTTGCTTTCATGGAAACAAATCTACTGATTTTCAGCCCTCAGGCTTCATGGTTTGAATAAGGTTGCAGAATTAAAAATGGGGTAACTTCAATTCCCAAGGACGAAGTAAGTAGCTCACTCTAGCTACTTGTTCATCTTTTGTTTAATTCGGTCTAAAATAAACCCAACCCGGTCATTGTTGCCACCATTATTCTCTACTTGACCTGCACAATTCATTATCTTCGCTCATCTTCAAAAACTCCTTCAACCCAATTAAGCGATCTGCTCTGTGCTTTTCTACTTCCGATACCAAATTGCTGAAGTCGCCGTAGCTCGCAAAGGATTTAGGGTATTCCTTTTTTGCATCTACTTCGTTGGCGCTTTCTTTGGAACTCGCGGTGACGGAAACAATCCCAATAAAACTAAGCGCGATTAAAAATACGGTTGTTTTCATATCAACTGGTTTAGATGCTGGAAACTATATTCTGTGGAAATTGGGTCTTCGATATTTCCCCTAGTAACAAACGGATTAACAGCCAACAACCAACCAAATTGGCTTATTAACTCAAAAGTACCTCAACGTTGTTCCACAAAATCTGCAAATACTTTTTTGTGCAGTTCAAGATCCATGTCGGCTGCTAGGGCCACACGTGCGATGTAATCTTTGTCGGCTTCTTTGGTAGTTCCTTGGGTAGATGTAGCCGGAATGGTCCAATAACATCCTTTTAACTGCCCATAACTTACGCAGTACTTACTTTCATTTGGAATTCTGGTGATCATCATCTTGATCAGCTTGTGGTTCAACGCTCTTTTGTACAGCTCTCGCTCTTCGTCTGTAGTTCCCTTCGTTGGAAGGTCCAACGAAAATACGGAGGGCGTAAACCCTTCTGCTGCCAATTCTTCTGAAACGAAGTTGATTTTCGCCGCAGGCAGTGTGGCTTCAATGAAGTTCACAAACGCTCGGGTGTTCTCATAAGCGCCTTGAATACGTTGATTCATGGAAGGCAGTTGCTTCGCCAAAATTTCCATTTGAAGGCCGGTGGCTTCGTTGTCGCAAAGCTCGAGGTGCAAGGCTATTTTTGTCATCAAGCCCGCTGCGGGTTTGCTGGCTACGCAATACCCTGCTGTGCATTTCCCTCCGCTTGGAAATTTCGACCCGCTGACATAAGCAATGGTTCTAACGGTTGAAAGGATTTCGCCTTCGCCTAAAAAGAGCACGTTTGGACAAAATGTTTGGTCCAAAATAAACACGGGGTCGATGGCTTTTTCTCCTGATGAAGTGGTGCGCTCTTGTGTTAGTACGTCCTTCAATTTCTGAAGATCTGGAACTTCAACTCTGGGATTGGTTGGGATTTCAGCAATGATGAATGGAACAGCATCTACCTTGGCAATGGCCGCTAAAATGGTATCAATGTTATCAACCATGTCATTGTCTCCATCAACCGCTAGATCTACTACTTCTATATTGTCAATGGTATCGGCAACTCTTCTAGCCTGATCGTTTGTTCCGCCGTAGCAATTGGAAGGAACCACAATTTTAATGTCCTTTCCCTTGTGGTTCTCCGCGGCATCATGAATAAGTCCCATCACAATGGCATATTGCATGGAAAGTCCGCTAGAAGCCATCAGGCCTTGGACGTTGGAACCTGTTATTTCGCAAATGGACTTCTCTACCTGCATTTTGTTTTCCCGTCTTGCATCCGCATTGATTTCTCCTGAAACACTACCTGCCAATCCGGTTAACTGTTGCAAAGCAACAAGCGTGTTGGCGGGAGTCATAGCAATCGTTTCTCTTCGTCTTACATGCTGAATATCTGAAACGTACGGGTCATTGTGTTCCCCGTTAATGGCTAGAACGCTTCCAAGATTGGCATGAAGGCTTATGAAAAAGTCTATGGATGAATTGAGGTTGAACTGTCCCATTTCATGTTGGGGCGAAATCAAGATCGTACTTCCGTTGAAAGCTGGAATGGCAGCTGCATTCTCAATTTGTTGTAGTTCGAATTGGTACCCATACACCTGTTGGATTACCTCCGCGTCAAACGACTCAGGTAAGTCACCCATGTACAAAACCTGGGTGTTTTTACCGTCCATCAAATTCTTTCTAAGTACTGCCATCACCGGCATGGTGAGCGATGAAAAGCTGATCACATTTTCTGCATTCAACCCATTCAAGCTGGCAATGGTCCACTCCAAAATCGAAGAAAGCGGATGGCCTAGTCGGATATAATCATACGCAGTTGGCAATTCTTTGAGTGCTGTGGCATCTGTAACGTTGTTTTTGCACAAGTCTTCGAACTGAGAAAGAAATTGACTTTTCGCCAATTTTTCATCGTAAATATCTAGCCGATGGGTGGTTAGGTTCAGCCAGTCTGCCGGCATGTTCTCAATTACCCCTTCAATATATCTCAGTGTCTTACTTGCATCCATACTACTCGCCTTTTTGGGAGAACGCTAAGATACCAATTAGGGTTACTTAAATCTGTTGGGGTGAGAGAAATCTGCAGGCGAAGCGACTTGCTTCAAGTGCTTTCCTACTTCTTTTCTTGGCGTAGAATTTTCTCCATTTTTCGCCCCTTAGCCAACTCATCAATGAGCTTTTCCATTTGTCGGCACTGCTTGTACAGTTCGAATTCATCTTCAATTTCTTCGATTCGGTATCCGCAAACGACCCCTTTGATCATGTGCTCATTTGGGTGAATTTTTGCCTGCTCAAAGAAGGTGCGAAAGGTAACTTTTTCGTCAATCAAGGACTGCAGTTTTTCTTCATCGAACTGCAACCTTCGCTTAAACTGACCCACCCCTTTCGCTAAAAGTGACCCACCATCTTCGAATAATGTTGACCCACCTCTTTCGGTGAAAGTGACCCACCCCAAAAAGGATGCTTGAACAGGGCTTCTGTCTGCTGTTTTTTTGTGCTATCTAAAAGCATGATAAATGGCAAACAAACCCGTTCACATGAAACAATTACGACATGTACTTCGCTTGTATGTAAATGGACAAAGCAAGCGCTCAATTAGGGCCAAGGTGCACTTATCTCGTAACACCATTCGCAAGTATGTTCGACTTTTTCAAGAACTTCGTCTAACATCAGATGATCTTCAAGAGCTCTCAGATCTTGAGCTTTCAAAGTTATTTACCAGTCATGTTGCTCAGGAGTTGAATCCGAGGTTGGCTGTGCTGAAAAAGTTTTATCCATACGTAGATAGGGAACTTAGGAAAGTAGGAGTCACCAAGTCTTTACTTTGGGAAGAATACCTTCAAAAATACCCAGATGGCTACCGCTTCACTCAGTTCTGTAAGTATTATACTCAATGGAAACGTCGCGTAGACCCAACAGTTCATATTGATTATAAAGCAGGCGATAAAATGCTAGTGGACTATGCAGGAAAGAAGCTTCAGGTGATCGATAGAGCTTCTGGGGAGCTGATTTCTGTGGAAGTCTTCGTTGCCACACTTGGATGCAGCCACCAGACTTTTGTAGAAGCAACAGTCAGTCAGAAAAAGGAAGACTTCATCTCCTCCTGTGAACGTTCCTTGCGCTTCTTTAGAGGTGTTCCAAAGGCCATTGTAACAGACAACCTTAAAAGTGCGGTAACGAAAAGTGATCGCTTCGAACCGGTTCTAAATGAAGACTTTCAGGACTTCGCAGACCACTATTAAACGACCATTCTGCCCACACGTGCTTATCGTCCAAAAGATAAGGCACTGGTGGAATGTCCGCATCCCCAAAACTAGTGCAGTTTAAAAATAGAGTAAATTTAAGCTGAAGATTATGAAGAAAAGTAAATTTAGTCCGAACCAGATCGTAAAGATTCTGGATAGTTATTCTGGCGGGAAGCCAGCGGCAGAAGTTTGTCGTGAACATGGTATAAGCCAAGCAACGCTGTACAACTGGAAAAAGCGCTACGGAGGCATGGAAGCCAGCGATTTGAAGCGTTTGAAAGACCTTGAAGCGGAGAATGCTAAGTTGAAACGGATGTATGTTGAGCTGGCACTAGATCATGAAATGGCCAAAGAAGTCATTGCAAAAAAGCTCTGAAGCCCTGCCAGAAGCGCTCCATTTACGAAGAACTTCCACGCTACGGTAAAAGCAGGGCTAGCCGTGTTTTATGCGTTTCAAGGACCGTTTTGAGTTATCAATCGATCAAGGATGATTCGGAGATTGAGAAAGAATTGATGTCCCTTGCTAAGCTTCATCCAAGAGAAGGGTTCAAGAAAGCATTTCATCGCTTAAGACTAGCTGGTCATAAATGGAACCATAAACGGGTTCATCGGGTGTATAAGAAGATAGGATTGTCTTTGCGCAGAAAAGCAAAGAAACGCTTACCACAAAGGGTCAAAGAACCTCTGGTTGTACCCTCAATGCTTAATGAAACGTGGTCTATTGACTTTATGCAAGATAGATTGGAAAATGGACGTAAAGTCCGCTGCTTCACCGTGATTGACGATGCAAATAGAGAGATACTACATGTTGAAATTGATTATTCGCTTAAAAGTCAGCGTGTGATTTGGGTTTTAAGCCATTTATGTAAAAGAAGATCTAAACCGAAACAGATACGGATGGATAACGGTCCAGAATTCATTGCATCAATCACCCAAGAATGGAGCAAAGCACATGAAATTAACTTATTGTACATTCAACTAGGTAAGCCAACACAAAACGCATATGTTGAGCGTTTCAATGGTAGTTTTAGAAGAGGTGTTTTGAATGCTTTTACCTTTGAAACAATGGATCAAGTGAGAGAACAAGCTGAAACAATGGATCAAGTGAGAGAACAAGCTGAAACAATGGATCAAGTGAGAGAACAAGCTGAAATATGGATCAATGATTACAACAACTTTCGCCCACATGAATCTTTGGGG
>JAQWQB010000093.1 GCA_029245065.1 Flavobacteriales bacterium | reverse complement strand
AATTCTCCTTCATGATTGCTTTGATAGTACACCAATTCACAATTTGGGAATGACTCCTTCAAACCTTCCAGCACACTTTCGAAATTGGCGTGTCCGTATACTTCCGGCTCCCGTTTCCCGAGTAAATTGAGATTGGGACCGTTTATAATGGCGATGCGTTTACTCAAGATTCACAGGTTTAAATGCGTTCACGAAGAGTACGTTTCCAATCTTGTCAAAGCCGTTGAATATAGCTTCTCCACGTTCCAACAGTTCATCATCATTGAAGCCTACAACGGTTAAGTCTGCATCTCCAGAGTTCTCGTTCACAGCAAGTCGGTAATCCTGATCTGGAGCGAGCTTCACCAGCTCAATGTTCTTTTGTGAAATTGGAATTCGTCCTTCTTTAATCAGGGTCTTCAATCGATCTTCTTTCTCTAATCGGTCGTCTTCGTGGTAAATACTGAACACGGTGAGATTGCAATTTCTCCAGTCAGGGTGCCCCATCAGGATGTATCCTAGCAAGATGATTAGGTTCGCATTTTCAGCATCCGTACTGGTTATCCACAGGTGAATATTCTTCTCATATCCGAAACCTTTGTGGGTAGATCGAAGTAAGCAAATATCAAAATCTACGGCCCTTAGAATCTTAAAATTATCTACTACCTGTTGGATGTTCTCTCTTTCATCATCAGCGTATTCGAAAACAATCATGTTGTTCCCTTTCCCTGAAACACCTGGCAACTGAACACTTTGCGCAATGGCACTCGTGTAAGAAGGAGAAATAATCGTATCGAGGTACACCCTACTTTTTACTCCTTCCGAGAGTTTGATCAATCGTTTTCTAACTTCAACCGATTCGGACTTCGTTTTAGAATTCAAAAACCCTTCGATGAAATGGATATAGGTTCCGAAACCATAGCGATGGGCCATCCAACGCACCATATCAAATCCGGCTCTTCGTTCGAATGTATTTCTGGAAATGGAAATCACAAAAGGCCTCCAGTTTTCTTCGTCAGCGTTGATGTCGTCTCTCTTTTGAAGTAGCAACTGCAACCCTCTAGTAACTTGAAAGATCACCCCTTTGAAGAGATTCGCTATTCCCTTTCGTTCTTTATTTCGGAATGAAACCCACAGGTAAATGAGCACCATCAAAACGGCTGAGAATAGCGCGTAGATGGGATTCATTTTGAACATGAGGTAGAAACAAAGCAATCCACCAAACAACGATACGTACCACTTCGACCTAAATGTTGGCCTGTAGCTCGGATCTGCAGCCATGTGTTCGAAAAACGATACCATGCAAATGGCTCCGTACGTGAGCATGAAGAACATGGATATTACCTCTGCAACCGCGTTGATATCGCCAAGTGAAACGAAAATGAACGCAATGAGGCATGTCACAAACGAGGCGTAAACCGGCTCATTGGACTTCTTGTTTCCTTTGGAAATAAATCGGGAAATCCCTTTTGGGAAGATGCTATCAACTCCCAACGCCTGCAAGGTCCTTGGGGCAATCATAATGCTTCCAAGTGCTGAACTAATGGCCGCCCCAGCTAATCCTATGGGGATAATTGGCCCCCATAACGCAATTTGTTCCATGAACAATTCATCGTCTGCAAGGCTTTCAAGAGGAGCTGAATAATACAGTTTCAGGCTAACGGCAATGTAAATCACGATACCTACTACCGTCGCCCACATCGTACCTCTCGGAATACTCTTTTTTGGGTCTTTCAAATCTCCAGAAAGTCCTAATCCTGCTGCTATGCCCGTAAAGGCAGGGAAAATAAATGTGAACACTTCGAAAAATGAGAACCGGGTTATGGGTTCTCCATCTGACCCTATGAACGACTGCGGAATGGTTGCGTACCAATCGCTATGTCCTCCGTTACCTGGGCCCGTTCCAAGAAAAAATAAGATTAACGAAATGAAAAGGATGGCCACTACCAAATACAAAGCCTTGATTCCTACATTGGCTCCTTTGGTGAGCATGAGTAGCATTAATAGCCCGGTGAGACCATAATTCACCATCCACGGTTCGATGACTATTCCCCATCTCGACTCAATGTAAACAAGGAGTCCTCTGCATGAAACCGTGAAAGCAATGACGTAAAACGCAACGGAAATGGCTTGACTTAAGTACAAGGCAATCCCGATGGCTCCACCAATGTTCAGTCCGAACGAGCGGGATATCATGTAATATGCGCCGCCGCCTTCTACTTTTTGGTTGGTTGCAATTTCAGCAACTGCCATGGCTGTGGGAACGGTTACCAGGTGTCCAATGAGGATAATCATCAACGTACTGAGAAGACCTACGTGCGCTATTGAGTAGCCAAACCTTAAGAATAAGATTGCTCCGAGGATGGTACTGATGGCAGTCATAAAGACTGGCAGCGTACCCATTGTACGTTGGTTCTGACTAAGACTCACGGCGGTGGTTAGAAGACGAAAATAAGGTTTAGAACCTTAGATTCGAAGAAGAGGATAAGATTAATCTTTAACGTTGAGGGTTTCACGTTTCCAAGAAGATTCAGTAATTGATCTTCCATCCTTGAAGTAATAGATACCCGTCTTAGAAATGATTTTGCGGTACGTATTTACGATGTTCCCTCGTTTAACAATACGTTCAATCACCATTTTATTTCCTTCCTCGTACGAACGCTCTTGCACGCCTTCACTGAGGTCTTCTCCTCCTTCTGGAAGGAAATAATCTTCAGCATCTCTAGGCTCTCCAGCTTGTTTTGCAAAGGCTTCTTTTCTGCTATCGTAGCCCTTAAGTTTAGCTTCTTCACTTTTGTCTGCTAGTAGGTAAGCGTTGTTCTCTTTTTCTTTGTTTACGTCGTAGGCATTTTCCTCTCGGTACACTTCCTTTCCTTTCGAAACGTCCGCATAAGCCCGCTTCTTGTCATTGGTATCGTCTTCATATGAATCGAGACGTTCGCTTGCAGCTGCTTGAAGGTCACCAGAATATTCGGCGTACTGCTTCTTCTTGTATTCAGAATCATTTTGGTTTTCAAGGCGAACTTGTTCTCCCTCTCCCATCTGATCGCGTTCCTTTTCTTTGCTGCGGTTTACTTCGTATTCATTTCCTTTACGAAGTGAATTTCCTTTTGCATCATAGGACGTGGCGTTTTCTACATAGCGTTCTTGATCGCGTTCAGACTCATCTACTTTACTCTGTCTGTAGACATCATTTTTATCAATCGCTCTGTATTCTTCGCCTTTCTTGACTGCTTCGGCGTTGTTGTCTTCCCTTCTCATGGATGCGTCTCCGCTGTATTCAGCCAAGTCTGAAGAGTAATCCTCTTTCTTTTTGTCAGAAGCAATTTGCTTCGTAGAACGATTCATTTCACCGTCGCGGTAGATACGTTCCAACGCATCTTCTTTTTTATCTAATCCTTCTGCGTATTCCTCTCTTCGCTGTTTTGAATCGGCATCTTCGTTCGCTAAGAATTTCTCGTGGTCTTCTTTCTTTTGCTCAATGGCCTTCTTCTTAGCTCGTTCTTCACTTTCTCTGGCCTCGCGGTAGTAGCGCTCTGCATCGTCTTCAGCGCTTGCACTAGCTGAGTTAGCAAAGTTTTCATTTCTCCTGCGTTCCTCTTCTTCTCGTGCTGCTTTTTCAGCCGCTAGGCGTTCTCTTTCAGCTTGTTCTTCTGCCTCTCTTCGCTCGCGGTCTTGGGCTTTTTGTTCTTCTTTCGCTTCACGCGCCAGTCGATCTGCCTCTTCAGCCGCTAATCTATCTGCTTCACGTTGAGCGGCAGCTTCTGCGGCAGAGTTATCTGCTAATGCGCTAGCCTCAGCTAGTAGATCATCGATTCTAGCAATACGCGATTTTGGGTATTTCTCTTGATTCTTAAGATCCAATGCGGCTTGGTAGTCTGTTTTGGCAGCTTCCAGATTTTCTGACTCGAACTTCTGATCAGCCGAAGTGATCAATGCTTGGTATTCCGCATTGATTCTTTCCGCTTCAGCATTCGCTTCATTGGCAGCACGGTCTGCGTCTTCTTGAGCAGCAAGATCAGCCAAAATACCTTCAATTTCTTCGATTTTATCTTTGGGAAGTCGCTCTTCTTTCTTCAGTGTAGATGCTTCCTCAAAGTTCCTCAATGCAGCCTGGTATTCTGCATTCTTCATGTTCTTTTCACCAAGTGCAATGGCATCTTGGTACTTCTGCTCCAGTTCAGCACCCGCCAACTCAGCAGCTAATTTCTCATCAATGATTCGCTGTGCTTCACGGATTTGATCTCTAGGATACTCTTCGTTTCCGAATAGATCAAGTGCTTGATTGTATTTCTCTATAGAAACTGCGTAGTCTTCATTTTGAAAATCTGAATCTGCATCCGCTACAATGGCGTCATAGTCTTTACGCTTTTGAATTTCTTCAAGTTGTTTCGCAATCTTGTCCAGTAAATCACGTGGTTCACGTTCTTCCGACTTCAACTCAATTGCTTCATTCAATGCTGTTTGCGCCGATTCGAATTTCTCTTTTTTGATGTCATTCTTCGCTTGCGCCAGCAATCGTTGGTAGTTTGCCTCTCTTTCTTTGTCAGCATTTGCAGCATCGTACGCCGCCTGTGCTTCTGCAAGTTTTGTTTGCACCGGCTCTTCATCAAACAACTCAAGTGCCGCTTCATACTTAGAAATGGCATCAGAGAATTTCTCCTCTGTCATTTTTTGATCTCCTTTCTGCACAAGTTCATTGAACTCTTCACGCATTTTTTCGAGCTCATCACCTAGTTTCGCAAGCCTTTCAAGTTCATCCTCAATTTTGGACATCATCCGGCCTGTGTAATTCATGTCCCAGTCAATTGAATTCTGCTGAGCACTAAAATTGGCCTTTCCTACTGGAGACTCTACGATGGACAAATCAAACCCTTCAATGTATTCGAAGATTGTTACTTCCAAGTTCATTTGAAAGCCTCCTTCCATATCTTCTGCTGGAATTCCTTTGGTATTCACTTGCAGTTTCTTGGGTACAAATCCTTCTTTGCTGTAGCTGATGATGTAATCATGTCCCAGCGGAAGTTCGAATTCGTACTTACCACTACCTGTGGTGACGAAATCGTCAAAAGGACTTCCATCTTTCAGCACAACAATCTCAATGCCGTCCATTTTCTTCTTGGTCTCCGAGTTCTTGATGGAACCGTAGGCCAAGAGAACATTGTCTTGTCCAAAGCTGAGCCCCGAAAAGAGAAAGCACAAGATTACCACGAGAAGTGGAACTAATTTGGATGTGATATTTTTATTTCCTTGCATGAAATGAGGTCTATGACCATACTATTACAACGTAAAAATACAGAAAAAGATATCTTCGACCTCAAAAGTTAGCAAACCCTTGCTCAACTTGGGAATGAATACTGTTAAATGAATAGAAAAGAAATTAGTTTCTGGGAGCAATCTGCCTTTCTCAAACCAGCGGATTTTTTAGTGATTGGAAGTGGCATTGTAGGCCTTTCTGCAGCCATCGATCTGAAGACACAACGCCCGGGAAATCGCATTGTGGTCGTGGATCGTGATGCGCTTGGTTTCGGCGGCACCACTCGAAATGCTGGTTTCGCTTGTTTCGGTTCTCCTTCCGAGGTTCTTTCGGACCTTCAATCAATGACCGAAAATGAAGTGCTCGAATTGCTCACCATGCGGTGGGAGGGTCTTAGATTGTTACGTAAGAATATTGGCGATAACGAATTGGGTTATTCGCCATGTGGCAGCATTGAACTGTTCACTTCCCAAGATCAAGAGGTATACGAGAATTGTATGCATCAACTCCCCTACCTGAATGAATTGCTCAAGCCAATTACAGGAACTCCACCTTTTCGAGCTACTGCTAACCTCGACACGTTTAACTTTCAAGGATTCAAGGCCGGAATTGACAATACTCAGGAAGGTTCAATTGATACGGGTAAAATGGCCTATAGCCTCAGAGCAAAAGCGTTGCGAATTGGGGTCGAAATCTTCAATGGAATCGAGGTGAAATCGATTAACTCTCACGGAACCAACTGCACCGTAGAGCTGCAATACGGTGAACTAAAAGCGAACCAGGTCCTAGTTTGCACCAATGGATTCACGAAGCAATTGTTGCCTAAAACGGATGTACAACCCGCACGAAACAAAGTACTGTTGACTTCTGAAATTCCCACCTTGAACTGGGACAAAACCTTCCATTTCAACGAAGGTTATTTTTACTTCCGAAATGTGGGGAAACGCATTCTCATTGGGGGAGGAAGGCATTTAGACGAAACGTGGGAAACGAGCACTGCAGCTGTCCCGCCGAACGTGACGGAAGCGTTGCAAAACCTACTCAGCGATAAGATTTTGCCGAACACACACTACGACATCGATTTTGAATGGACCGGTTACCTCGGAATTGGACGGCAGCGCAAAATTGAACTCTCGTCTCCTCTTCCAAACGTTCATTTGGCGGTTCGAATGGGAGGCATGGGCGTGGCCATTGGAAGTTATGTTGGCCAACAGGTTGCCCAAAGTGCGTTAGATCATTTTTAACAAAATCTCTTTCAGTTCAGTCAGCCCCTCGCTTCCACCTTTGGCAATTCCTGTAAACTTTCCTCCACCTGGTAGGTCTGGTAGCTGAGGATCTACTACAAAAACAGGGGTCTCTGGTTTCGTGAAATTCACCAAACTGGCAGCTGGATATACTTGCAAAGAAGTCCCAACGACGATTAATATATCAGCTCTGGAGACTATTTCCATCGCTGGTTCCAACATCGGCACTGACTCACCGAACCAAACAATATGAGGACGCAGTTGCGACCCCAACTCACAAGAATCACCTGGGTTCACCTGCCAGTGCTCCGTTTCGTATACCAAGCGTTCGTCTGCTGTGCTTCTAACTTTATTGATTTCTCCATGCAAATGAAGCACGGAAGAACTTCCAGCTCGCTCATGCAGGTCATCGATATTCTGAGTAACAATATCCACTTGAAAGCTTGATTCTAACTCAACCAAGACGGTGTGTCCCGCATTCGGCATAGCTTCACGCGCCACTTTTCTTCTGTCGTTGTAAAACCGAAGTACGCGCTCAAAATCTTCATTCCAAGCATCAGGAGTTGCCACCTCATCTATGCGATATCCTTCCCACAGACCATCTGCCCCTCTGAACGTTGGTATTCCACTTTCAGCACTTATTCCAGCACCGGTTAAAACGACTATTTTTTTCATGAAGAAGGAATTGAATAACACAAAAGTGCAAAAATAGAGGATTGAAGCCCCTACAAGTATCTATCACCTACTGATGAAGTAAAAATAATTGTGGCCGTTTAGATCAATTGAAGCATTTCTAATTTCATAGGCGAAACCGTTTTCTGAAATTCTCGTAGGAGGATTCGGATACATTAACCCCACCCCAATGAAAAATTTCGCTTTACTAGTATGTACGTTTCTTCTTTCAAGTGCCCTTTTCGCCCAATCAGAGAAGAACTACACCTTACTCATCAACGGAGAAGAAATAGAAATCGGATTGGATCAAGAAGCGTCCATTACCATTGATGGAAAAGCCTATCCGGTGCTGCTCAATCAGAAAGAGATACTCACTTTCGACAATGAATATGTAAGTTTCAACTACCCGAGAGAGGTCTCTGTGTCTGTTACCACTATTGCCGAAGGAATAGATCAAGTAGCAGTTATAAATGCCAATGGAGGCGGGTTTATTGTCCAGATTTACCCATCTATTAATCCAACAGCGTTGGAAGGACTCATGTTGAATGAGGTGATCAAAGAAAGTTTGAATTACGGCTACACCAAAAAAGAAGCTGCGTTTTCAAAAAAGCTTCAAAGCGGCCAAGTTTTATCAGGAACAACTGCTACCTTAGACTACCGAGGAGACCAACAAGTCTATACGGTGGCTTCTTATGGGGCGAAAGATCAAGGAATCATCGTACTTAGTATGATCACCGCACAAGATTTCGCCGAAAGCGACCAGCAATTGATAGACCTGTTTCTTAACTCCTTGGAGTACAAAGAAATCAAATGAGAGTTTTCCTCTACGTCATTTCAGCAATTTTACTTTTATCATGCAGTGGTGTACAATCACTCTCAACAGTTGAACAAGTTGACTTCAATCAGTATGCAGGCACGTGGTATGAAATTGCGCGAATTCCCAACCAATTTGAAAAAAACCTGGAATGCGTAACAGCTGAATATGTTATCTCCGGTGAAAAAATTGAAGTCATTAATCGTGGTTTCAACACTAAAAAAGGAAAATGGGTTGCCTCCACTGGCAAGGCTAAACAAGCCGGCCCTGATGGAACCAGTCAATTGAAAGTCAGCTTCTTTTGGCCTTTTAGCGGGGATTACTATATCATGAACGTCACTCCAGATTATGAATATGCACTTGTAGGATCCCCTACCCGGGACTACTTGTGGATTTTGAGCAGAACAACTTCGCTATCAAGTAGCATGAAGGAAAAGTTCAGCAACCAAGCGTCAAAAGAAGGTTTTGACGTCAGCAAATTGCATTGGACAAAACACAACTGCGAACAAGATTAATGCAAATTTAGAAGTCGATTTACCGATACAAGGAAACTTTCCGTTACTTTCGAACTATATTAGCGTATACCATTCACAAACAATGAATTTAAAGTCACTTCAAATCTCCTCGGATTCTCAGAAATCCACGAATGTATTACGTGACGGCAATTCTCTAAAATCACCATGTACTACCAACTTCTGATTGAATTAGAGGGCATTGAGCCAAAAATTTGGCGAAAAGTGCTTGTTTCTCCTGACGTTACAATGCGTCAGCTCCACCATACCATTCAAGTGGCAATGGGCTGGGAAAACATACACCTTTATAAATTTGACGTCAACGGCGAAGAAATTACCCAAATGGACTTCGTGGAATCGGAAGATTTCATCGAAGATCATGAGGTGACTCTTTCTTCTTACATGGCGAATGAAGGAGATAAAATGGTTTACTCATATGATTTTGGAGATCATTGGGTACATGCTATTACACTGGAAAAAATTGTTTCGGAAAAACCAAAACACCTTCCATTTTGCTCAGGGGGAGAAAGAAACTGTCCACCTGAAGATATTAGTGGCATAGCAGGTTACCATGAGTTCTGTAAAATCATGGCCAACCCAAAGCTTCCCGAATACGATGAGAAATTCGAATGGTGGGGCGGTGAATACGACCCTGAATCTTGTCCGGTAGCAATCATCAATGAAGATCTTGAAGAAATAGACTCTTACATTGAACACTTGGGCGATGACTGGCTGACAAGCTAAGGCGGCCTATGAACTACATCGTATTTGACCTGGAGGCGACGTGCTGGAAACTCAGAAAGCCGCCACCCCAGGAAATCATAGAAATTGGTGCGGTAAAGGTCAATGACAAAGGAGAACGACTTGGTGAGTTTAGCGCCTTTGTGAAACCCAAACTCAATCCAGAACTTTCTAAATTTTGCAAGCAACTTACGTCAATCGAACAGGAAGACATTGACCGTGCACGTGATTTCGACGATGTTATTTTCGACTTTGAAGAATGGTTGAATTGGAAAGCAGAAGAAATTCTTTTGGTAGCGTGGGGCGACTATGACCAAATTCAATTGGGGAGAGATGCCGACCTTCATGAGCTTTCCTTCCCTTGGTTAAAACACTTCATGTGTCTTAAACTTGCCCATGCAAGAATGTTCAAGTTGAAAGAACCTGTCGGGGTGAAAACAGCCTTGGAACTTGCCGGATATCAATTCGAAGGGGTGAGTCACCGCGCCATTGAAGACGCAAGAAATACGGCGCGTATCTTAGAACATCACTTTGGAGAATGGGCCTTCCAAGACCCTGCTAACATTCAGGTTAAGTAGTAGAAAAATCAGTGGCTTGAGCTACTAATTCGTTGAGTTTCTGAAGTTCAATGCGTTTTCGCTCTTCGTCCCACTCCCACACCTTTGCTGCATAATTGACGAGGTCAGAACTGTTTCGTTTA
>JAQWQB010000075.1 GCA_029245065.1 Flavobacteriales bacterium | reverse complement strand
TCTCGAATGAGCGTCTGGAATTTATCGTTGATCTCACTTCCGTTATCCGTCTGTGTGTCAGCTAAGTATTGATCAGTAACAACGCGCATGGTTGTTTGAACTTGCTGTGCTAATTCACGCTTTGCTTCGATATCTGCCTTACCTTCGGCAATATTATCTCGTGAAGATTGTCCTTTACCAACAGCTCTGAAGTAGCGATTATTACTTTCATACTTATTTCCAGAAAAAGGCTCTTTCACTTTTTCACCCATTGGGCTTTGTGCACAGCTTGCTATCAAGAATACAAGAGGCAATGCAAGTGTCCATATGTTAAAATTGAGTTTCATAGTTGTCATTTTGGGTATAGAGTGTAAAAATCGTGCCAGCAATTTACTAATCCAGTTTGATTTGCTTTCTATAAACGCTGTCCGACTTGCTATTTAGTTCCCAATACGGAAGTAATTCGGTGTGTATTGCTTTTCCTGTAGTGCTTACCATGTCTGCGCCAGAACCAAAACCGGAAGGATAAATTTCTTCCCAACTAATGATTTGAAATGGAAAGGTAGGTTGATAGTTAATTTTGAATGTTCTCCTGATTTCAGAATACGTTATAACATAGGTGTTGTAATCGTCAGAAGTCACAATTTCTGCCTTCGCTGCATAAGGCTTGGCAGGAAGGTGTCTAAAACGAAGAAAGTGAAGTCCGGGAATTATTTCCAAATTTCCTTGAGGCAGTAGAGAAGGATTCATGCGTACTTGACTCCATAATCCATCTTCACTCATGAACGAGTTTAATTCCGAGGAAATATCACTTTCTGATTCAAAGTAGGAGTAGAGTGTGTAATCAAATCCTTTTTTGCTCCTATTCATTTGAGACCACGTATGTCCGCACCACTCTTGGCTGCTGTTCGTTACCTTGATTATTTCGGAAGGGTCGTTCGTGTTTACGGTGTTAAAAGCTGATGTCATCACACTGTACGGGTAGATGCCTGTGTTGAACTTCCGAGTTAGATTCATTTTAAAAGCATTGACGTCACGGTCAGTTTGGCGGTCGCTTTTAACTTGCTTGGTAACATTAAAGGGCTCCGTCACAAAAATCTGGACAGCGGTACCTTCATGAATTTCGCCATAACGTGCTTGTGCCAGCTCGTATGTGACAATTTCAGCTTTACCTTTGTACCAGTAATCATTAAATTGTTCGTTCGACGCTGCACTAAACAATGTATTTTGGATCGTTGATTCTTCTTCTGTGCTGTTTCCACAACTTAGGATGACAATCCCAAAAGACAGGGTGAAGAATGAAATAAAGGTCAAATAGCGCTGTTTCATGGGTATAAATTATAAGTTGAAATTACGAAGAATAGACACGGGTTATTCGTCTTGAAAGCTAACACATAGGTTGATGCCAAATATGTTGAAATCGTCACTTTTTTCCTTTACGAATCTTTCGCGAATCATTATTGTTTTCGTGGTGTTGAACACGTTGTTTGCCGAGCAACGTTGGACAAGAGAGGTCGACGTGATCAAAGCAGACGTTCGAGGTTATTACACCTACTTGCCCGCATTGTTTATTTATGACGACATTCTCTTAGAACACCCAGAAGAATTCCCAGAAGAGATTTGGTATGTGGACGAACCCGGGAACAACCGGTATATCAAGTATTCCATTGGTCCGGCTATATTCTACACGCCTTTCTTCTTAGTTGCGCACCAACTTGCTGAACCGCTTGGCTACGAGGCGAATGGGTACACCGCACCTTATCGATTCGGGGTGGTCATGAGTGCGTTTGCATTTCTTTTGCTAGCATTGCTCTTTCTTGGGAAACTGCTTCGAAAACATTTTACGGATCTAGCCACAGCGGGAACCCTACTGGTGGTTTTTTTGGGCTCAAATGTTTGGACCTACTCCGTCAATGAAATGGCGTACCCACATTTGTTTAGCCTTTCGTTGGTGTCCATGTTTTGCTATTTCGGAGCGCGTTGGCTGGAAGACCAACGTAATAAGTGGACGATCCTGACAGGTTTACTTGCCGGACTAATGGTGCTGACTCGTCCTGTAGACGCCATTTTCCTCGTGTTCTTCCTGCTATACCAAGTACGCTCTTTTGATGCGTTCAAAGAGCGAATCGTTCTCATTAAGAATAGTTTTGGGAAAATTGGTTTGATGATCGCCATGTTCGTACTGGCCATATCACCTCAATTCATTTATTACAAAGTTGTCTTCGACGATTTCTTCTACTTTACGTACCGCGAAGAAGGCTTCTTCTTCAGCAATCCTCAGCTCTACAGCGCCTTATTTGACTTTCGGAACGGATACCTCATTTACAGTCCGCTCATGGTTTTTAGCTTGATTGGCTTCTTTTTTTTACGAAAGCATTCAGGTTTGAAATGGTTTTCCATCACCGCAGTTGGAATTTACATTTTCGTTATTTCTTCCTGGTGGTGCTGGTGGTACGTTGGCTTTGGGAACCGTTCTTTCATCAATGTTGCACCCATTTCGGCACTGCCCATGGCTGCCTTTTTTCAGTGGGCTTTGAGTAAGGGGAAGTGGTTGAGCTTCGTTCTCCTAGTGATTATTTATGGCGGAATTCAATTGAATATGTTTCAAGCAGATCAATTGACCAAAGGGTTGATCCATTGGGATGCCATGACGTTTGAATCGTATAAATATGCATTACATGAAACGGCGAGCCCTCAAGCGGTGAAATTCAAAATTGAATACCCGTCTTACGACAGCGCAATGGTTGGCAAAGATTACGTGAGAATCTTGGAGCTACAAGAGAAGAGAAGTTACCGGGAGGATTTCAACAAAGTTGAACAAACGGGAATAATTGAGGAGCACTTAAACGTACCCTTTCAACTGAAAAATGGGCAGTTAATGATTCCAGAAGGACACGAAACGTTGTTTGAATACAAGATCAGTATCAAAGAGGTTGACCACATTCGTTTCTCGGCCACCGTTGAGTCAGAAGAACACTGTAAACTCATTGTCACAAGTGAAGTTAACCCAGAATACAATTACAGTTCGAAATATGCTGAGCACATTGGCGGAGATTGGCATGAACATGAACTATATGTGGACTTGGTGAACGCGAATCGGAGAGGGGTCCCGTTGGATTCGGTGAAAGTTATATTGAGCAACCCGTCGAAACAAGCCTTGAACATTTCAGCGATCGAGGTAATTGCGGGGTATGCCGAGTTTTCAGAATACGTTGAGAATTAGCTAACGAATAAAAGCCTCAATTCGGATAGATTCCATCTTCCACCTTTTGTTCTTGCTCAACGATCAAACGTGAAAAGCGAAGCATATTTACAAGAGAACGCTGTTGCGCCTCTTCATCAGGAAGAGCAATGAATTTGTGTTTCTGCTCATGCGATAAATTCAACGCCCGCACAATTCGAAGAACATGCTCAAATTCAGGTTTGTCGAAGATACTTGCAGACGGACCTAAGACTTCACGAAGCAATTGCAATTCGGCTTTAACGTTGTCATTCGCAGGGAATGAATCGTATTTATCCAACAGTTTCACATCACCACTCGGATAGAGCTTTGCCGGATCTTTCTCATTGTAATTTTCCATCTTAAACAGGCCTACACATTCAACGGTGATGTCGGCTTCACCAGACGGATAACGATTAGAAATTTCTACAAGTTTCACCATACATCCAAACTTCAATTGTCCAGAAGAAGTGTAGAAAGGAAGACCAAAATGGAGGCCTAAGGTCTCAACATCTTTCAAAAGCTGCTGATATCTTTCTTCAAAAATATGCAATGGAAGTTGTTCCCCCGGAAGCAAAAATACTTTCAGTGGAAAGAGGGGTAGATATGTTGAATTTGATGCCATAATCTAATAACTATACAACTGACCGATTGTTTTACCCTAGTGCATTAGTGGATAACTCATTGGTATACGACCTGTTGCCTTAATAATTTTTATACCTTGTATGTGGAATCGCAGGCCTTCTTAGGTTGCACTCCGACAAACCTTAACCCTAACCATCGTAGACAAGAGGGTAACAAATGTCAACGATATGCAGTCTAGACTAACTATAATCAAATTCGCTTGCGCTATTACGGTGCTCTTTATTGGAGGAATGATCTTTCTTCAAGGATGTCAGGAAGACCGTCCTGATCTTTCGTCGCACTATTTCCCAGAAATGTCCATTAAAGAACGTCAGCATTTCAGTCCATACAACTGGAACAACCTGAACGAAGTCAACCTTGTCTTGGAATCAGATGAATCAGGAATGGCTTCAATTCGAGCTGTCAATGGGGAAATCATCTGTCAAGTATACTTAGAAAGAGGTATTGAAGCAGATATTCGAATCGATGTTCCTAAAGAACTAGATCGGTTAATGATTGACTACAAGAACAATACTGAAGACGTGAGCTTAGGAGCAAAACGTATTGCACTGGAATTCTAATTTCGGCTTCTATTCGTCCAGTTGGACAATGTCTTCCCTTGAATTGATACGTTGGCAAAACGAATCGATACGACTACAAATCCGTTGTAGCAAGTCTTGTTTTACGGGGCATCTTGCACCAAAACTTATAAATGGGAACAAAAAGACTTCGAAAACTAGGATGGGATTATTCTTCTACGGCTACCTATTTCATCACCGTTAGCACTTACCAAAGCAAGCCCTATTTCGGAAAAATTGTTGATCACCGAGTGGTTTTATCAGAACAGGGCCAAATTGCGAAAGAAAGATGGGAGCGTACTCCACATTTAGCACCGAACGTCTCGTTGGGCGAATATGCCATCATGCCGAATCACATGCACATGCTTGTTCATTTCAAACGAACTGGAAAGATTGAAGAATTAAATGCGAGTCACTTCGGCCCCCAAACCAAAAATATCAGTTCCCTTATCCGCGGATTCAAAGCGTCCGTAAAATCAGAAACCAAAAGGAGAGGCCTGGGCTTCAAATGGCATCCACGCTTCCATGAACGCGTGGTATTTGATGAAGAAGCCATCCAAAACATCGAACGCTACATTCGCAATAATCCTGAGAATTATGGAAAAAAGGGTGGCGAAGAAAATTCCTCGCCACCCTAATCACTTTATCGCCAAGCACATCTGGGCACCGCCACATTTTATGCGGCGCCTGAGGCCCATTTCATGCGGCGCCTTAATAATATATATTACGTCTCACCTTGGCTACATACTTAGCCAATCGAATCACTTGCTTTGTATAGCCGAATTCATTGTCGTACCATGTATAAAGCACTACGCTCTTTTTGTCTGGACTAACAATGGTTGCAGGGCTATCAAAAACGGCACAGCATTCGTTACCAATGATGTCGTTCGACACCATTTCCGGATTGATAGAGTAGTAAATCTGGTTGACAAGGTCTCCTTCCAACGCCGCATTTCGAATGGCGTTATTAATTTCTTCAACAGACGTTTCTTTGTTCAGCTGAAGGTGCATGATAGCCAACGATCCGTTCGGGGTTGGTACACGTACTGCATTGGCAGTAAGTTTATCAGAAAGAGAAGGGATTACTTTTGTAACCGCTTTTCCAGCACCTGTTTCAGTGATAACCATGTTGACAGCAGCACTACGTCCACGACGTTCTTTCTTGTGCATATTGTCCAACAAGTTCTGGTCATTCGTGTACGCGTGAACCGTTTCTACGTGTCCTTTCTCAACTCCATACAGGTCCTCAACCACTTTTAGGATTGGGCTGATAGCATTGGTGGTGCAAGATGCAGCAGAGAAAATATTCTCTTTTTCAATGTGTAGATCTCTGTGGTTGATACCATAAACAACGTTCGGAATGCCTTTTCCAGGAGCCGTCAAAATAACCTTAGAGATTCCATTTGACTTCAAGTGAAGTCCAAGTTCTTTGTCATCACGGAATGCACCGGTGTTATCAATCAGTAGGGCGTTATTGATACCGTGAGCTGTATAATCTACTTCAGAAGGGTCCTTCGCTTCAATAAACTTAACACGCTGTCCATTCGCTACGATCATTTGGTTTTCATGATCTACATCAATGGTTCCCCCAAAACGTCCGTGTACAGAATCATTTTCCAACAAGGCGGCGCGTTTCACAAGGCTTTTTTCATCAACAGAGCGCAAAACAATGGCGCGTAATCTCAACTGCTGGCCTTTTCCAGCCTGCTTAATAAGTTCGCGTGCAGCCAAACGACCGATACGACCAAAACCGTAAAGCACTACATCTCTTGGTTCAAGAGGAGCAGCTCCGTCTGATAAGAAGTTGCCTAGTTTTTCTTCTAGGAAATCTTCCAAACTGTTTACACGTTCGCGCTCAGCAAACCATTCGCTAGCCAATTTGCCAATGTCAATTTTGGCAGGAGCGAGGTCCATTTTGTAAAGAGCTCGAGCAATGTCGGCAGTGTCAAAAACACTGATTGGACGATTGACCACTTCTGCAGCATACTTGTGCAAACGAAGGATTTCTGTGATGTTCGAATCAACTAGGTGATTACGGAAAATAACAAGTTCAATAGACTTGTCGAAAAGCAGCTTGCCAATAGAATTGAGCAGATCAACTGCAGCTTTCTCTTGGTTCACATAAACCTTCAGTTCATTGCTGTAGGTTTCCTGTAGACTGTTGCTAGCCATGGATTTGAGTTATAGATTTGAATTAATTCTCAACGCCTAAAAGGCACCGCAAAAGTAGATACTTGAATTGGAATATGAGTTATAACAACCGTCTTTTTGCTTACAAGGATTCAATCCATTTAAAAAAGAAAGGTTCAATGGTTTAATCCACGTTAGGTCATGGAATGTCTTTCATTCTAGACGCCTGACGTTACCCAAGTGGTCGGCTGGTGAGCCGACCCTGCATGCATCCCTTCGACCGTCCCCGGGACCGTGAAGAAAAAAGGTGGAAATGAATAAAGCGAAGTGTCATTAAAATCCTCGAGAGTCAAACCATTAAGTTTTAAAAAAAGAAAAGCCGAGATAAATCACCTCGGCTTTCACTTTTGCTATTACAGCAATTAGATGCCTAACCCGTAGTATGCTTTTTGTCCGTTCGGATAAATCCCCTCAATCAAAACACCACCGGACTTTTTAGCCAGGACATCTGTAAAACTCTTCACGTCATATACTTTCTCCCCATCGATTTTGGTAACGATGAATCCTTCATTTACACCAACCTCTGACAGTTTGCCGTTTTCAAGGTCCGTAATCTTCGCGCCCCCATGAATGTTCAATGATGCTATTTCATCACTTGAAACATCGGCCAACTCGGCTCCCAATACCATAGAAGCTTTTAAGTCTTCAATGTTCTGTAGGTCTGTTCCGCCTTTCTTATTACGTAAAACCAAGTCGAGGTTTTTTCGCTTGCCATCTCTCCAGATTTCAAGTCCCACCGAATCACCCGGACGGTAGCGAGAAATTTGCTCTTGCAATTCAGGCACTGTTTTAACGTTGGTGCTACCAACTTTCAAGATCACATCGCCTGCGTCAATTCCAGCGTCCGCAGCTGCACCATCTTGAACAAGGTCGTTTACGTATACACCCTCAATACCTGGAAGGTCAAGCTCATCTGCAATGGTTTGATTCACGTCACTGATTCGAACACCAATGAACGCGCGTTGCACTGTTCCGAACTCTCTTAAGTCAGCTGTGATTTTCTGTACAATCGCCGCAGGAACCGCAAACGAGTAGCCGCTGTACGATCCGGTTTTGGAAGCAATTGCCGTGTTGATCCCCACGAGTTCACCATTCGTATTTACAAGTGCACCTCCACTGTTACCTGGATTTACCGCTGCATCTGTTTGGATGAATGATTCAATAGGGAAGATCTCTCTGTTGGCGTCACCGCGCAGTAAATTGATGTTTCTTGCTTTTGCTGAAACAATTCCTGCGGTAACGGTAGACGTTAAATCGAACGGATTTCCGACCGCAAGAACCCATTCACCAATTTTCAATTCGTCGGAATCTCCGAAAGTGACAGTTGGCAGTCCCGTTTCTTCTATTTTCAATAGTGCTATATCAGTTGCTGGATCTGCACCGACCACCGTTGCATCGTACGTCTTATTATTATTCATAGATACGGTGACCTTGTTCGCCCCATCAATCACGTGATTGTTGGTTACGATGTAGCCAGAGTTGCTGATAATTACGCCAGATCCGCTTCCTTGTTGTACGCGAGGCTCATTGTCGTAACCGAACAAATCCATCCACGGGTTGCTGCCTGTAGGCATCATGGTTGATTCTGTTTTGACGTGGACCACCGCATTGACGGTTTTCTCTGCGGCAACGGTAAAGTCTAAGGAGTTTCCGCTTGCCAGGGCGGTATAGTTAATTGGAGGTGCCTGTTTAACCGTTTCAATTACGCGGACTGGTTCATCGCTGGAAACAAGCTGAGCTGCTCCAACAGCAACAATACCTCCTAAAATTGCAATTCCAAATGTTCCAAGTATGCGTTTCATATATTTTATCAATTGGTTTGTTCTTCGTTTGTATCAAAATTAACGCCAGTTGCCTTTGTTTACGTCTAACAGCGGCGCTAAAAAAAGTTAAGCCGGAAGTCAATGAATGTTAACAAACTTGAACTGGTATCTTGCGGCTATGAAAGCGCTGAGTTTTGCTCTTGTTCCGAATACTAAACACGACGTTGAACAACTCGTTCAGTTGGCAGGATTAGACGTCCATGGAAGTCCCTTTTTAAATAACAGCGATCGATTTCCACACATTACGCTTAGCATGGGGAGTGTTCCTGATGCGCAAATAACGAGGTTAGTCAAGCATTTCAAACCAATTGATCGCCTCGTGCAGTTCGACTCTTTCACGCTTCTTAATAACACAAGTAGTCCAATCAACTGGTTGAATGTTGTCTTAGCCAAACCGTTGAAAGCGTTGCACGTCTCTTATGATAAAGAATTCGCTCGTGTTAGAACGAATGAAGTCGTGCCGAATCATTTTGTGGGGGCTGACCGCTTGACTGGAAGAGAGATTGACTACGTAGCTCACTTCGAGAATTTTGCCAATGAGCGTTACCGTCCGCACATAACATTGGGGTACGGAGACCTTGCTCAAAAATCAACGCCTGATGAAATGCTGATGTCTGTTGGCTTATTTCAATTAGGTCCATCATGTACTTGTGCCAAGCGATTATGTTAGCAGAGCATCCATGGATAATAGCCGTTTTCTTTTTGATTGCCACGTTGTACAGTGCGGCGGGCTTCGGAGGTGGTTCTGGGTACCTAGCACTTCTATCTCAGCTTTCAAGTGAACAGCTGCTTATTCGAACTGCTGCGTACATCTGTAATATTGTTGTGACAGGAACGAATTCATTACGCCATCAAAAGTTCAAGTGGTTTAGTTGGAAAGAAACGTGGCCTTGGATTGTACTTGCTGTCCCTTGTTCATTCCTTGGCGGAACGGTCGCAATGGGCAATGACGCTTACTTGTTGTTGCTTGGCGGAGTATTGCTTGTTGCTGCGGTTTTATTAATGCTTCGGCCAACTCCATCCAATCAAACGTCAGGCGCATTGAATAAGACATGGGTTCAACTTGGCATGGGAGGAATGATTGGTTTCTTAGCCGGTGTTGTAGGCATAGGAGGGGGCATTTTCTTATCTCCCTTGTTGCATTTAACGAATTGGCGCTCTCCCGAACGTATCGCATCGGTGAGTTCTGTGTTCATCTTAGTGAATGCCCTTGCCGGCGGAACGGGGTATGTTCTAAGCAATGGGATGGGAGATGACTATTCGCTTTACTTATTTCTATCCTTAGCAGTGGTAGGCGGGGCGCTCCTTGGAACGAAGTTCAGCTTTTCAGAACGCGGTAGGCGAAGAATTCGTTTTATTACAGGGGTGTTGGTGTTGTTGGTAGGCTTGCGCTTGCTCTGGCAGAATGGGTAACTATGATTTCCCTTCGTCTTCCATGGTGGCCATGACCCAACGTATTTCATCGTAGTCAACATCATCACCAAGTGCCTTTTTTATAGGGTTCAATCCATCGCCTCTATGCAACGAAATCGCTTTCTTAATCGCTTCGATTTTTGGCTTTTCAATCAACTCGTCCAAGCGCACTTCACCTGAAGCGATAAACTTACCAATGTGTCCGCGGATGGTGCTTAACGCAAATGAACGTTCCGTTGCAATTTCCTGAATGGTTTTTCCAGCTTTGAAAAGTTCAAGAGAAATACGCTGCGACTCGCCTTTCTTCGGCTTGCCTTTAATGTTGGTGCCTTTTTCTTTGCCAGCCCGCTTTGCCATACGTTTCGATGTCAAAAGCGATTCACGCTCTGCATTGTCTTCTGATGTCACTTCGGTCAATGCCTCATCGAAGAAATAGTTGTTCGCAAGCTGCGTTGCTTGACTCACCATTCTTTTCCGCTTGAACGCCAACATTTCAAGCTCTTTCAAATCCGCGTTGTACTGCTTAACACCCTTGCGTGTTGAGATTTCTTTGATGCGGTCTAAGAGTTGTTGCGAGATTTCGTGCAACCGAGGACCAAAATACTTCTCTGCGCTTTCCAGTCGTTCCAGCAACAAGGTTGGATCGCAAATCTCTTTGGTATGCATGATGCGTTCCAGCTGCCTTCTGAACTTATTGGAAGGGTCTTTTAACTCTTGTGCGAGGATGTTTAGTTTAGCCGCCCATTCAGCGCCGTCTTGTTTTGCCGATCTCGTTTCTGATTTATTGTAGCTCTGCGCATGAAAGAGAATCATGCGAATTAAGTCGCCCAACTCATATGAGGTAATGATCTGATTTTTAACGTAGAAGAAGGCTTCTGCGTCAATCAATACTTCAAGCTCTTCTTTCTCTTGTTTAGAGGCAGCGAAACGTTGCACATTCGGTTCAACCAGGAAGGAATCAATAGGCACTCTCGATGTCAGTACGAGGCCGTCCATGCTTCTAAGGCGTGAAAGTGCAACATAGATTTGTCCGGCTGCAAAAGCATCAGAAACATCTAGAATGGCTTTTTCAAATGTGAGTCCTTGGCTTTTATGAACTGTGATTGCCCAGGCTAGTTTGAGCGGGAAATGTTCGAATCTCCCAACAATTTTCTCCTCAATTTCTTCCGTGAGGTCATTCAGGGTATATTTCAAATTCTCCCATTCGTAGCGGGCTACATCTAGCGGTTCTTCGCCAGCGCATGTTACTTCAACCGACTCCTTCGTCAACGCCGTAACCTTACCAATCTTCCCATTGAAAAATCGTTGTCCGCCGGTCGGATCGTTCTTCATGAACATGACTTGCGCGCCTAGTTTCAGTACTAATTCCTCATCAATAGGATAGGTGTTCTCTGCAAAATCACCTTCAACAGTAGCGCTGTATTTATGCGATTTCCCTTTTAATCGGTCTAGCGCGTCTTTGTTGATCTTATCTGCTTTGTAGTTATGTGTCGTAAGGGTAATGTATTCATCCTCGTCCTTCGGAATAAAATCCGCTTGGTAGTATCCATTTAGCAGCGTCAAGTCGTCTTCATCTGCCTTATTATTCCTGAGGTTGTTCAGCAGTTTGATGAATGTTGGGTCCTTTTGACGATAGATTTTTTCAAGCTCAAGATAGACGAGTCCAGATTCCCTCAATGCCATCGCATCAAAAAAGAACGGACTGTTGTAGTATTGTCTTAACAGCTCCCAATCTTCAGGTTTAACGACCGGAGGTAATTGAAGCATATCGCCAATGAACAATACTTGCACGCCTCCAAAAGGCTTGTTGTATCTTCTTCTAATGCTTCGGAGCACTTGATCAATGGCGTCAAGTAGGTCAACTCTGAGCATTGAAACCTCGTCGATCACAAGGAGTTCCAACTGTTGCAATATGCGTTTCTTCGACTTGGAAATACGCATGTTCTTTAGCAGTGCTTCGATGTCGTGAATTTTCCCGTATTGGTATGAGTTAAGTACTAGTTTTCGAACTGGAACAAACGAACCAAAAGGGAGTTGGAACATACTATGGATGGTTACTCCACCCGCATTCAACGCTGCAATTCCGGTTGGAGCAACAATGGCAGCCTGCTTGGGCGTTACTTTCATCAAGTTCTTCAGAAACGTTGTTTTTCCCGTCCCAGCATTGCCCGTCAAGAATACGCATCGGGATGTCTGATTAATGAATCGCGAGGCGAGGAGAGCAGGTTCACTTACATCGTATTGTTCTTCCATAGCTTGCAGCAAAGATACACGTCCAGACTGACCGATGAAACTGCATTGATGTCGTTCACAAAGTTATCCTCAACGACGACAAAGTTTTCTTCATTTTCGCCCTAAAACAGCAGCAATTTCACACCTTTGCACTATGAAAATTCACCTGTTAGCCTTCGGATTGGCGAAGGATATTGTAGGGCAACAGCGCTCTGAGTTGGAGGTAGCGGAAGGCATCACGACCGACGAACTTCAATCGCAACTCATCGCGGAATATCCAGAGATGGGGAATACGTTGAGCATTCGGTTGGCTGTGAACGAGGAATATGTCCTAGATGCTGTTGTGTTGAATGACGGAGATGAAGTAGCATTGATCCCACCAGTAAGCGGAGGCTGATGAAAAAAACAATACGAATAACGGACTTAGCCTTGGATGCGGAAGAATGCAGACGCTTTGTTGCTGACCCATCCTGTGGCGGACAAGTAGTGTTTTCAGGTGCGGTTCGGAACAACACCAAGGGCCGTAAGGTGAGCCACCTGGAATACGAGTCGTACATTCCCATGGCTGAGAAAGAGCTGGAAAAGATCATTGTTCGGGCACAAGAGAATTGGCCTATTGTCAAAATCGCCATCCACCATCGAATTGGCACCCTTCAAATTGGCGATTTAGCAGTGGTGGTAGCTGTATCTGCTGCGCACAGAGGTGCTGCGTTTGAAAGCTGCATGTTCATCATTGATGAGCTTAAGAAAGAAGTCCCAATCTGGAAGAAGGAATGTTTTGAAGATGGGGAAGCGTGGGTGAGTGATAGGCCGTAGATGGCTTCGCGATTGAAAAAAATACGACGGTACCTAGGGCCGGCGGGAAAAGGTAGCGGGAAAGCTAGGTGAGGTGGCTGAGCTTGTCGAAGCCTTGGTAATTCTTCTGGCAAAAAAATAAATCAACTTCTTTTCGAGCCTTCGATAAACTCAGTGACCGTGAAGAAAAAAGGTGGAAGGAAATGATCATCCCAGAAACCATCAATCCGTTTGACCCAGTTCTTCTGCTGCGTATTCTGAAAAGCTAACTTAAGTTTTCTCCTTTCACTTTCGCTAAATCAGCCGGCGTGTTCATATTGAACAACACCTTCGCATCTTTTGGTGTGATCATGTGAATAGGAGAGTTGATCAACGCTTTTCGCGGACAACTGTATCCCATGGCTAGGAACTCCAACAGTCTTGGGTAGGCCTTCGGTTCCCAGATGGTAAATAACGGATCAGGAAAGTCGGTGTCTTCATTGTAAAACGCCGTTGCTAGGTCTTTGGTGCTTCGCGAAGTAACCAACTGTCCCAAGGCGTCTGCGTTGGCGTACGGAAGATCAGAGGCCATTACTAGCCATGCTGCATTGGGGTCTGTCTTGAATGCCGTTAGAATTGCTCCGAAAGGTCCCAAACTGGAAAAAGCATCATCCAACGTTGGGAGGTCTGTGGTAACTTGATGAACACTGCTCTGACTCACGAACAACTCAGAGCAATGGGGTGCCATCAAATCAGCAATATGCTCGAATTGTGGCTTGCCGTGAATATTGAACTTCGTTTTATCCTTGCCCATGCGCGAGCTTCTTCCGCCAGCTAAGACAAGCCCCTTGAGTTTCGGTTCGGATAGCAACGGTGTTACATGTGTTGTTGCCTCCATTCGGTGGTCGTAACTGTAAACAGGGCATCCTTCAGGTAACATCTTCTCTAAGTCAGCAGGCAATTCGCTTCCTTCTGCTAACACCACAGCCAAGCAATTAGCTAAATACGCTTTTCGTTTAAGGACCGAAGCATGCTTTTTTTCACTGTAGTAAAGCATATACCGCCGAGCTTCGAAATGGTTGGAGTTCACCAAAGCTAGATCGTAATTGATTTTACTCGGAGTATATTTCCAATCCATTTTCGCACCATGCAGGCTTGTGGTGGTCTCCGTTTGGACATTCGTTGCCGTAAAATGAGTGGAAGGTTGGTTCGAAAAGGCGGGGTTATCAAACGAAGCGTGGTCTGTATCAACATACACCACATTTGATGCGGGCAGAGCGGCGGCAATTTCTGAGCAGAAATCAGCAATTGCCGGGCAACTCGCGCCAAAAACGCCAAGATCTATCCTCGCATAGTGTTCTACATTCGGGCGCTCAATTTTGGCGTGTTTAAGGTGTTTCATCGCTTAAAATCCTTTTTACCACCCGATTTCTGTACGAGTTGTAGGTCTGTAATTCGAATGTCGTGCGATAACGCTTTGCACATGTCGTAGATGGTCAAGGCCGCTACGTTGGCTCCGGTAAGTGCTTCCATCTCAACGCCTGTTTGACCCGTTGTTTTGGTGGTGCAAATGACCCTAATTTGATGGTCTAATATTTCGAAATCCAATTTGCATGAAGTCAACGGAAGTGGATGACACAACGGAATCAGGTCGGCTGTTTTTTTTGCCCCCATTACCCCGGCCAATGAAGCTGTGTGCAACAGCGCTCCCTTCTTGGTGGTGAACCCATTTTCTTCCAATGTCTTCCATGCCGCAGCAGGGAAGTGTACGAATGATTCCGCTTGCGCAATACGTTCTGTTACCGCTTTGGCCGAAACATCTACCATCTCGGGATTTCCGTCTTTAAAATGCGTCAGTTTCATGTGAATGGATAATAGGTGAAAAGCGTTCCTGCTTCGAATTCGCTTTGATCATTTGGCAACTCTATAAATCCAGTTGCTTTTCCTAAGCTAATGAAATCGCCAGAACCGTTGGTGTGGATTGGGATTGCAGTAGCCGTTGCTTCGTCAAGAACAACGGGCTTAAACAAGGTGAGGTTGGGTGCAAAGGAAACAGATTGACCAAGCGTTACACTCCGCCGTTTCGTGTCAATGCCGTGGCAATTTTGGATAAATGGCATCGCATAACGAAGGGTGCAAAAGTGGGTACTCACAGGATTGCCTGGCATGCCAAACACCACTTGGTTGGCCTTGCTTCCAAACCACATAGGCTTACCAGGACGTTGTGCTATTTTGTGGAACAATTCTTCTACGCCATGTGCTTTCAAACAACGTGGCAGGTAATCTTTTTTACCCATCGAAACCCCTCCAGAGAAAATGAGAATGTCAAATTGAGGAGCTGTAACTGCTAGCCATTGCTGCATTTCAGTTTCGTCATCATCTAAATGAAAACTTGAAACGGTGCACAAGGAAGCAGGCAGACTGGTTTCAATGGCAACGTTATTCGACCTGCGCACTTGGTGGTCTTTCGGAGTAGAAGCAACGTC
>JAQWQB010000043.1 GCA_029245065.1 Flavobacteriales bacterium | reverse complement strand
CTCAAAGGGTTCTTTGGCTCTATTGAGGCAGTTGTATATCGTGAGCTTCTGCTCGTTAAATCGTTCTTTTTGCATATTACAAAGAAAAGAATTTCGCCTTTTCAGCGATGAAAAAAGCGGATTAATAAATCAAAAAAAACCGCCCATTTCTGAGCGGCTTTTGTTTAGGTAAATGAATCAATGCGATTGAATGCAATTGTGGAGTTAGTCATTCTCGTCAATTACGCCAGTACCAATGTACTTGCCATCGCGGTAAATTTCAATGCGTACCAGTATTCCTTCGACGCTGTAGCGGTACCATTTACCGTTCCATAGACGTCCGTTTTTGAAGTCTCCAACCTGCGTGATTTGCTGGTTGGTGTCGTACAAAATGTTATGTCCGTTTGGCGAAAACTTTTGCGCTTCGTTTGGAGTGTCAACGGCTGTTTCCGTTTCAATAACAGGTTTTTCGATTGGATCAGCTTTTGGTGCTGCTTTTCCTGTTTTCGCGTAGTTCTTAATGGTTCCATCAAGTGTTACACCTCCTTCAAACTTTCGGGCTTCTTTCAAATCACCATTTTCGAAATAGCGCTTGTACTCACCTTCTTCTTTTCCGTTTTGAATGTTGACATCCAATGCGATTTGGCCATTTTCATAGAAATACTTCTGTTGACCGTTTCGCTTGCCATTATCAGCAAAGTAAAATTCTTGTTGCGGTTGACCATTCGAGTAAAAACGCTTGAACGTGCCTACGTTTTTGTTGCGATGCCACGTACTAGACTCTTCCAATTGCCCATTTTCATAGAAAATAGAATATTGTCCGTAAGGTCTGTTCTTGGAATAAGTGATCTCGCTTCTGAGATTTCCGTTGGAATAGTAACGCTTCCAAACCCCTTCTTTAAGGTTGTCAACATACTGTCCTTCTTCTACGGTATCATTGGGTCCGAATTCAGCATCATCGGCCATGTAGCCTTTGATAATCCAGTAACCTTGGCGAAGTCCTTGGTCGTCAACTTGGTTCAACTCTTGATCGGAGAATCCGAATCCAAGCGAACTTACAAGGACGCAAAGCACCAGCAAAAAGGCTCTTGAAGCTAGGTTGTTTGTAGTAGTCATCGCAATTTGGTATTGGTTTTACCTAATACACTATACGGGACTTGTCCTACAAGGTTTCAAGCTTCATTTTTTTTTTTGCAACTTCTTGAAGCATTACTTCTGTCAGCCGATCGAGATCGTAAGAAGCTTTCCAACCCCAGTCTTTATTTGCGACACGGTCATCAATGCTAGAAGGCCATGAGTCAGCAATTTTTTGACGGAAATCAGGAGCGTAGTCTATGGCGAAAGAAGGAATGTGATTTTGAATCGAAGCAGCAATCTCTTTGGGGGTGAAATCCATGCCGCTGATGTTGTAAGAAGAACGCACTGAAAGCTTTTCAGCCGGACTAGTCATCAGTTGGATAGTAGCTTGAATGGCATCTTCCATTAACATCATCGGAAGTCTAGTGTCTTCGTTGAGGAAGCAAGTGAAAGGCTTCTCCTCTAACGCTTTGTAATAAATGTCTACCGCGTAGTCTGTAGTGCCACCACCTGGAGCAGATTTGTAACCTATTAATCCGGGGTAACGGATGCTTCGAACATCTACTCCGTAGTTGGCGTGGTAATATTCGCACCATCGTTCGCCGGCTAACTTGGAAATTCCATAAACCGTGTTTGGCTCGCAAACGGTTGTTTGAGGAGTGTTTTCAGAAGGGGTAGAAGGACCGAAAACAGCGATGGATGAAGGCCAAAAGACCTTCTTGATCACCTTGTCTTTCGCAAGATTGAGCACATTGAAGAGTCCAACCATGTTCAAGTCCCATGCACGTTCGGGCTGTTGCTCTGCTGTGGCAGACAACATGGCGGCTAACAAGTAAACGGTAGTGATGTTGTGACGAGCGATGACCTCTTTCAGTTGTTCATCGTTCAGAATATTCAAATGCTCGTATGTAAAGTTGCTAAGTTCTTCACTCGCCGGAGGACGAATGTCTGCGGCTACTACATTTTCTGCACCATGAAGCTCACCTAATTTCAAAATGAGTTCGGTTCCAATTTGGCCAGAAGCACCGATAACGAGCGAGCGCTCGATTGTATCTGATTGTTCCATAGAGGTTCTGCGTTAGGTCATTTCTCTCGCACTACAAATGTAATCAAAGGCAAGTAAACTTTGTTCACCTGAGAGGGAATCACAAGCTCAATTTCTCCTTAAACTTGACGGCCTGACGTCGCGAAATTTCCACTTCTGCTCCTCCTTCCATGGTCACTTTGAGTCTGCCATTGAACCAGGTGTCAACCTTGTCGATTTTTTCTAAGTTAATGACCTGCTGTCTGTTGGCTCTGAAATAAACGGCGGGATCCAAGCGCTCTTCCAACTGATTCAAAGAGCGTAAAATGAGTGGCTTGTTGCCTTCAAAAAACACCCTACTATAGTTTCCGTAAACCTCGAACATGCGAATGTCTCCAAGCCGAACCAGCCAACATTTATCGCCATCTTTCACAAAAACACGCTTATCGATGCTTAAAAAGTCACCCTCAGCATGCTGTTCTTCTTGAGATCGTTCTTCTTCAATACCTTGTTGTACTTTGTCCAAGGCCGCCGCAAGTCTTTCTGGCTTCAACGGCTTCAATAGGTAGTCTAAGGTGTTGTATTCGAACGCTTTAATGGCGTATTCGTCATAAGCAGTAGTGAAAACAACATGAGGCACTGTTTCCAATTCCTCCAACAAGTCAAAACCTGTTTTGCCCGGCATGTGAATGTCGAGAAATAGGACGTCAGGATCCAGTTCAGCCAATGATTTCAAGGCATCATCAACATTGTCTGCCTCTCCAACAATTTCTACCTCGGGATGGGCTTCTAACATGTTCTTTAATTCTAACCTAGCGAGTCGAGAATCCTCTACGATCATCGCTGTAATTGCTGCTTTACTCATGTGGTAATTCTATTTTAGCTACTACTAGTTCGTCTTCTTCACTAATGTGCAAACTAGCGGTTTCGCCATAAATTAGTTGTAATCTTCTTCGAATATTTGGCAGTCCTATTCCGTGACTATCTGGTCGTTTTGAGGCGGATGTCCAATTTCCAGTGTTGCTCACTTTTAAGACCAGCCGATCTCCTTCGAGCCCAGCACCTACAATAACTTTACCGCCAGAGGTGCTGCTACTAATACCGTGCTTGACACTGTTTTCGACCAAAATTTGAAGCACCATAGGAGGGATTTTGTATTCCTTCAAACTGGCGTCTACATCAAATGAATAGGTCAGCTTATCTTCGAACTGAATCTTGTTCAAGTCAAGAAAATCGCGCACCACCGCCAATTCATCTTTCAAAGGAACCACACGTTTTTCTGAGATGGTCATGCTGTAACGAAGCAAGTCTGACAGCTTGGTCAACATTTCTCTGCTTCGTGTAACATCTTCCAGCATCAATGCACGAATGTTATTCAATGAGTTGAACATGAAGTGCGGATTGATTTGACCCTTCAACGTATTCAACTGAGCATCTCGGGCTGCAGCTTCAGATTTGTATCGGGCAACCCGGGCCGTTTGAGCAATGGTGAAATAGTGATAGGCGAAATAGATGAGGCTCCACAGAAGCACCAGAAAAAGGTTATTCAGGAATGAAACGAACAACTCAACCGGATCAAAAGGTTTGGTTCCTGGAGCCCCAAAAGAGTGAATGATCAATTGTACTCCAAGGAATCCCAATGTCCATACGAATGCCGTGGTAAGGCTGCCAAGGGTAATGGGAATGATTAATTTTAGAGGAGGCTTGTTGATCCACTCCCTGCGCTTGACAAATGCCCTGTAAAGGCTCGTTGATGCGAAACCAAAGCCGAAAACAGCGAAAGCCAGAGCTATGTTCGACCAATGAAAGGAAGGCTGCAGAAAATTGGCAACAAGAACGATGATTAGGAAAAGACCCCAACCGCCGAATTGAAATGCCCAAAAAGGCCCTCTATGTGTTGCTGTTTCTGTAGTCACAAGCCTATTATTTTTGAGATGTTGTCACGATCCAATCTGAAACGTATTCCAATACCTGAGGAGATACTGTTTGCTCTAATTTGCCATAAAGGTCAATACTTCCATCCTCAGTTTCCTGAAAAAGATGATTCATGTTGGGGAATATTTTGAACGTTCCGTTGGTGTTTCCTCCTCTTCTCAAGGCGAACTGGATAGCCCGAATGTTCGCGTTGGCATCTACTTGCAAGTCGTTATTCCCGTTGATGGCAAGCACCGGACAAGTCGTTTTCTCCCAGTAGGGTGCGGGGTCAAGAACCAGTAAGTTCCTCATCCAAACACAATTCAAAGAGCTGTTAAATGCCATGGTCGTTTTGTCTACGGAAGAATTCGTTTCTGCCTCGGGCCAAGAAGCAACTTGTTGTCGAATTGCTTGGTAGGCTTCGGCGCTATCGGGTGTGGCAATTACCAAGTCAATCAATGCCATGGTTTTGTTCGTTTCATATCGGGCCATTTCGGCTGATAACCCACTGGAAACATAAATGTCGAAATTCTGCTTTTCAAGGAGTGTTCTGCCGTCTTTCCCCATTCCAGCGAGCGAAACGAGAAAATCTACCGGTTCTTCCATGGTACCAACAAGTGAAGCAACAAGCCCGCCTTCGCTGTGTCCAACCAAACCTATCGCCGCCGCTTCGAAACGAGACTGCTTCTCAAGAAAATTCAAAGCTGCTCGTGCGTCTTTCGCAAAGTCATTGGACGTTGCCATATCGAAGTTTCCTTCAGAAGCGGCTACACCTCGTTCGTCATAGCGCAGACAAGCAATTCCTTTTTCCGCGAAATGATCAGCCCATACCCAAAAAGGTTTGTGGTCTAGAATTTCACTGTCCCTGTTCTGAGGCCCAGACCCTGAAACCATAACAACCACCGCGGTGATGTTTTCTGCTGGAATAGTAAGGGTGCCTGAAAGGGTGTACTTGCCATCTAATGTTTTGAATGAAATTTCTTCCGAAGTGCAGTTAAACGGTTCACTCGGGTTTTGGGGCCGTGCAATTTCTTTTTTCTCAAGAACCTCCCTAACCAACGTGAGTGGATAAAGTCGTCCATTTTGGTTGAGATTTCCAGTGATCACTTGATTGCCGTCGTCAAATACACCTTCATAGGTCAAACCAACGCTTTCTACAGAATAGGAGAACTGACTGCCCGTTAGGCTAATTGCAGTTACGGGTAAATCGCCGCTTCCTTGATCAGGACTCTTCATTACAGCAGAAAGTCCATCGGGTGTTTCTTCGACCTGAACTACGATGCGCAAATCTTGTCCCATCAAAGTGGCATATCCATTCCAAAACCCGTCAATATTTTGAGCAGAGCTGGCGATGGTATTTCCCAATAGGAAACAAATAATACTAAATTGAAAGACGATCTTTTTCATGGGCATCAAGTTGTCTGAAAGGTACTATTTCCTACTAGAATGTGATTTGTGTATTCGGGTAAGCGGAACGGTTTTGGTGCTGAATGGACATAAAAGAAAACCATAGGGTCCATAAACTCACGACATGAAAAAGTATTTGCGCCATCATTTTTTCTATTTTTCGCCCTCCTAGCAAAGCGCCAAGTGATATTTAGTTTGTCTTCTGCCTCCTCCAACCATGGTCCTCTTACACAACAAGAGTACAAGAAATACTTTGACGAGTATTATGAATCAATCCGTAGCTTTCTTTATTTCAAAACAGGAAACGAAGGAATGGCCGAAGATGTAGCGCAAGACACCTTCATCAAACTGTGGGAAAACAAGCACAAAATTGAACGCAAAACGGTGAAGTCTTATTTGTACACCATTGCAGGGAACTTGGCAATCAATCAGCTCAAAAGACAGCAACTGCAGTATAAGTTCGTTAATCAAGTTCAATTCAGACAAGAAGATAAAAGCCCGGAATACTTGGCTGAAATGAAGGAGTTTGAAGAAGAACTTCAACGTGTTATTGCGGCCATTCCAGAAGGGAGTAGAGAAGTGTTTCTCATGAACAGGTTGGAAGACTTGAAATACCGAGAAATTGCGGAAAGATTAGGGATTAGTGTCAAAGCCGTTGAAAAGAGAATGAGCAAGGCACTTCAGATTCTGAGAGATAAATTGAATATCGACGTTTAATTTGTTTCTCAATACAACTCAACAATTCAATACAAAAGGGCAGGTCATTTTGTTGGTCAGAATGGCATCTTAGAAGTATCTTGTTCGATATGCGACATTTCGTACTCCTTCTTTTGTTGTGCATAGCAAGTTCCATGGCAATGCACGCGCAAACAGATACACTCACGGTATCGTTTGATGGGAAAGAAGTGCCGCTCAACAGAGCCCTTTTCCAATTGCGTAAAAAGTACAAGGTGGCCATCGCTTATGATAACAGGGCGCTCAAGGAATACAAAGTGAGTAGCAATGGCAATCCAATACCGCTTTCAGATCTACTGAAATCATGGTTGGAACCCAATGGATATACCTACGAATACTTGGCTGCAACGCTTGTTGTTTTCCCGAAATTGATTGAAGAAGAGCCCGTGGGAAACGCCACCCGTTTCAATTTTGTGCTTCACGGTAAAATTCTGGACGCCGAGACCAATGAACCGCTTCCCTTTGCCAGTGTGTCCGAAGCAAAAACGGGCAGAGGAGCTTATACTAATGAACAAGGGTATTTCACCTTGAACGAGGTGTCTTCAGATACGGTTGTTTTGAATTGTTCGTACATCGGTTATAAATCGCGGATGATCAGACTAACACCCGCTGATGATGTAGCAAATTATAACATCTTTCTTCGAAAATCGAGGGCCTTGCTTCCAACGGCCACGGTGATTTCGGAATTACCGTCCATTTTAGAAACAACAAAACGTCCGTCGCTTCAAACAATGAATGTTGACCTCGCGATGAGATTGCCCAATACAGGTGAGCCAGATATTGTAAGATCATTGCAGCTCCTACCCGGAGTAAGCGGCGCTTTGGAAAACTCCTCCGCATTGCACGTAAGAGGAGGCGCGTCTGATGAGAACTTGGTGCTCTATGATGGATTTACCATCTATTACTTAGATCATTTCTATGGAGTGTTTTCTGCCTTTAACACGAATAGCATCAAGAACGTCCGCCTTCACAGGGGGGTGTTCGAACCAAAATTCGGTGGACGAGCTTCGTCAATTCTAGAAATTACAGGGAAGCAAGGAAACCTAAACGAGACCAATGTCAAACTGGATCTCAACTTCATGAGCGCTGGCTTTCACTTGGAATCGCCTATCCTTGGAGAACGAGCTTCCATGGTCTTGTCCATGCGCAGGTCGTACACGGACTTAGTTTTCAGTCCGCTGTACCGTCAGCTGTTCAATGGGGTCTACAACAATAGCGTCTTGCCTTCACAGAGTACCGATGTCAATGCGTTTGGTGGCGATGAGCAGCCTGATTTTCATTTCTATGATGTTACGGCGAAAATTGGGATTACCACAGATAACGACGATCGTCTGAGTTTTTCATTCTACAGCGGAAAAGATCAGCTCTCGATTGGGTATGGCGAAGCCTCCATAGATCAGCGTTTCGATATTGAATACAATGACAGAAGTTCGTGGGGGAATGACGGACTTGGCGCAACATGGTCAAGAGAATGGGATGCTATCCAAAGATCAAACTTGACCATAGGTTACTCTGCCTACAACAGTGAACTCTTTGGTTTTGATAGTAGAACGAATTTATTTCTGGGCACAACAGACACCCTCTTTTTTGACCGAAACACCACGATCCAAGACGTGAGCATCCGGTTTAATCACGACTTAAGATTGCGGAAAAACTTGACTTCATTTGGTTTCGCCATGACGAACTACCAAGTGGTCAATGGATTGCTTGAAAGCACAGGGATTGACCAGGAGGAAATCGACCTACAATCCCAAGCTGACCTCTATGTCCAGAATGTTTGGACGCCAACATTATTGATGAGCGTAACGGGAGGAATTCGAGCGGCATTTTTCACTGGAACGAACAAAGCCTACATCGAACCGCGAATCATTTCGGCCTACCGGTTGAATGAATACATGACGCTGAATGCAGCTTTAGGACGCAACCATCAGTTCATTCGAAATATCAGAAGACAAGATCTCTTTTTGAATACAAGTGATGAGTGGCGTTTGGTGGACGCGGATCGAATTCCTGTGTTAAGGTCAGACCAATTTAGTCTGGGATTGAGCTACGAAAGGGAACGCTTTTCTATCGGGATCGAAGCGTACCAAAAATGGAGTGATGGAACAGTCCAAGACGCCCTGCAATTTTCATCGAAAGATGCAGGAACATACGATGGTGATATTGTCACAGGAACGGGAATAGCAAGAGGCTTGGAGTTGTTGATTTCGAAAACGAAAGGAAAACATGCTGGTTGGGTTGCCTACACGTTAAGTAAGGCTGAAAATCAATTTGATGAGATTACGTTAGAGGAAAGCATCCCCGCTGAATTTGATAGAAGGAATGAATTCAAGGCAGTATATACTTACCGTCCGGGCAGATTGCACTTTAACGCGGTCTTTGTTTATGCATCAGGCCTACCATATACTCCTGCATTCGGAACGTATGAATTGGAGTTGCTGAATGGCGAAATTCGAGAGTTTGTGGCGTTTGGCCAGTTGAATTCTGGCAGACTACCAGACTATCACCGCTTGGATCTTTCTGTGTATTACGATTTTCAATTGGGGATTGGCAATGCAACAGTTGGGCTTTCTGTATACAACACCTACAACCGAAACAACATAAAAGATCGTTATTATTATGTGGCGGGGACCGAAGGAGACGACTTGTTCGTAAGCCAAAGAGATCAGGCATTTCTAGGTTTCCTTCCAGCACTTCAACTTTCAGTAGAATGGTAAGATTAACATGTATAGTTGCGTTGTTCTTATTCGCCTCTTGCACCAAAGAAGGCGCTACGAAAGAAGACTGGATTGTAGTCAATGGGATCTTGGTTGAAAATGAATTTGCTCAACTTTCCCTCTCCAATGCAGTAGGTTTCGATGAAACAGCCTTACCAACACCGGTAACAGGAGCGAGAGTAAGGCTTGATGGACCTACAACGAGTGTACTACTTACCGAGATAGAAGGAATTCCAGGGAGGTATTCAGATACAGCAGGGGAAATGCTCCTTGAAGCAGACCAGTCTTATCGCTTGGTGGTGACCAAAGATGATCAACAACTGCAGGCAGAAGCAACGATTCCAACACCGGTGAACATTGTGCAAAGTAGTGCAACCATGATTCCAATCAATCCGGCTTCCACAGGAGAGCCTATTTATTCAATTTTTTGGGAACAAGAGAATAACATTAGTCACGTGCTCAAACTGGACCTGCAAGAAGACACTTTTGATGAGATCCCGTTTTCAGTGAATTCTGGAAACTTCTCTACGCAATATGCTTTCCCAGTTCCAGGACAAGGAACAACGGTATTTGATACTGATTTTAACTATTACGGGACACATCTATTAACGGTCTATGCTATTGACGAAGCGTATGATGCCCTCTTTTTTTATCAGAACGGCTCCGGTGGAGATCAAGTTACTGAGGGGCTAAATAACATCGATGGCGGCTCAGGCTATTTCGCAGGAGCGAGCAAGCTAGAAGTGGAGTTGGAAATATTTGAAGAATAAATGATTATGCCGGTAGGGTACTTCTAAAAGTACTTGTATTAAAGGCCGACTGATTTAGGAAAATACACAGAGTGAAGAAAGAAGAATTATTCAACGAAGTGCTAAAATCATGGGAAGTTCCTGTGAATCAGAGTAAAGACCAAGCATGGGAATCGCTCCAAGCACGTATTCGGGAAACGAAAGTTATTCCGTTGTACAAGAGACCAGCAGTATGGTCTGCAGCAGCGGCAGCTTTTATTGCAGCAGTTGGTGTGTTCATGTTTTCGAACAATGATGTAAACATCACAGCAGCAACCAATCAAGAACATACATTACCAGATGGTTCTGTTGTCTTTCTAGACAAAGGGGCTCAACTGGCTTATGATGGAGATTGGGAAAGCAGAACCTTGACATTAGAAGGAGAGGCGTTTTTCCAAGTAGAAGAAGGGGAGAAATTTACCGTTCAGACAGCACTAGGCGATGTAGCCGTATTGGGAACATCGTTCAATGTATATGCTGACAACCAAAATTTCCAGGTTGAATGCTACACAGGAAAGGTGAAAGTTTCTGGTGAAACGAGTGCGGAAATCATTACCAAAGGTCAAGGGGTGAAATTGAGAGGAAGTGAATTAAGCGAACCGTTCGCGCACAGCCTGCAAACTCCAATGAACGAAACAGGAGTTTTTCATTACGCTCAAGCTGATTTAATTCGTGTAATTGAAGATGTTGAAGCCGCATTTGCAGTGAATGTTTCTGTTGAAGGAAGCATTTCTGGAGAAGAGTTTAGCGGACAATTTGATGCAGAAGATGCAACAACCGCTTTGAGCCTAATTGCAAAGGCAATGGGTATGAATGTAACTACCGCTGGTACAGGTGAATATGTACTAGTAAAGAATTAAATAGAAAAAGTTTATAAAAATGGTAGGGTCAATGTTTTTTGAACTGTATCATTTATGATTATTGTACCACACAGGAGGTGGTTCGTTCTTGAACCACCATTCAATAGTATAGTTAGTTTTAGTTAAGGTTTAGAAAGGCTCTTGAAAACGTTCAGGGGCCTTTTTTGTATGCAGGTTTCAGAGATTTGTGTTTTTCTGGCAAATCATGGTTGTGCACAGAAGTGTGCACAATAATCACTGACATCCTGCCACTTTCGAATTCTTCCAAAATGAATACGCATCCATCATGAAACGGTACTAATAATATTCGACAAAGAGCAGTTTGTAGTTTCTGGAAGAGATTGGTACTCTCTTTGTCTGTGTCTAGTTGAACTCAAAACAATTAGAAATGACACTCATAAGTCGATTAGTCTTCCCAACTCAAAGGAAGACACCACAGAAAACGTCCGAGGTAATCCGAATCGAAGATATCTCCGTCGTAATTCCTGTTAAGGATAACCAAGTAGGAATAGACCAATACATTAAAGTTCTCACTGAACTTAAGACTCGGTTACCAAAGGAGGTGATAATAGTTGACAATAATTCTAGCAACCCGATAACTGTGCCTGTCGATGATATTAGAGGAATGTCAGCATGAAGCCGTTGAGATTTCCTCCTAATAAGAAATCTCCTTTGAATTGGGCACTTGCCTGGCTGCAGTTCCTGTCTTTGTACATGGTGTATTTCCAACGATGAGCGAGAATGGTTTGCCATTTATCATGCTTTTAGATAGCACAAAAAAACAGCAGACAGAAGCTCTGTTCAAGCATCCTTTTTGGGGTGGGTCACTTTCACCGAAAGAGGTGGGTCAACTTTCAACGAAGAAGGTGGGTCACTTTGAGCGAAAGGGGTGGGTCAGGTTAAGCGAAGGTTGCACTATTGATGGTCCCTGGGTGATTTTTGTGGCTTAAAACGAATTACTTTTGTGTCATGTTTGAAGATATGTCACCAGACTTGTTCGACTATGACTTACCAGCCGAACGAATTCCAGCCTTTCCATCAGAAAAGCGAGATCAGGCACGCTTGCTAATTTCGAATTGCGAAAATATTGCTGATGCGAAGTTTTCTGATGTTGCGAACTTGTTGAAAGAGGATACGCAGCTCATTGTGAATGATACCAAAGTGATTCACGCGCGGTTATTTTTGAAGAAGCCAACAGGAGGGAGGGTCGAACTGTTTTTATTGCAGCCTTTCGAAACAACCATTGAAGAGGCTATGTTGCATGCCGGTAGTTCAACTTGGTGGTGCTTAATTGGAGGTGCTAAGAAATGGAAAGAAGGAGCGGTCTCCATTGAAACAGAAGACCTTCAATTGACAGCAGAGAAAGAGGGCAGAGAAGAGGAGAAATTCAAGGTAAAAATTGAGTGGTCTAATTCTTCACTCACGTTAGCAGAAGTGCTAGAAGTCTTAGGGAAGATTCCGTTGCCACCATACATGCAGCGGGAAGCGGAGGAAGCAGACGAGAACCGTTATCAAACGACTTACGCTTCTCGTCCGGGTAGCGTGGCCGCACCAACAGCTGGACTGCATTTCACTCCAGAAATTTTGCAACAAACGAAAGCTGAAGTAGTGAAGTTGACGTTGCATGTGAGCGCCGGAACTTTCAAGCCGGTATCTGCGGAAACAATCGGGGAACACACCATGCATCATGAGGAGTGCTATGTTACACGAGGCGCGTTGCAACAATTGAGCCTACCAAAAAAGAAGTTTGCAGTTGGAACCACGTCCCTTCGAACGTTGGAGAGCTTGCATTGGTTGGCAGTAAGATTAAAGAAAGAGGGCGAGTTCGCCGAAGAAATTACGCAACACGACGCGTATACGTTTGAGGACCCGTTTGAGAGCTTTGAACAGGCCATGGTATTTCTTGTGCAGGAAATGGATGCCAGAGGGTTAGAAGCAGTTCAGTTTCGGACCTCAATTATGATTTCCCCAGGATACCAGATTAAGTCAATTTTAGGACTCTTCACCAATTTTCATATGCCCAAAAGCACGTTACTGTTCCTTGTTGCGGCCTTGATAGGAGATCGATGGAAGGATGTTTATACGCATGCGTTGAATAATGATTATCGTTTTTTGAGTTATGGAGACAGCTCGTTGCTGATTCCTTGTTTGTAAAAGTGGAGATGAGTTGATGGGACACAGCCCGTCCCGGGCCCTCCCAATCCCTCCCCCACCGAACCAACCAGCAGTTCGAAACTAAAACAACTTTCATCGAATCTAGCATGATTTGACCACAAAATAACCCACAACTTTACCGCCGTATCAATCCGTTTTGTAGACGTCAATCAAAAATTCCTAAGCACAAAAAAAGGGCCTTTTACGGGCCCTTTTTTAATATCATTAAAAGCGAATCTTAGTTTCGCTGATCTTCTAGATCGGCTCCTTCTTTCATTGCATTGAACATTTTGTTCGCAGCTCCACCTCTAAGACGGCTAGTTGCCTGATCTTGTTGTTGGAATAGATCCTCAGGAACATCAGTTGAGATGATGTCAGAAGAAGGGGCAATTACCCACACTCCATGATCACCTACAATTGGAAGAGACATGTTGTCTTTTGGAATAGCGAAAGCCAATCCGGCAACCTTAGGCTCAGGGCCTGCACCAGAACTAGCAATAGTAGAACTCTTAAGAGTAACGTTGCTTGCGCTCTTCACAGACATTCCAACGGCAGCAGCAACTGCTTCAAGATTGTCTCCTTCACTCATAAGCTCAGCATACATCTCAGCCTTCTTCTCTTTGATTACTTCTGTTCGCATCTCAGTTTCAACATTGTTGAAAGGAGGTACACCTGCTTCCATCACCTTCGTTACAACAGCAATTACATAATTGCCATCTACTAACATTGGGTTGCTTACTTCGCCTACTTCAGAGTTGAAAGACCAGCTAACAACTTCACCAGCGTTTCTCAATCCAGAAAGGTTTGAGGCATTTGGAGCAACTTTAGCTGCTTCAACTACTGCATAACCCATGGTGTCTGCAGCACTTCTAAATTTCTCTAGGTCGCTGAAGTTGATAGAAAAGTCACTTGCTTCACTGTAAGCATCTTTCTGTGTTTTAACAGAAGGCTTTACTTCTCTTGAGATAACAGCAAGTTGAGCTTCTTTCACGCTCCAACGCTGATCTAGTACTTCTACTAGGTGGATACCATAAGAGGTCTCCACTGCACCAATACTTCCAATTGGCATATCGAAAGAGAATGATTCGAATTCAGGTACCATTTGTCCTCTTGGGAAGTATTCGTAAACACCACCTTTTGCTTTCGAACCTGGATCTTGAGAAAAGTCAGTAACCAATTTGTCGAAATCAGCTCCGTTCTTGTACGCTCTTTTAAGCGAGTCAGCACGGGCGTTTAGTTCTGCTTTTTCAACATCACTTCCCTTGTCTTTGAAGCTCAAAAGGATGTGACGCACTTTTGCAGTTGAATCAGGAATGTCCTTCATGTCAACAAGGCGAACTAGTTTGTTCGTTCCGTTTTCATCAAAAGGACCAATTAAAGAGCCTACTTCTGCGTTCCAGATTTCCTTCTGTGCACCAGATACAGCAGTTGCTTCACGAAGCGTCTCGCTAATGTATCTTCCGTTCAAAGAATTCTTCTGTACAAAAGCAGAGTCATTGCCCAATTTTGTTTCCCACTCAGCTTTCAAGGTCTTCAACTCTTCGTTGATAGCTGTAATGTCAGCTTCAGAAGCTTCAATAGGAATTTTGATGTACTCCAAACCTCTACCTTGCGTTTGGTTGTACTTCTTTTCGCTCTTGTGCTGATTGTAGTATGCACGAACATCACTTTCAGTTACGGTAACCGCAGAGTCAGGAATGTCAGCGAACTTTTTGAAAACGTAGTTGATGCTTACCTTCTCTTCACCACTCAAGTAATCATACTTGGTGTCCAGAGAATTGGCATACATTCCTTTCGTTACAAGTGCATTGTAACGCTCACGAAGACGCTTAGCTGTAATGATGTTAGCATACCCTTCGTACTGAACACGCGCTTCCGGATTTTCACCATTGTACATGTTCGCGAAAGTCTCCTTCCACTGGTCACGCTTCTCATCCGTTACTTCGTTTCCGTAAAACGTTTGCTTGATGTAAGGAGAGATATGCTCGCCGAAACGAATCTCGTTGTACTCTTCTTGAGAAATGGAAAGTCCAAGTGCGTTGTAATCATCTGCCAAGAGTGTTCTCTCCAACATATCATTCCACACTTCGTTCTCCAAGCTAGCGTTGTTCTGGTAGTTGAACAAGCTTTGACGCTCCTGCATAGCAGTATTAAACTCCTGCGTGCTGATGGATACACCATCAACTTCAGCAACTGAGCGGTTTTGCCCTTGTCCCATGAGCGACATAATCGCATCGTAAGGGATCAAGAAACTAATCATTCCGATCCCTAGTAGGATCAAGGCTAAGAATAACAGCCATTGTACAGACCGTATTTTTTCGAGCACTGCCATCGATTACAGCTTTTAAATTTGGAGCGCGAATATACGGAGATTCCGTGACTTAAAAAAGTTAGTTTCCCTCTGTCTCTCTTAAATCGACTACTTCGATTTTTGTTTGACTCACTTTTAGAACCCTACAGGTGTAATTGTCAACGATGATGACGTCGTTTTGCTCGGGTATATCTTCGGTATGAAAGACGATCATTCCTCCTAGTGTATCGTATTCATCGCTTTCTGGAAGCTGGAGGTCGTATTCTTCATTCAGGTAATCAATTTCAAGTCTGGCTGAGAATTGATAATGATGTTCGTTGATTTGTTGCTCGATGAAGTCTTCCTTGTCGTGTTCGTCCTCTATTTCGCCAAAGATTTCCTCTACGATATCTTCAATAGTCATGATCCCAGAAGTTCCTCCGAATTCGTCCACCACAACCGCTAAATTCCCTTTTTTCTTGATGAACAATTCCAATACTTCATTGGCCGCCATGGGTTCAGGTACAATGAAAACAGGCATTAATACTTTGGAAATGGTCTCTGGTTGCTTGAAGACATCGCGCACGTGCACGTAACCGATGACATTGTCGATGGTATCGCGGTAGATCACAATTTTCGACAACCCCGTTTCGATAAAGAGCGATGTTAATTCCGATACTTCATCTTCAACGTTTAACGCTACCAACTCGTTTCTTGGAATGAGACAGTCTCTCGCTTTGAGGTGCGAAAAATCGAGGGCATTCTGCAAAATTTGAATTTCGTGTTCCAGGTCTTGGTCCGGATTCATGTTCTCCGTTACCTCTTTCAAATAGTGGTCAAGATCAACAACACCAAAGACGGCTTTTTCATTGCTGGTATTCGCTTTGAGGAAAACGCGCAAGAAACCTTTGCTCATTTGTGTGACGAGCCAAGAAGGAATGAATAGGAGGTAGAAAATCAACAGCAATGGAATGCTCATGATGCTCAACCATGTGTTTGGGTTGATCCTGAAAATCGACTTGGGTAGAAACTCAGCCGTGATAAGGATTACGATGGTTGAAATCAAGGTTTGGGTTCCCAGTGCTAAGTAAGGAGAACTTGCTTCACTCCAGTCATTTACATGGAACAGCAAGTTTGCTAATAGTTCCCCAGATTCAATTCCGTAAAAGACCAATGCTAGGTTGTTTCCAATAAGCATGGTGGCGATAAAAACCTTCGGCCTACCAATGAAGATGGCCAGAATTTTCGCTGTCCAAAGGCCTTGCTTATTGTCTAATTCAATCTTTAGCTTATTCGCAGATACGAAGGCTATTTCCATGCCTGAGAAGAAGGCGGAAAAAAGGAGTGAAATGAGAATGATAAGCCAACTGTCGTAGGGCATTTAGCAAGGGGTATTTGAACAAATGTATGGAAAAGATAAGTGTTCTTTCCGTTGGAAATACGAGTTTACTGTTCTCCGAACTCACCGTTTGCCACCTGCTTTTCAAGTCGCTTTCGCATGAAGCGTCGCACGAGAAACCAAGCCAGGGCAATGAATGGAAGGAGCGGTGCGAATTTGTGTTCCTCCAATCCTTCGTTGTACCACCACCATCCAGTGATGCAAACTGCAATGATGAACATCAAGAGCCAAAAGCGCTCAACCGTTTTGTGTACTTTGATTACTTTTTCAATTTCCATCTAAACTGTCTTTCGGGGCCGGATCATCAACGTAGATTTTTCCAGTCAATTTATTCATTTGTCGTTTCTTGAACTTACTGTCAGAGATAAGACCAATACCTTGAATGGTGTCTTGATCCTTGGTAAGGATAAAAGGCTTATCGGTGTAAACTTTGTCGCTATCCTGAACCCAAATGAGTTCTTCTGTATTAAGCTTGTTTCCCTCGCTGTTCTCCAAGATAACATCTTCTCGCGCAATAAGCCGTCCTTCGGTATCGTAGAAAGTGCCTCTTCTGGCAGTAAGCGTGGCTTCAACCTGTTCCAAGCTGTCGTAAATGAATAAGGTAAACCCTTCACTCACTTCAATGCGTGGATCTTCTCCCTCATAGCGATCCAGTATGCCGGCCACAAGTTTGTTGGACAGCTCGCCTCTACTGGTATAATGAAAGGTGCCGTTTTCAACCGTTTGAACAGCGAGCTCCTTGTTTTCAGTCAAGGCTTTTATCTCTTCAATATCATTTCCACAGGAAACAAAAAAGATTCCAGCTGCAAATGCAACTGGAATCTTCCAATATTTTTTGAGGTTGCCCCTAACCATTATCTCGTGCGAATGGTAGTAGATTCACCAAATACGGTGTAGCTGGCCCCTTTCTTCAATCCGGCAGTAAAAACATCTTCTACTGTAGGATATTGTTTCTTCGCATTGCCAATTTTCTTGTTTGCTCTATCAGCTAGTGAAGAGTCAACATTCTTGGCGCGGTTGTAGTAATCAGTTGCCAACCAGTATACAGAACGACCTCCGAATTCATCGCTGACACTCATTCCAGAGATGGCGTCCCCGTGAAGTAGGTAAGCTTCACCACTCTTTGGGTTGATCTTTAATACCTTGCTTGCATAGCTACGTGCCTTGCCGCTTTGCTTCAATACAGAGGCAACTTGTCCGGCCTTCAACAAGTAGATTTCTTGATCTGAACAATCTGTGCACATTTCAGCTGCTTCTTCAAGATACTTCAAAGACTCGCTGTACTTTCCTTCTTTGGCAAGCATCAGTCCGATTGAGTACTTAGAGGATGCACTTGGCTCCTGAGCATCAACAGCTCTTGCCATTTCCAAGTAGAAAGGTGAGTCATCGCATGCTTTTTTGTTCATGAGACGAAGTGCTTTCTTCTTTACTTCGAAATCTTCAGGGTTCTTCTCAACTTTTTTCTGAAGAACAGGTACCATGCTTTCGCAGTCTGCAATGGTCACGAATACCTTGTCAATGTTGTTCAATGCTTTTTCAAGACGATCAATGGTCTTGTTGGTCAATGGCTCTGCTCCTTCGTCGTCGTCACCCTCACTTTCGCCTGCTAAACCAGCTTTTTCACTTTTGATTTTCGTATCAATGTAATCTTGAAGCATCAAGTAGTCTTCATACAACATCGCGTTGTACATCTCTTGTTCTTCTCCTTCAGCAGCTTTCCATGTGTAGAAAAGACTGATGTAATACCCACTGAAGGTAGCTGATGCAGCGTTTTCTTTCATGCCGTCCAATGATTCTTTGAACATTTCGAAGGCAATTCTTTTCGCGTCAGCTACATCTTCTCCAACATATCTATTGTAGTCATCGGCTTTGAAACCCATTACATACGCCTTGTTATTCGGACGCTTAGAAGTGGTAGGGTACAATTCCATACGCTTGTCGTAGTTCGCCATCAACGAATCAAACAACACAGCCTTTCTAGCTTCGTCTGCTTCTTTTTTCAGCTCAGCCTTCATGAAAAGAGCACCATCAATGTAAAGTCCTTCAGTAACTTTTGGAGGACAAACGGCGCATGCTTCTTGCCACGCAGGGTAAGCATCGTCATAGTTCTTTTGCTTCTTGAAGCTCTTGTATACTGACAAATCTTCCATGCACTCACGTTGCTGCTCTTCAGTTTCTCCATACTTGCTGTTGTCTTGTGCAAATGAGGTAGCTGAAAAGCTGAATAAGAATGCTAGCGTTAAAAGTGATGTGATACGTTTCATTGGTTATGTATATTGTTACTGGTATTTTCTTTCTACGAACCATTGGTTCCTGTAAAACGGTGAAAGTGAGAATCCAATGTGAATGTTCATGTAATCTTCTTGGATTAAGACTCCCTCGTTTATCCCTCTTCTTCCAAATTCCATGCCAAGGTGGATCTTACTGGTCGATTTCGAGCTAAGAATTGGAAAACTCGCTCCCATCGTAACCGCTTGATCCAACACTTGTTCTCCATCGAAGGCTAAATAGGTTTCTGCAGAGCGCATTCCAACACGGTAATTTGCGCGAGACCAAAAGGTTTCTCCCTCATCTGCCGGTTGTGGTGTGTATTCGAATCCTACAGATAATTCTGAGCTTCCTAAGAGTTCGCCTTGCAGCAGATCTTGTTCAAACGTCGAAGAGAATTGTGTCCAATCGCGCGTTGTATAGTCAGCAGCTACCATGAAGTGCCTTCCTTCTTTGTTGTACCGATGAAATGCCAGTCCGACACGAATGTCTTGCGGTATGCTGAAGCTTCCATTTTCGTCGTAATACAACGCAGTATCCAACGGGAAAACGACTCCAGAAGAAGTAATGGTGTTCTCGTAAGTGTATTCTTGGTTCGCACTCAGGTTAAGATCGGGGGTGTAGACACCTCCAATTTGTAAGCTGTTTCGCGAAGTGATGCCCTTTTCCTTTCCGTACTTTACGTTGAAGTTGAATTCGTAATGCAGGCCAATGTCAAATCCAACATCATTCAGACGGGTTACAGAAGTTCTTCTCGTGTCGATGAAAGTAGGGTCATCCAAATCAATTCTTCCAGTTTGCTCAATGGCCCCGAAGAAATAGTTCATATTCACTCCGGCACTGAATGATTGTGTTGTTACGCGCACACTGTCGTAAACAACGCCTTCGCCATTAACGAAGTAGTGCGTTTTCTTGATGTCGAATTCTCTACCTACCCCAAGAACAGCCTTGTTCAATCCGCCAACGCCTTCATAAGAAGAGGTGTAATCGCCAACAATCGTGTCCGTCTGCTCGGTAGTGAGTGTGTAGCCGCTTGTGCTAAACGGAGTGAAACCAAATAAGAAACCTGTCTTTTTACCGCTTTGCTTCAAGGCGATGAAAAACTGATCCAAGTTTCCATCACCAGCGCTTTGTGTTTGATCTCCTTCAGAAAGTTCAAGCGATTGGTATCGAATACCACCTTGGAACGTGGTGTTGTAAAGAGAACCTAATGTGGCAGGATTACTTGGGTTAATACTATAAGGATCATTGTACGTGCTTCGAACACCACCTAGACCATACATAGGAACAGATCCTGGCTGGTAAATATCACCAAGTCCAAAACGAGAGTAGGGCGATAAATTACTCGACTGAGCGAAGCTAGAAAGGCCAATAAAAGTCAGAAGAGTAAGCAAAAGTATCCTAGTGGGCATTGAACTTTAGTATTTGATTGAACCCCTTAAGGGTCCAATATGGGTCTGCAAAAATGGGACTTTTTAAACCAGCCTCAAAATAGTTGAGGTCCCCGCCTGTGAATACCGTCTTCAAACGGCCAAATTCGTCGTTGAATTGAGCTACCATTTGATGAATTTCAGCGTGCCATCCGTTGAATGTGCCACTTTGTAACGCACCGGTGGTTGAATTGCCCAATAGTGGGATCATTCCCTGGATTTCAACTTCTGGTAAACGGGCCGTAAATGTATTCATTGCTTTTGCGCGCATCAACAATCCGGGAGAAATTGCACCTCCAACAAAGGCACCATCCACCAATAGGTCATAGGTGATGCATGTTCCCATGTCAATGATCATTGCGTTTTGATCAGGAAACTGCTGCTGCGCCATAGCCACGTTGGCCAAGCGATCTGTACCTACTGTTTTTCTGCTGTTGTATTGCACGTCGAAAGGTAGACGTAGTGTTTCGTCAAAAGCTACAGTTGAGAATTCATTCTTAATGTTATTTAACAATGTTTCATCCCATTTTCCACTTGCAGCGTAGAGGATGGATTCTGGTTTTGCTTCGCGAAGTGTAAAAGCAATTGTTCCTAGATCATCTGATGAAAAAGGAAGCATTGTTCGAAGATAATCGTCCTCAAAAATGGCCACTTTAATTCGGGTGTTTCCTTGATCAACAACTGCAGTTATCATGGCTCCCAGTTGATGGTTTTCATCATGTGAATAATGTCTTCACGAATGAAGTCTCTTACTGGTGCCAATGAGTCTGCATTCGGAGCATGACTAAAATACAACGCACCCCTTAAAAAGTGATTGGTGCTGTCAGTGGCGAAAAATTGAATGGGAGAAGCAACGTTTCCGGTCAGGTCATAAACCATTCCATGCATGTTGTTTTCATTTTCATGAAGTTCTGATCGTTTGATCGCATTGGCTTTTGACTCGTGTTTGAAAGCGAATACGTAAGCGTCTTCTATCATGGTGCCGATGTCTTCTTTGACGGGCAAATACGTGCAATGAATTTTCGCGTTGAATTGCGGATAAACAATGTTGTACCAGCATGAATCAGAAGAAGTACGAACAATTTCGATTTTCGAATAGATCGGTAGATCAGATGAAATGTCGCATTTCGTGGTGTAGTTGAGGTATTCTTTTTGAGGCAGATGAATGCGGAAATAGCCTTTCGGACGAGGAGTGAATACTTCGTCGCACGATGTTAGCGTGAGCAAAAGGAAGCCTATGAGGCAAAAAGCCAATGTGTTAATCCGTGAATTCATTCGTCTGATCTTTTTCTTCTCGCGAAACTTTCACGCGTTTGATTCTTCGTCTGTCTGAAGCTTCAATGGTGAAAAGCAGGTCGTCAAACTGTAAACGTTCCCCTTTCAAAGGTATTTTACCAGAATGCTCTAAAACAAAACCAGCGAGCGTATCGCTATCTCCTTTCGCTGCTTCCAAGTTGCTTCCATCAATGTCCATGATTCGGTACATATCAATGAGAGCGGTCTTCCCTTCGAAGACGTAGTTGAGCTCGTCTAATTTCGAATATTGAATATCGTCTTCGTCGAATTCATCAGTGATCTCCCCAACAATTTCTTCCAAAACATCTTCCAGTGTTACAATCCCGCTTGTTCCGCCATATTCATCAACTACCACGGCCAAGTGAATTTTCTTTTCCTGAAATTCTTTCAAGAGGTCGTCGATTTTTTTGTGCTCTGGGACGTAGAACGGTGCCCGAAGCAATCCTTTCCAATCGATGTTAGGGTCCAAGAAGTGTGGTAGCAAATCTTTGATGTACAGGACGCCAGAAATTTCATCGATTGAATCACTGAAAATTGGAATTCGTGAAAAGCTACATTCCAAGATGGATGGAAATAACTCACCCCACGGGGTGTCCACATCGAACGCAGTGACGTCCATTCGTGGGGTCATAATTTGTTTCACGTCTTTCGACCCAAAGGTCACAATCCCCTCCAAGATTTTTTTCTCTTCCGAAGTTCTGTTCTCGGTATCTGTGAGCTCCAAGGCGTGCTCTAATTCTTCTACTGAGACACTGGCTTGTTGTTTCGGTTTGAAATTATCTTCTATCAGTTGCCCCATTCGCACCAGCGGTTTCCAGAAGATGTAGAAGACACGTTCAGAAATGAGGAGTGGTGTGCTCATGACCCGCGCCAATTGCAGTCCGTAGTTGGTGGCGTAAACTTTAGGGATGACTTCCCCAAAGAGGACTAATAAGAACGTGATAGCACCCACATTCACGGCTACTTCTGCGACGGGAGAAAGGCTGCCTTCTGGAAATGCTGCTCCAACAACTACCGTAGAAAGTAGGATGATAATGATGTTGATGAAGTTGTTCAGGACAAGAATCGTCGCCAACAGGTTTCTGGGTCCACTTTCAATGTCAGGCTCTTCAATCAGGTTCAGAATTCTCTTTGCCGATGGGCTGTCGTCGTCTCGTAAAGAGGCCAAGTCTGAAGGCCCAAGCGAGAAGTACGCCACTTCAGAACCCGAGACAAGCGCTGAGCACGCCAACAAAATAAGCATGCCTAGGGCTGGGATCAAGAATGAAGCCGATAGTAAGTTTCCTAATATGAAAGAGAGAAGAAGTGGGTCAGGGTCCAAGTCAGTGGTTTTCGTTCAACATTAAAACGGTAGGTCGTCGCTACCAGACATTTCTGCTGGTTGCGCTGGTGAGCTTGAAGCCGCACCGCTAGAAGAATTGTTATTCGACACGTCTGGTCGACCTAAAAGCTGCATTACATCACCGACGATTTCGGTTGTGTAGCGCTTTTGTCCGCTTTCGTCTTCCCAAGAACGCGTTCGTATTTTTCCTTCAATGTATACTTGAGAACCCTTGTGCAGGTATTTTTCGGCTGTTTCTGCCAGTCGTCTCCAAAGCACCACATTGTGCCATTCAGTATTGGTGCGCTTTTCGCCTGATTGCTTGTCTGTGTATGTTTCAGATGTAGCAATAGAAAATGTACACACAGCAACACCTGTTGGTAAGTGACGCATCTCTGGATCTCGGCCTAAGTTGCCAAGAAGAATAACTTTATTAATACCTGCCATACTACAAAGGTAAAATATAGTTCGGGCTAACCTATTAATTCAGTGATAGAAGGGACTATTTTTTCCACAAGTTTTGGTAATGGAAGTTGCTCAAATTCATCGGCTGTTTTCCATGAGCAGTTCTCAAGCAGTGTGGGTTTTTGACGAAATGCAAGAAAAATGAAACGTGCATTAATTCTCCGATGGGATAGGAGGTGGATGTGGTTGTCTGTCATCGAGTGGATCGTGAATGATTGATCAAATAACTGCCCGGCTGAATCTTCAATGGTACTCACTTCCAGTTCTTTAGTGCTTTCATGTAGTGGGAAGTCGTATAGGTTTTGCCAAATTCCTTTTTCCGCCCGATGATGAGCCATAATGTGCTGTTCAGAGTAGGGAATGAAGTAGTAGAAAAACACTTCCTTCACCTTGGTCTTCTTAATTTTTACAGGCAGTTCCGCAGTATGATTCTTCTTGTTTCCTTCACAGGAAGCCACTACGGGGCACGTTAAGCACTTCGGGTTTTGAGGAGTACAAACCAATGCGCCAAGTTCCATGACGGCTTGGTTGAAATCTCCAGGCGCTTCTTCCGGTATCAATGCGGACATGGTTTCGTGAACATGCGATAAACCTTCTTTTTCGTTGATGGGAAGAAAGCTATCTGTTAACCTCGAGATTACACGGAGCACGTTTCCATCAACAACGGGGATGTGTTCATCAAAAGCGATGGATGCGATGGCAGATGATGTATAG
>JAQWQB010000034.1 GCA_029245065.1 Flavobacteriales bacterium | reverse complement strand
GGAAGTGTTGAAGAATCGTATTGAGAAAGGTTTTTCTCTTTGGTAGCCATAGGCTTATTTGTTTCCTAACTTAGAAAGGTAACGCTGCGCCTTTCCGAACTCTGTAGATGAAGGGTAGTTCTCTACAATCGCTTCGAAATGATCACTTGCTTTATCAGTTACGCCTAGCTCCATGTAAGCAATTCCTGCTTTTGCATGCATGATAGGTGCTGTAAATGATTCAGCATTTGTTCCTTTTGCTTTTGCTACTGCTTTTTCGAACCAGTTTGCTCCTTCTTGAACATCTCCTAGCTCTACGAAGCAATCACCGATGTTTCCTAGGGCAAGTGCACCTACTACTTCATCACCAAGATCTGCTTCTTGAAAATAGGCAATGGCATCTTCAAAGTTTCCACGGTCACGGTTGATAATACCCAACTCGTAGTTTGCACGAGAAGCAGCCTTTGTTCCGCTATGCGCAGAAACAACTCCTTCCAGTCCATCGTAGATTCCATCTCCACTGATCGCAAGATCGAGCGAATCCATTTCGAAATACTGTTCTGCTTTCCAAGAGTCTTGCGCTGCGTTGTTTTCAGCAGGTAGCACAACCATGTAACGGTAAACAGAGAATGCTATAATTACTAATATGAGTGCTCCCAACACCATCGTGAGGGTCTTGCGATTGCGGTCAACAAAAAGTTCGGTTTTTGTGTATACCTCTTTTACGTCAACAATTACTTCTTCTTTATCGCTTTTCTTAGCCATGGCTTATTCATTTACAAGGTGCAAAAATAGTCTTTTTTCACGTAATGCAATGCCTTGTTCGTTAACCTCTTCTGCCTACCTTTGTGGAAAAGTGCTAAATCCTTGATTTTACAATCCCTTTCGCTGGTCAATTTTCGTAATTACGAAGAGGCATCTTTGGAGTTTTCTCCTGAGGTGAATTGCCTTGTGGGCGACAATGGTGCAGGTAAAACGACGATTTTGGACGCTATTTACTACCTCTCATTTTGCAAGAGTTACTTCAACGCCATCGATTCCCAGAACATCAGATACGATCAAGGATTTTTTCTGATTCAAGGAGCTATTTTAAAGAACGAAGAGACAGATAAGCTTCATTGCGGTGTGAAAACAGGGCAAAAGAAGCAGTTTAGGCGAAACGATAAGGAATATGGCAGACTTGCCGATCACATTGGTAAGTATCCCTCGGTAATATTGACTCCCAACGACATTGATCTTATCAAAGAAGGTTCTGAGGTGCGAAGGAAGTTTATGGATGGTATTATTTCTCAGTACAACAAGCCGTATCTAGAGAAGTTGATGGAATACAACCGAGCACTTTCGCAACGAAATAATTTGCTTCGCTACTTTTCTGAGAACAGAACGTTCGACGAAGAAAGCTTAGAGATTTGGGACGAAAAACTAATTGAACTTGGTTCATTTATCTATGAAGCGCGAAAAGCGTTTGTTGAAACGTTTATCCCAGGGTTTAATGGTCTTCACGCCGAAGTGGCGGGTGGAGCAGAGCAAGTGAGCTTGGCCTACGAGACCCAACTGGACACCAAAGGAATGGCTGAGTTGCTCAAAGGAGCGCGTACAAAAGACCGCCAGTTGAGAAGAACCACGTGTGGAGTGCATAAAGACGACTTGAATTTTCTCATTAGTGATCATGCTATTCGTAGATTTGGCTCCCAAGGGCAGCAAAAGACCTATTTGATTTCGCTCCGTCTCGCTCAGTTTGAATTCGTGGAGAAAGCAACCGGTGTAAAACCAATGCTGTTATTGGATGATATTTTTGATAAAATCGACGACAAACGAGTGGCGGCTTTAATGCGATTGGTGAGCGATCATCGATTCGGTCAAATATTCATCACAGACACCAGTGGTGATCGAATTCCAGCGTTGTTCAGAGAAATCGGAGCAGACTTAAAAGTGTTTAATGTTGAACAAGGAAGCGTTCAACTTCAAGAAGAAGTAGCAGATGGCCAGGAAAAGTAATGCTCAGTCGTTAGGAGAGGTAATCACAGATCTTCTCAAAGTCTACAAGTTGGAAGACAAAATGCGTGAAATCGATTTGTCTGACGCCTGGAGTCAGACCATGGGGCAAGCCGTTGCCAATCGTACCAAAGAAGTTCGTTTGCGCAAACGAACGCTCGTAATTCGTATGGATTCTGGGGTGATGAAAGAGGAGTTTTCTTACAACAAAGGGAAGATTGCCGATATGCTCAATGAAAAGCTAGGCGTGAATGCCATTGATACAGTAGAAATCTGGTAATCGGATAAGATACCAAGGAACTCGTACCAAAAGTAACCACGCCTACACCCAAATCTCATTATATTCGGGGGAAATTTAGCACCTTGTCTGTATAAGGTATAGAATTGCCAACTCGATGAACACAAGACTTCGCCTCACACTCGTAACATTTGCCCTCCTCGCATTCGTACTCGTATCCATAGGATGGCGAGATAAGAAGGTAAATCCATACCACTCGTACGAAGAAATACTGTCGTTACGTTCCATGGTTGAGGAGCTGCCTTTGGGCGAAAACGAGCACTTCCTTGCTTCTGGTAAATGTGCAGGCTGTCACGGTCATGACCCTGCTGAACTAGGAAATATTACCGAAGGTGGATGGGATGTGAATCCAACTGATTTTTGGCGTGCTTCTATCATGGCTAACTCTGCACGTGATCCATTTTGGCGAGCGAAAGTAACGCACGAAGTAGCGGTGAATCCAGGTAACCAATTGGAATTGGAAGACAAGTGTACTTCATGCCACGCCCCGATGGGGAATTTCAATGCCCACATGAGTGGATTCGATCATTACTCTTTTGCCGAGTTGTTGGAAGATGATAGTGTTGCCATTGACGGTGTTTCGTGCGCTGGATGCCACCAACAAAGTCCTGTTGGTCTCGGTGATTCTTTTTCGGGTGAAATGACGTTTGTGGAGGATACCATTTTCGGTCCATTCGGCGGCGGAAAAGACGAACCTGAAATCGTAGGACAGCCTATGACGAGCTTCGTTGGGTTTGAACCGGTTTACGGTGCACACATCAAAAAATCAGAGGTGTGTGCAAGTTGCCATACCCTCATTACCAATACTGCTGACTTAGAAGGAAACGCCACAGGAAATACGTTTGTGGAGCAAGCAACTTACCACGAGTGGCTTAACAGTGATTACGCCAATGATATTTCGCCCTTGCAGGAAGAATGCCAAGGATGTCACTTTCCAAAATTGGATGAAGAAGTGCTGATCAGTGCGAATTATGCATGGCTCGAGCCACGAGGCCCTATTGGACTGCACTACATGGTAGGGGCGAACACATTCATGTTGGAAATGCTTAAGAACAACGGAGACGCATTGGGAGTGTCTGCTACGGAAGAGCAGTTTGATTCAACCATCTTTCGTACCCTAGACATGCTACAAAATCAGTCGGTTGATTTGTTGATTGAAGAAAATGGAGTGTTCAACGATTCGCTTTCGTTGACTGTTAATTTGCAAAATAACGCAGGACACAAATTCCCTTCCGGGTATCCAGCGCGAAGAGCGTTCATTGAATTCACCGTTCTCGATGAAGAAGGAAACCAAGTATTCCAGTCTGGTGCATTGCAAGAAGATTACGAGGTACAAGGTCAGAATGAGACCTACGAACCTCACTATGATGTGATCACCGACGAAGATCAAGTTCAGATTTACGAACAAGTTCTTGGAGATGTCAATGGCGATGTAACAACGGTGTTGGAAAGAGCCGATGAACACCTTAAAGACAACAGATTGGTACCAATTGGCTTCTCTACCACGCACTCAACTTATGACACTACGGCCATTGGTGGTTTAGCACAATTCGATCCAAACTTCAATATTGATTCTGATCAAGAGGGAAGCGGGACAGATGAAGTGACGTACAAGATTCACTTGGATGGTTTGACAGGCGATTTTACCGTAATCGCGAAATTGTTTTACCAGTCTGCCCCACCGAAATGGATGGAAGAAATGTTCAGTGTTAGTACGCCGCAAATTGACCTGTTCAAGGCCATGTACGAAGAGCAAGGAGCCACGCCGGTGTTGATTGATGAAATGGAAATCAATGTCAACGTTACCTCTGTAGAGGAGCAAGAAGCCACTTTCTTAAGTGTGTACCCGAACCCTACAGTAGATGGTACATTGAATGTGCAGTTCTTAACTTCACAGCAAGCGCCTGTGAACTACAGTATCTATGCTGTTAACGGACAATTAATTGAGACGGGTCAGCTGACGCGAAACAATGTTCAATTGAATCTTCCGTCGCCACAGGGAACCTACCTACTGGTATTCGAACAAGCAGGGAAGACGTTCACGGAACGTGTGCTGAAGCTGTAAACTATAAATGTTCGTTGGCTAGATTGGCCAAATCACTTCGTTCTCCCTTGTCCAATGTGACATGGCAAAAGAGCTCTCTACCTTTCAGCCGATCTATTACATATGACAATCCGTTTGATTGCTCATCGAGGTAAGGTGTGTCTATTTGACGAACGTCTCCGGTAAGAATGACTTTGCAGTTTTCTCCAGCACGTGTAATGATTGTTTTTACTTCATGAGGAGTGAGGTTCTGTGCTTCGTCTACGATGAAAATGACATTTGAAAGACTTCGTCCACGAATATAAGCCAAGGGCGAAATTTGAATTTTTCCACTCGCCTTCATCTCATCAATGGCTTTGTGCTTCTTTTCGTTTTCACCAAACTGATTTTTTATGAAGTTCAAATTGTCCCAAAGTGGTTGCATATACGGGTTGACTTTTTCTTCGGCATCTCCCGGTAGGAAGCCCAAATCTTTGTTGCTCAGTGGAACAATCGGCCGCGCTAGAATGATTTGATCGTACCTGTTTTTCTGTTCAAGCGACCCAGCCAAAGCCAAGAGTGTTTTTCCCGTTCCTGCAACACCAGATATCGTCACGAGTGAAATTTCAGGATTCAAAACCGCGTGCAAAGCGAACGCTTGTTCAGCATTTTTCGGTTTGATGCCGTACGCATAAGTACGGTCAACGCGTTCAATGACGCGCTTGTCTTCATTGAAATAACCGAGCGCGGAAGATTCACAGTTCTTGAGAATGTAGAAATGGTTGTTCATTCTGTGTTCTCCCAAGGCAGTTATTTTCCGAGTATGCCCAGATCGATACATTTTCTGAATAACATCTCCATCGATGTTTTCTATAAGCGTTCGGCCTGAGTAAAGGTGGCGCTTGTCTTTTACTTTCCCTGTTTTATAATCTTCGGCGTACACGCTTAGTGCTTTTGCCTTCAGTCGCAGATTGATGTCTTTTGAAACCAGGGTCACGCTTCCTTTTGATTTCGCCTTGGATTTTAGCTGAATGGCGGCATTGAGGATCTTGTGGTCATTGGATTTTTTATCGAAGACACGTTCGGCGTCTTGGGTGTTTCCGTGATCGTCATTTAAAACGATTCGCAGTCTTCCTCCAGAATCGTTATCAAGAGGAATCCAATCTTGCAACGTGTTCTCTGTCGCAAGGCGGTCTATGATGCGAATGCATTCCCTGGCCTCGAAGTTTTTGGTGTCGTTGCCCACTTTGAAAGTGTCTAATTCTTCCAGGACAGTGATGGGGATTACAATGTCGTTGTCTTCAAAACTAAGAAGCGCGTTGTGGTCGTGGAGTAAAACAGATGTATCTAGTACAAATGTTTTGCGAAGCTTTTTTTCGGCCATTCGATTCAAGAAATGTGGAAGAGCGTCCAATCAAGGACGATTCCTTGTTCATTTGCGTGCAACGTTTGCATCACTGGTTGTCTTAAAGATAACGTGATACAAAGAGGATTCTTGAAATCAAGCTGGTTAGTTATTCACTTTTCAGTGGAGGATAAAACGTTTGAAGCGATTAACATTCAGTTAATCTTCATCGCGTTCATTTGCATTTCCTAGGTACACATCAATCAAACCTTCGGGTGCTTTCACCGTAATTTGTTTCGCTTCCCTGTCTACTTTCACCATGTGTTCATCTCGCATAGGTAACAGGAGTTCTATCCCATCGTGGTCTACTGCAAAAAGCGGATTGGAAGCATGTTCAACGATGTGGGTGATCTGACCTACTGAGCCATATTCAACGTCCAACAACTCGAAACCGATCACTTCATGGTAGTAGAATTGAATTCCGCTGAGTTTGGGGAGTAAGTCTATTGGGAGATAAGCTTCCACATTACGCATGGCTTCGGCCATTTCAGCGCCTTCCACTCCTTCGAGTTCAATAATGAGCTGCTTTGCTCTGGGGTCGGCACGTTGAATGAAATGGGGAATGAGTTGCCCACGGATATCTAAAAAGATACCGTCTAAAT
>JAQWQB010000004.1 GCA_029245065.1 Flavobacteriales bacterium | reverse complement strand
AATACGTGTATGCTTGATTCGAAGCATTACCGAGTGCGGCGGCTTTGTTGAGTAAGTACTCAACTTTCGTCTCTGTGGAGTCCTGTGCCTGAATTACACAAGGGATACATAGGAGACTTAGAAAAATGATCTTAAGTTTCTGTGGCATAAGGTTATAGCAAATTTAGTTTTTCCATGATGTATTTGCCATAGGTAGAAGTACTCAATTTATATGAAGTATTCATATCCCTTCGTGTGCACCATGTTCGCTTTTTTTCGACATTGCGATTCCATTTGCAATGATCAATATGGCCAGAATTAACCCTTTTCGGGCTTTTCGCCCAGCACCAGACAAAGTGCACTTAGTTGCTTCGCGCTCCTATGTCTCTTATGACGACGAACAATTGAAAGATAAACTGACCAACAATCCGTTTACCTTCATTCACGTCATTAACCCTGATTATGATGAACCAATGCCTTCACGGGACGGGTCTCATAAGCGGTTTGAAAAAGTAAAAGACAAGTTCTATTCCTTTGTGGAAGAAGGCATTTTCGTCCAAGATGAAACGCCCAGTTTCTATATCTACCGCCAAATAAAGGAGGGGCTGGATTCCATTGGGGTCATTGCAGGAGTGCACTCCGACGATTATCGGTCTGGGCACATCAAGATTCACGAGCAGACGCTTGAAGCCAGAGAAAAGTTATTCTGTGACTACCTGGATATTACCAACTTCAATGCAGAGCCTATTCTGCTTTGCCATGAAGACATCCCTTCCTTGAACGAATTCTACCAGGAGGTGATGAAAAGGGATACCACCTATGATTTCTCGACGACTGATCAGCTAGAACACCAACTGTGGCAATTAACCGATCAGCAGGAAATTGACTTTATTCAAGAGGTTTTTGGCAATATTCCTTCCATGTACATTGCTGATGGGCATCATCGAAGTGCCTCTTCTGTTCTTCTCGCAGAAAAAAGACGGGCAAACCAACCTACGGCAGAAGACCTCATTTCTGATTTCTTCATGGCCCTTATGATTCCTGCTTCTGGATTGGTGATTCACGGGTACCACCGATTGGTTTCTGATCTGGGAAGTATTTCCAACGCTGAATTTATTGAAGCCATCGGAAAACGTGTTTCAATTCAAAAACTGGGTCACAAAGACATCCTCCCGAAAGTTGGAACCATTGATTTATACCTTGATTCAACGTGGTACCGACTAGACTTCAGTGAAGAAATTCACCTGGAATTGCCCGATGCCGCCTGGTTAACACAAGAAATTCTTCGACCTATACTAGGCGTTCAAGACGTTCGAAATGATCCGCGCATCTCGTTCGAACCGGAAACAACCGGATTGGACAGCATTGCTCAAAAGGTAGACTCAGGCAAGGCCGCTTGTGCATTCATTCTTCATCCTGTGCCTTTTGACCAGCTCAAAAAGATATCGGATTTAGGAAATTCCATGCCTCCTAAGTCGACTTGGATTGAACCAAAACTCAGAAGCGGACTTACTATCTTTGAATTAGGAGATAACTAGCGCCATGACAGCATCTGACGACCAAATAAAAACAAGCCTAGAACGTATCAAGCAATCGCTTCCCGCAGAAGTAACGCTGGTTGCCGTTTCTAAAACGCATCCGGCCACTGCCATCGAAGCGGCCTACGTAACGGGTCACCGGGTCTTTGGCGAAAATAAGGTGCAAGAGCTTGCCGAAAAATGGGAAAAGCTTCCCAAAGACATTGAATGGCATCTGATTGGCCATTTGCAAACGAATAAAGTGAAGTACATTGCTCCGTTCGTCTCAATGATACATGCTGTGGACAGTGAAAAACTGTTGAAGGAGATTAACAAGAGGGCGAAAAATGAGGGGCGAACAATTCGTGTATTACTCCAGTTACATATTGCGGAAGAACAAAGCAAATTTGGTTTCTCTCCCGAAGAACTCATGGAACTCGTCAACTCAGGAAAATTGGAACACTTTGATCACCTCTCTTTTTCTGGATTAATGGGAATGGCCACTTTTACCGAGGACGAAAGCCAGGTAAGAAGGGAGTTTACACTTCTCAAAAACCTCTTTGACGAAGTCAAGGTGAGCGGTAAGTTCGACGAATCTTTCGCTCACATTTCAATGGGAATGAGCGGTGATTACCCAATAGCCATTGAAGAAGGCAGTACAATGATCCGAGTTGGTAGCAGCATTTTTGGAGCACGTGATTACACATGAAAGAGATCTACTTAAAGATATGGATGGTACTGGCTCCGATTATTTTTGCGTTGAGCTATTTTTTATCATCACGTATTCAGCTTCGTGCTAAACAAATCGGTGCGAACTCAATGGACGTCCAAGAAGACAATGGCCCTTGGATTTACGCTAGCTTCGTTGTGGCTGCGTTTACGATCGTCTACTATTTCATTGCAAGAGATCTCAGCAAACACGATTAGTTACATCGGGTCTACGTCTGGAACAATTCGAATACTCCTCATTTCCTTGTCTTGTTGAAACACCGTGATGGTGTTCCGAACCACTTTCTTGAACTTGGCAGGAGAAACATCTCGTTCCAATTTAAGCAAGATATTTTGGTGGTAATAGTTATTGATCCGAGCTACATACGGAGCTTCAGGACCAATTACTCGTTCTCCGAAATGAACGCGAAGCTTCGCAGCTAAGTCCTTTGCCGCGTTGTACAGGAATCCTTCACTTTTATGCCGAAGATTCAGTTTTATCAAGCGGTAATAAGGTGGATAGTGATAGGCATAACGTTCCGTCAGTTCATGTTTGTACAAACTAGCAAAATCATACTGCATAACCTTTTGGATCACCCAATGATCCGGATTGTAGGTTTGAATGATGACTCTACCACGTTCATTTCTTCTTCCCGCCCTACCTGCAACTTGCGTCATCAATTGGAAAGCCTTTTCAAACGCCCTGAAATCTGGGAAATTGAGCATGGCATCGGCGTTGAGCACGCTTACCAATTCAACATTTTCGAAATCAAGTCCCTTCGTCACCATTTGGGTTCCAACGAGAATATCAATGTTCCCTGCATCAAAATCACTCAATAATTTCTGGTATGCGTGCTTGGAGCGAGTTGTGTCGAGGTCCATACGGGCCACCTTCGCTTTCGGAAGAAACGTGGCTAAATCCTCTTCTATCTTCTCTGTTCCGAAACCAATGGATCGAATATCGTGGCTTCCACATGCACCACAGACCACGGGAGGACGAACCGTATAACCGCAATAGTGGCAATTCAAATGGTGTTCTCTTTTGTGGTAGGTCAGACTTACATCGCACCTATTGCATTGGGGCACCCATCCACACGTTTTGCATTGCCAAAGGGGCGCATAACCTCGTCTGTTCTGAAAAAGAATAATCTGCTTCCCTCGTTTAAGCGTATCTTCCATGGCTTCTAGCAAGAACGAACTGAAGTGATTCTTCATGGTTCGCTTCTTTAGCTCTTTGCCTATGTCCGCACATTGGATTTCAGGCATGATCATTCCGCCAAAACGATTTTTCAGCGAAACCAGCCCATAACGTCCCTCTTCCGCATTGAAATAAGTCTCTACCGCTGGCGTGGCGCTTCCCATCAGGACTTTCGACTTATGCAACATGGCGAGCACCACTGCGGCGTCTCTTCCATGGTATCGAGGAGCGGGATCATGTTGTTTGAAACTAGTTTCATGCTCTTCATCGACAATGACCAATCCTAATTTTTCGAATGGAAGAAAAACAGCCGACCTGGCTCCCATAACAATTTGGTAACCTTGGGCCTTTGGGTGCATGGCTTTCTTCCAAGTTTCAGCACGTTCCATTTGATTGAACCGGGAATGGTACACACCAATCGAATCACCAAAATAGCGCTGCAAACGTTGAATTAACTGGGTGGTAAGGGCAATTTCAGGCAGTAAATAAAGTACTTGTTCGCCTCTGGCTATGGTCTCCTTAATAAGTCTAACATACAATTCTGTTTTGCCAGACCCGGTAACACCGTGCAGCAGCACAACATCCTTATCGGTATAATGAGCGTTGATCTCTTCAAGGGCTGTTTCTTGTGCCTCGCTCAGTTCTTTCTCTTCTTCGATCTCCCCTTCGTACCCTTGAATTCGATCAACGTAACGCGACTCCACTCGGAATACTTCCTTGTCTATCAGCTTTCTAGTTACGCTCGAATCAACATCAGCCATTTTCTGAAGTTGAATTTTATTCACTCCTTGAGAATAGTCGGGGTCTTCACGCAGGTAGGCCATCAGCAGCGTACTTTGCTTCGGTGCCTTGCGTTCAATTTCTTCAAATGTTACCTGCAACACCTCGTCTTCCAACAGTCGTTCATGAAGGAAGATCATTTCTTCTGTTTTTGGCCTGTACCGTTGCTTCAGTTCTTCTTCCGTAGTAATAAAGCCCAGCTCGATCAATTTTTTGATAACTGGTTGAACTGTTTTTATTCCCAAAATCTCTGCTACCTCCTTGAACTCAAGCACCTTCTGAATTTCCAATGCTTCAAGAATGAGGAATTCCTTGTCGTTGAGGACGCTTGAATCAAGTGTTTCGTGATCATCGTTCAACACCAATTTGGTCTCGCTAGCGAGTTTCAAGCTGGAAGGAAGTGCCATACCGGCCACTTCGCCCAAGGTGCATAAATAATAGCTCGCCATCCATTCCCAAAACCGCAGTTGTTTCGCAGTCACAATAGGCATCTCGTCAAGCAACGACTCGATGTATTTTGCTTCGTATTTTTCAGGGGGAACCTCGTGTACCTTGTGGATAATTGCCGTGTACAATTTGGCTTTACCGAGCTGGACAACAACTCGTTGACCAATTCCTACTTCTTTCTCTAACTCCCGTGGAATGCGGTATGTAAGTAAGTTTGGAATGGCAATGGGAATGATTACATCTACGAACAAGGTATTGTCTGACATCATTAGCGAAATTACGGATTAAGATTAGGTCGAGGAATAAAACAGCAGGAAACATTCTGTTAATACTAGCTTAAACCATCTTTAACTATTCGCTAACGCTTTAGTGGTTTTTGTGGTCTTGTTTTGCACCATCAAACGAAACCACAAAGAAATTATCATGAAAACACTTCTACGCACTTTTGCACTTTTCATCGCAGTAATGACTGCAAGCAACATCCAAGCGGCTGACATCATTGTTTCAGATGACGGATCAGGAACAGGAACAACTACCTGGACCGCAGACAATACATACATCCTAGACGGATTTGTATTCGTAAACGAGAATCAGGTTCTTACTATTGAAGCTGGTACTGTAATTAAAGGAATGTCTGGAACTGGAGCGGATGCATCTGCATTGGTGGTATCACGTGGAGGTCAGATCTTCGCGAACGGAACTGAAGAAGCACCGATCATCTTCACATTCGAAGGAGACCCATTGGACGGATCTACACCATGGGACACACGTGGTCAGTGGGGTGGAGTTATCGTTCTTGGTAGCGGTATCTTGAACTCAACACCAGGTGAATCTCAAGTAGAAGGTATTCCTGACACTGAGTCACGTGGTCTATATGGAGGTGATGATGATGCAGAAACTTCCGGGTCTATTACTTATATCTCTATTCGTCACGGTGGTACTGATATTGGTGCAGGAAACGAAATCAACGGATTGACACTTGGTGGTGTTGGTGCTGCTACAGTAATTGAGCACGTTGAGGTTATCTCCAACGCTGATGATGGAATTGAGTTCTTCGGTGGAACCGCTTCAGTGAAGTGGGCTACAGTTGCATTCTGTGGTGATGATTCATTCGATTATGACGAAGGATGGAGAGGACGTGGACAATTCTGGTTCACAGTTCAAGATATTGACGGTGAAGTTGGTGACCGTGGTGGTGAGCACGACGGTGGAACAAATCCAGAAGATGGCGCTCCATTTGCACACCCAGTAATTTACAACAACACTTACGTAGGACGTGGAATTGCAGCTGGAAAGCGTGCTTTGACTTTCCGTGACAACGCTGCTGGTGAATACCACAACGGTGTATTCGTAAACTGGGGTCGTGGAATCGACGTCGAGAACTTGGCTTCTGGTGAAGATAGCTATGCACGTCTTCAGGCGGGTGAGCTTGCTTTCGCAGGAAACTGTTTCTACAATGTTGCTGCTGACGGAACTTCTGCTACTGATGCTGACCTTTTCAAAATTTCTATGGGCTCAGGATGGGCTTCAGAGTCTGATAGTACGAATGCATTGACTGCTTCTTCTGAAGCGATTGTTGCAACATTCGCTGCAAACGGAAACGAAGTAGGTAACCCAATCATCGAAACAACAATTGAAGAAGGTTCTAACGGACTTAACCCAATTCCTGCAGGAACACTCCCTACCGTGACTGCTCCAACAGACGAGTGGTTCACGCCTGTAACATGGAAAGGTGCATTCGATCCTTCAGTGAGCTGTTCTTGGATGGCAAACTGGACGCTTCTAGATGAGCGTGGTTTCCTAGGATGTGCAAACAACATCGAAGAAAATGTAGCGGTAACCAACCTTTCTGTTTACCCGAACCCTACTTCAGGAAACGTAATCGTTAGCTTGCCTACAGCTGTATCTAACGCACAACTTCAAATCATTGACCTTACCGGTAGAGTGGTTGCTACTCAGCAATTGAATGCACTTCCAACAGGAAGCACAGTTCAACTTGATATGAGCACATTCGAAAATGGTATTTACTTGGTTCAATTCAACCAAGGACAGGTTACCCGCACTGCCCGCGTAGTAGTACGCTAGTAGTCCTCTAAACAAACAACTTAAGGGTGTTCACTTCGGTGAGCACCCTTTTGCTTTTATGTTAGCCTTCCCTTAACAATCGCCTAACATACTCGCTCTAATTTTGCATCAGTTTTAGAGAGACTATTAAAATGAAAAAAGCACTTTTACTCAGCATTTTCACCCTACTACTTACTGCTGGATACTCCCAAGGAATCATCAGAGGTAAAGTAACAGATGGCGTAACAGGAGAAGAACTCATTGGAGCCAACGTGATTATTGACGGAACATTCAAGGGAGCTCAGGCTGATTTGGATGGGAACTTTAGCCTTGAAGGACTTGAACCAGGTACTTACAAAGTCAATTGTTCTTTTATCTCCTATGACATAATGTCGAAAGCAGACATTGTTGTTACAGATGGTGAAGTGACGATTGTTAACTTCAATTTGAAGCCAACGAGTTTTGAAATTGATGTAGCTGTTGTTGAAGCCAAGCAAAACAAACGTGAGTCTGTTTACATGGACAACGTAAAGAAGAAGGATCCTACCATGATGGATTACATCTCCAACCAACAGATCAAGAAAACTGGTGAGACTGATGCGGCGGGAGCCTTGAGCAAGGTAACTGGTGTTTCTACTGTTGGAAACTACATCTTCGTTCGTGGATTGAGTGACCGTTACATTAAAACAACCCTGAACGGTGCTGAAATTCCTTCCTTAGACGCGAAGAGAAACTCAGTTCAAATGGACCTCTTCCCTACCAACCTTATTGACAACTTGGTAGTGATCAAAACATTGAATGCCGATCTTCCTGCTGATTATTCTGGAGCCTACATCAACGTAATCACCAGAGATTTCCCTGAAGAATTCACTTTCAATTACTCAGGCTCATTCGGGTTCAACACGAACAGCACATTTAATAGCGATTTCCTTACAAGCCAAACGAGCGATACCGATTGGCTAGGGTTTGACAACGGTTTTCGTGATTACCCTGAGATGATTGATCAATCAGGTGTTCCTAACCAAGACTTGTCTAACTACTACGAAGCACTTGTGCTAGCTGGTTATGAGCAAGATCTGAACGATCTTGGAATTACTTCTAGTTCTGATATTGGCGGTGGTTCTGACCAAACATCGATCAACGACATTGTCAATCAAATTGATGATGTTTCTTTGAGCCAAGTGAACAACGAATTTTTGCCTGCTGCACGTGAAGAAGCAAACGCTGATCTTACCGGCCTTGGAAAACAATTCGGCAATACATGGGAGAATGAACGTCGCGCACCTATGCTTGACATTTCTCAATCATTGAGCTTCGGTAACCAAACGAAATTGTTTGGTCGTCCATTGGGCTACATCTTCGGTTTCCAGTACAAGCGTTCAAACCGCTTTTATGATGAAGGAACTACTGGACGTTATACGTTGACTGGAAACGAGAATGAGATTAACAACTTGAACACGGAGCGTTTACTTACAGATGCGCAAGGAAATCAAAGTACGTATACTTCTGCTTTGTTGAACTTGAGCTACAAACTGAACGTAAACAACAAAATTGGTTTCACGTTCATGCCAAACATCAGTGGCGTAAACAACAGCCGTTACCAAGATGGAATCAACCCAAGTGATGAGATTGGACTAGGTCAGCAGCAGCGTCAGCAGCGTTACCTCGAACGTTCAATGGTTGTTTACCAATTGAGAGGTGAGCACTATGCTCCTGGTTTCCGCAAAGCGAAGATTGATTGGATGGGTTCTTTCACACGAGGAGTTCAGTCTACACCAGATATGCGTGTCTTCATCAATAGCTACTCGGAATCAGCTGGTTCAACGGAATACTTCGATGCTGATGGAAACAACATCACCGAAGATGCCCTTGCCTTGATTGGTGATGGAGAAAACCTTTCAGAATACTTCCCCGGTTTCAGCACCGAAGAAGTAGGAGCAGGAGAACTTGAATATGACATTCAAGACAACCTCTACCCTTCTCCAACACGTTACTTCCGTGAAATGGTAGATAACACCTTGGACTTGAAAGCGAACATTGCATTCCCTTTTGAAAATGCAACAGGACTGTCAAACAAAGTGAAGTTTGGAGCATCATACGTGGCGAAGTCAAGAGACTATACGGAGCGTCGTTACAGCTTCATTTCTAACGGCGTAAACTACAACGGTAACCCACTTGACTATTTCGCACCTGAGAACATGAATGTAGTTCCAGGAAGTGACAACGGTTTTATATACCTAAGAGACGATACGGATATCCAGAACAGCTACACGGCTTCTATGGATGTACTAGGAGCTTACGGTATGGTTGATTACAACGTAACAAAGAAGCTTAGAATGAATGCGGGTGTTCGTCTTGAGACCACTGACATGTTGCTGGAATCAGCTAAAATTGCTGAAGATGATTTGACGGGTGAAACAGCAGATAATTTCCGTGGTGGATTGGACTTGGTAGATGTTCTCCCTTCATTGAACGTAACGTACTTGCTTCGTCAGAAAGACATCGCTACCACAAACATTCGTTTTGCTGCCAGTCAATCTGTGGCAAGACCAATGTTCCGTGAGAAAGCACCGTTCTCTGTTTATGACTTCGAAGTTCAGGAGCAGCAAACAGGAAATGTTGATCTAGATAGAACGCGAATCAACAACTTCGACCTTCGTCTTGAGCATTACCCTGTACCAGGACAGCTTTACTCTGTGAGCTTGTTCTACAAGCAATTCACTGATCCTATTGAGCAAGTAATCATTTCCACGGCTGCCAACACAGAGATCACGTGGGTGAACGTTGAAAGCGCTCAGGTACTCGGAGCTGAATTTGAAGTACGTAAGTCGCTTGACTTCTTAGGAGAAGGAATGGCACCGTTTGGAATTGGAGCTAACTTGACGTTGGTTCAGTCTGCCACTAAGATTGATGCAGAAGAACTTGAACTCATCCGTGCTACCGATCCTGATCACGAAGATACACGCCCGATGTTTGGTCAGTCTCCATACATTTTCAACGCCATTGTATCGTACGATAACGATTCAATTGGATTCAGCGCTTCATTGAGCTACAACATCCAAGGAGAGCGTTTGGTGCTTGTAACGAAAGGTGGTACACCTGACATTTATGACCAGCCACGAGGAAACTTGAACCTAACCATTGCTAAGCAACTTGGAGACCGTTTCAGTGTGAACTTCAAAGCGCGTAACCTACTTGATCCAGAGTACCTTCAAACGTACAAGTTCAAGGATCAGGAGTATGTGTTCCAGAAAATGCAATGGGGCCGCACATTCAGCTTTGGATTCTCTTACAACATTTGATAGAAGCTTTAGCTTCCGAAAAAAAAGGCTTGCCAACTGGCAAGCCTTTTTTTTCGCCTAATCCTAGACATTAGATTCGCCCGACACGGATGGCCGCTTGCGTCCATCCTTCTTTGATCTATCCCTGGCTTATCTAGCTATTAAACGGCCATTCAAAAAGCGCTGATGGATGCTTGCGCCAATCCATTCTTAAAAGCATCCTAAATCTTTAGAAATCAGACACGGATGGCCGCTTGCGTCCATCCTTCTTTGATCTATCCCTGGCTTATCTAGCTATTAAAAGGCCATTCAAAAAGCGCTGATGGCTGCTTGCGCCAATCCATTCCTAAAAGCATCCCAAATCCTCAAAATATCAGATTCAGATTCAGATGGCCGCTTGCGTCCATCCTTCTTTAATCTATCCCTGGCTTATCTAGCTATTAAACGGCCATTCAAAAAGCGCTGATGGCTACTTGCGCCAATCCATTCTTGAAAGCATCCCAAATCCTCTAGAAAATAGACACGGATGGCCCGCTTGCGCCCATCCATTGTAAAAAAAGATCAATAAAATAAAGCTTACTTCCCGCTTCCTTTCAGAACAATAAGGATGGTGTAGAAAAGGATCTTGAAATCGACCGCTAAGGTCATGTTTTCCATGTACAGCAAGTCGTACTTCAAACGTTGGATCATCTGATCCACATTTTCAGCATAGCCATACTTCACTTGTCCCCAAGAGGTAATTCCTGGACGCACCTTCTGCAAATGCTTGTAATGAGGCGCCTTCTCTACAATTTGATCAATGTAGAACTGACGTTCCGGACGTGGTCCAACGAGTGCCATTTCGCCCTTTAAGACGTTGAAGAACTGTGGCAACTCATCCATTCGTGTCTTTCGTAACACTCTACCAATAGGGGTAATTCGTGAGTCTGTTGAGCTAGACAACTGCGGACCATGTTTCTCGGCATCAATGAACATGGTTCGGAACTTAATAATGTTGAATGGCTTTCCGTAATGTCCGATTCGCTCTTGCACAAAGAAAATAGGGCCTGGAGAGCTCATCTTCACCAAGATTCCAATGACGAAATAAACAGGCATAAGAATGATCACCGCGATGGCCGATCCAAGAATGTCCATTAATCGCTTCAAGGAGAACTGCCATGCCGGCATTATCTCCCTATTCACTTGAATCAAAGGTGTTCCGAAAATACTCGTCATTTTTACAGAGCCGCGCATGATATCATGAATATCCGGAATGATTTTCACCACCACTCGTTCCCTTTCCAACAGGTTTAGAATGCTGTCGATTTCTTTGTGATCACTTGATTCAACAGCTAGGATAACTTCTTCGATGTTCTTCTTCTGTATCAATTCTGGGAGTTTCGGATATTTCCCAAGGCATGGCATGTACTTGCTCAGTAAATTGTCTTTACCATTTACCCGTACAAATCCTAAGAATTTGAAGCCCGGTGATTTACGCAAACCCATCATTTCTTCATACATCGCAAGTGCTCGTTCGTTTCCACCTACAATTAAGGTATTGAAACCAATTTCACCACGGTGAATGCGTTTGACAGTTCTGGTTGTTAGGGCTAATCTCAAGATGAAGGTAAACGTAAAATGAGAGGCAAATAATGCTAGTAACGATTGATAGTAATCTTTGTAAGAGTTTATCTGATCGTCTAGAAGTAGTACAAAGAACAATGCGATTACCCCAAGAATGGTAATCCACAAGGTTTGACTCAACTCCATTAATCGGTGTCGTCTGTAAATGGTATTGTAGGTACCGACCATGGTGTACAAGGTCACCCAGAAAATGGGAATTAAAAGCAGTCCGTAATAGAATTTCTCATCGAATTCAAGTGTAGCTATTCCGTATTTCTTCGACTCCAAAATGAGCTTTCTAAACACATAGAGAACAACCCAAGCAGCGGAAGCACTTAGCCAATCAGCAATTAAGTATTTAAGTACTTGGAGGCTGCGATTCATGGGAAATAAACCAATTTGACGTTATCGATGTAGACGTTGATTTCACTGTCGTTGTCCTGGTCTCTGCTTGATTCAAAAAAGACCTCGTACGTGTCAAAAGTACTTGTTAATGCAACTGTGGGATCAATGGCGACATACACCTTGTTCCAATACTCCGAATCGTCGTCATTGACCGTTGGGTTCAAAACTACGATGTAGCGCTTTTCTGAGTCAAACTCTGTGTTAGCAAAAAGCCCCATGGCCATGCTGTTGTCGCATCGGTAATCCATTTCCAAGTAAATCAATCGATTCGTTGGAAGTTCGTATTGCTGCTCATTCGTTGTGACACGCACTAAATTCTCTTCGGCTGTCAACTTCAAGTGCCCGCTTCCATCTCCTTCGAAAACAACTTCAGGGTCTGTAGTTCGAATAACAGATCCCTCACTTGAATTATCGATGACAAAAGCATTTGACGTTTCGAAATCATCCACCGATATAATCACAGCGTTATCTACATACTGGAATACGGGACGGATGGTGTCCACTTTGAGCGGCTGAAGGTCAATATTTTCAATGTATACTTCGTAGAAAGGGTATATATCACGTGTACTTCCTATGCCGTTGACCTTGATTCCTGGATACACTTTGATTTGCGTCACTCCTTCTCCGAGCACAGGTACTTCTGCAGGAAGATCGAAGGCGCCGATGACTTGGTCATTGGCAAAAACCCAAACCTCTGAAATGTTCTCAGATGCGCTGTATTCCGTATTGTACGTTGTGGAAAAGCTAAATTCATCGATTATGAGAATAGCCGGAAGTTCCTCAGTAGGGTTTATGAGGTTGCACCCCCAACCGAGCATAGAAAGGAGGCAAAAGATAGATAGCCGAACAGTTGTTTTCATGGTCATTCACCGTAAAGAAGCCGCAAAATTACGATTTCCTTCTCACTAGGAGGGTGTTCTGACCGTTATAACGCGCGGTTCGTTCAAATATTGCTACCGAATGTGAAGAAAACGCTGAATTTACATCTGGGCTATCAGGAAAACCACGGCTATTACGGCTAAGATGGCAATGACCAAACCGGCAATTTTCCAAAAACTGTAAGGCCGTTCACCTTGCACTTCTCCTGTCTGTCCGTTGATTAAAAAGCGGTATGTCTTTCCCTTGAATTGGTACGCACTTACATACATTGGCAATAAGATGTGCTTAAAGGTCAATTCATTCCAATCAACGTCCATCGAATGAATGCGTTGCTTATTGCCTCCAATATCACTCCGCACCAATCCTCGTATTTGGTCTTCAATTCGTTCCTTCGCTGTGCTGAAGCCTTCTTCTAGACCAATGGCATAGCTTTCCACAACGAATCCGCGCAAGTAATCATGGTCAAAAGGCACCAATGCGCTCAAATCCCAAGGGCGAAGTTTTTTACTAATCAATTCAGGAACCGCCTTATTTGCCAGCACAAGCTCGTCGTCAAAAAAGTGCGATACATGTCCGGCTGCGTAATACCAATCCGTCACTGTTTTCGAACGTTGTCTTGTCTCTGATTTCCCGTCAACTGTTACCGTGTATGATTCTTGTTCAACCCGGGTCACACCGCGTTCTCCTGTATAATCTGTTTCTGTTTGCGCGTCGAACGTCCAATAAGGCATGTAGATCCCCCGAAGTTTGTCTGGGAGATTTTGCATGTTTTTCAAATCATTCGGGGCGAACCAGCGCGATTTCAACCAGGTGCTATATTCCGCAATGGCTTTCCGATGCGCTAACTGAAAAGGAATCAATGCTTGTGGCTTGATCTGATCAATTTTAATAGCGTCTTTCACCAATAAATGACCACCGCAAAAGAGGCATTCCTTACCAACATTGGTTGCTTCAAAAGGATTGATTGCACCGCAACTGTTGCACTCTAAGGTTTCCACAACATCGCTTCCAGTTTTGGCGGCTTCCTTTCTTAAATGCTCATTGAGGTCCTTTTCCTCAATAACAACATCGGAAGCGGCAATTTCATTTTGGGTACCACAATATTGGCAATCCAACACCGATGTACCCGGTTTGTATTGCAATTCCGACCCACAATTGGTGCAGTGAATCTTATTCGCTCCTTCTGCTACTTTTTCAACTTCTGCCATGCGTCTTACGCTCCGGGAAGTGGTGGAGGTACACTGCCAAACAAGCCTGAAACCTCTGCAATTTCAGCCGCTTTAATCCATCCAGCCATTCCTTGTTTCCACAGAAGTGTTTCGCCTGTAATTTGACCAGAGGTAATCATTTGTTGAAGTGTATTCATATCAAAAGGACCAGCTTGCTGCCCGTTTATACCAGCAAAGTATGCCACTGCTGTAGGAAGTGGAGGAGGTCCTCCCGCTGGGGCCTGTGGATTCCCAGTAGCTTGTTGGGTTTGCTGATTGAACATACCTCCAACTTGGTTCGCCATAACGAATCCCATGCCGATCCCCATACCGGCACCAGCAGCGCCTCCAGGGTTTTCAGCAGCTTTCTCCATTGCTTTTGCCGCTTTAATTTTAGCAAGTTTATCAAGGTCGATTCGCTCCAATCTGCTCAATTCGAAGATTTCTTTCTTGACCTCTTCTGGCATAGAAACATTCTCTACCAAGAATTTCGTCAATTCAATCCCGTACTCTTCAAATTCAGGGGTGAGTTGTTTGTGCGCGAATTCACTTAGTTCGTTCACATTTCCAGCAAACCCTTCTACTGGAATTCTAGCTTCACCAACAGCATCTGTAAAACGAGTTACTACAATGCTTCTGAGTTGACCATCTACTTCATCAACGGTGAAACTCCCGTCGGTTCCAACAATCTCTTTGATGAACTTCCCACCGTCTTTCACCTTGATCGCATACGTTCCGAAAGAGCGAATTTCCAACAACCCATAACGGTCATCATTCAACATGATTGGGTTTTTCGTACCCCATTTCAAATCAGTAAAATTCTTCGTGTTGATGAAATAAATCTCCGATTTGAATGGACTCTCGAAACCGTGTTTCCAACCTTTCAACGTGGCCAAGATGGGAAGGTTTTCGGTTGAAAGGGTATACATCCCTGGAGTGAAAACGTCTGCAATTTGTCCTTGATCAACAAAGACAGCAATTTGCGATTCCCGAACGGTCATTTTGGCTCCGTTCTTAATTTCATTATTGTAGCGTTCAAAGCGATGAACCATTGTATCATTCGTCGGATCGAGCCATTCAACAATGTCAATTAATTCGCCTTTCAGTTTATCCCAAATACTCATGTTTTCTGTTTAAGAGGTGGTTAAGTTAATCTCCGTAAGCATCGCGCTTGCCATCTTTTTTCGCCTTGTTCACGATACTTGTCAAGATAGAAAGTATCAAAGAAAAGAGCAAAGCATACCAGAAACTGGTTACTTCAAATCCATCTACCAATTTGTCCGTTAATAGAATCATTCCGGCATTGATCACCAGTAAAAACAAACCTAACGTTACAATGGTAAATGGTATGGTGAGGACAATTAAAATAGGGCGAAGGAGTGCATTTAGCAATGCGATGACCAACGCCGCTACAAGAGCTGTCCAATTGTCTTCGATTAGAATTCCTTGAGGCAATATCCAAGCGGCTGCAAGCACTGCTAGGGTATTGATAAGGATGGTTCCGATAAATCTCATTTATTTAAGTGTGGTTGATTACACGTAAATATTGGAAATATCTAGGGATTTTAGGGCTTCCTTTTGTTCAATGGCAAGGTTTTCAGACTTAACGGGGAGAATAGGAGCACCATCGGCAAGGATTTGGGCAGGTGTACTACCTCATCAATACCACGTGCCCAACACGGTCAACCACCTCCAGTCCATCTGCTAGGTCTACTTGGTAGGTTATTTTCCATGAGTAAACCCCATCTTGGGCATAGTGCGTTTTTGCGGGTGCGGCACCATTCCACCCTTCACCTTGTACTTGAGAACTAAAAATCAGCTCTCCCCATCGGTTGAAAATCTGGAATAGGTAATCTTGCACTTCGCAATCGAGCGATGGATAGAATAACTCATTCGTACCATCTAAGTTGGGCGAAAATGAATTGGGAACGAACAAGGGGCAATCGCACCTAGCTGCTATTATTTCCCGTTCACCTGTTTCCGTGCTGCATTCATTCGAAACGCTCACAATCAGCGTTGTTGGCTCTGTAACAACAATTAAATCTCCTTCGGTTCCATCTTCCCAAACGATTGTAAAATCCGGATCCGCAATCAACTGCACAACAGCAGGTACACCATCGCAAATAAGCAACTCTCCCGGCCAGTCAAAGTAGGCATTCTCAAGCGCTTGTATCTCAAATGAAATGGCGGCAGAGCAAAATGACTGAATATCTGTGGCTGAAATATCATAAACTCCGGGCGCGTCAAAAACCACGCTATCTGTCACATTCACTCCATTCAGTGACCAGCTATAATCAGAAGAAGGCAAGTACAACGTGGCTGTACTGTCAGGACAAAGCGATGTTGGTGGATTCAAGTCGAAAAGAGGTACGGTTCCGAACGTAACGACCACATTGTCTGTTCCCACGCACCCGTTAGATGAAACAATGAGTGCATAATTACCATCTTCAGTTACCGTTATTTGCTGCTCTTCGCTTCCTGTGGACCAGTTGTACGTTTCAGCCACATTCGACGTTAGAATAACCTCTTCGCCTTCACATGCCTCGATTTCATCGGGAAGACCTGCTTCTGGGAAAGGTGTCACCTCCACTGTTACTTCAAATGATTGAGTACAGTCTTCTTCC
>JAQWQB010000003.1 GCA_029245065.1 Flavobacteriales bacterium | reverse complement strand
ACCCCGCCATCACCAAAGTCCCAAATGGCACTTTGAATTAACTCTGGATTTTCAGCATTTCCTTCAAATCCAACAATCACAGGGATACAACCTCCTAAGGTGTCCACGGTAAACGTAGGGTCAACCACGTCACTTACAATAATTTCTATGCATTGAACCGCTTCTGGTGATTCACAAGCATCTGTCATTGCCAAGCACCAGTTTCCTGTTTCCGTTGGGGTTACAAATAGATCTGATTCAACTGCTGTTTGTCCCTCATCTGAAGTCCAAACAAAATCATAAGGAGCCATTCCTCCTTCCGTAACGGAAGTTCCAATGGCAAGTGAATCTCCGGGACAAATAGGGTCTACTGTCGTCAAACCGAGGGAAAGACCATCCAGTACATTCACTGTTACTTCTACTGGCTCTGTAACGCAAGTACCTGAGAAAAAACCAGTTACCGTATACGTTGCATCACTCTCCGGTGATACTTGAATTTCTTGTGTTAAATCTCCTGTTGACCATTCGTAGGTCATGTCACCCGGGTCGAAATCTGGATCCACTGATAACGTTGCTATTCCGGTCAAACAGATCGTTGTATCTGCTGGTGAAGCAATCAAGGATATGATTGGAGGAGTATCCATGGCTACCTCTTCGTCGTATGCACATGTTGCATCTGCAATACTTACTACAAAGTCATTCGGTTCTAAGCCGTCAAATGTTACTTGTTCTCCGGTCGTTTCTACGCTCATCAAAGTGTCGGCTCCGAGAATAAGTTCTACTGTCCAAGGCCCCATTCCCGTTGTTTCATCCACATCTACATAGATCTCTCCTGTAGGTTCAAAACATAGCGGCTGGAAGAAATCCACTTCGTAAGTCCAAGAAGGAGAAACAGTTACTTCGTCAGTTGAACTGCATTCAGGCCTTCCAAGTGGGTAGGTTGTCAACGTGTACGTGGTTTCAACATCCAATCCTTCAATGGTTGGGTTGGAAATGTTAGGATCACTTAGGAAGGTCGCTGGCGACCATTCGAATACATAATCTGGTCCACCGCCTGTGCAACTCACATCATAGTCCCATTCCGTCTGACTTCCGCCAGCACAATCAACAGAGCCGTCTGGGGTTACCTGAATCGTCAAACACCCAGAAGGGTTCGTAGCCGTGAAAGTCAATCCTGATAGGTCACCGTATATAGGGCCAGCCAACAAGGGAGAACCAGTTCCTGGTCCATCGTAAACGAAAAACTCATCAAAGAAATTCTCTACCGTACCCGCATTGAAGGTTATCTCCATAGCAGTGTAATCTTCTCCACCAGCATCTGGGCAATACGTAAAAGAAGGTGCTCCTCCATTTTCGTAACAGTAGGTGTAGTTCCCGGCATCTGCCGAACAAATAGCTGTCGGAATACCGTCCAATCCGCCTAGTAACGTTGTTCCATCTCCACAATAAACAAAGTCAACTCCAGCCTCTGCTTGGAACGCCTCTTCCACTGTAACATTGAAGGTTGAATCATACGTACAACCGTGGTTATTGAAAACGGTGTAGGTGTAATCCCAGCTACCTTCTTGATCTGGCAAAATGCAAAAGTCATTTCCATCATCTGAAACGTCGAAAGGCACAGGTCCACCAACAGGGAATGTCCAATAAGAACTATCGGCATACTCTCCGATGTCCGGTGTAAATTCGGTCACATCTGGAACAATGGCCGGATTAAAGTCTAGTCCAAAGCTGTACAGTTCGCCATCATCACCTCCCCAAAGGTCACATATCTCAAGTGTCCATGTACCATTCAATTCACAGCCAATCAATTGCTCCAAAGGCTCTAGCGTGTTGTAATCTCCTTCTGGTAAGCTCGCTCCTCCAACGTCTGAGGCCACTTGAGACCACGTTCCTTGTGTTGCATCAGGAGACCACGTATAATCCCATGGTTCGTTGTTAGATATACCTAGATCGATTCCACTTGAGTTCACATCTGGTCCGTCTGGTTGCTCCATTTGTTGGTGAAGCACAACGTTTTGACCGTTTGGACAGCTAATAGTTACTACCAAATCAAACAGCCAAGAGTGCTCAATGCTCACATTGATTCCAAATAAGTCATTGATATTGTTCAACGTTTGTCCCGGTGCAAAACCAGCCACGTTAATTTCAGATTCATAACAGGCTCCTACAACATCTTCTAAGACGAAGTTGGTTGAATTTTCATACGATTGTTCCGGACCGCTCCAAGTAATTTGAAATTCCTCTGGGTCAACTTCTGCGCAAAATTCTTCGCCCAAACAAAGCACTTGATCACCAGCAAAAGGGGACCAGGATGGAAGCGTAGCTACCAGAAGTTGCAAACTAACTCGATTGGTTGAGGCACATCCATTGTCGTCTGTCAAGTACAGTTCCACCACGTATTCTCCTGGCTCATTGAATGTATGAGAAACAATTGGGCCGCTGTTGTCTGTGGTTCCATCTGCAAAGTCCCAAAGGTATTCTTCAATGATGAAGCCATCTGCGGCAGTTGAAGTTGAACCGTCGAACGTAATTTCGTCACCTACACAAATTCGAAGTGATTCTGGCGCATCCATTGTAGCGGCGGCAACTGGTCGATCGCATGGTGTACCGCACGTGATTGTTCCTGCAAAGTTTCCTGTCCCTGCTGAATTGGAATCAAAAACAAAGGTTAAGCACCCAGACGTGTTTTGAGAAGTACCCGTTACGAAGAGGCCTTCCAATTGATTCCCAGTGTAAAAGCCAAGTGACGCTTCACCGGTGTTATCACCGTCGTAAATAGCTAAGTAATCCCACGTATTTTCATTTCCTGATTGGTCTAGGGCGAAGGTCACAAAATCAACCGTGATCACATCTCCTTCAACATCGGGACAGATCGTGCAAACAAAATACTCATCGTTTCCATATCCCGGTCCACCTTGACCTCCACTATCAATGAACAATCCACCGCAAGACTCAAACGTCCCGTTATCGATGACTACATCATTTTGTGCTGTAAGCAGTTGCGAACAACAAAAAACTGAAATAAGCAGTAAAATATGCTTCATGTGGAAATGGCTCTTGCAGGTAATGGTTTCAAAAATACGAAAAGTGAGGGGTACACCTTCCGTAAAGGAGACGAAGATGCTAACCACATGGTTGCATAAAAAGTTCGAAATTGGAACTCTATTTCAGCAGGGTGACATGACCGGTCACTTTTCGGACTTCAGCTGAATACAGGTCTTTGACTTCAACCACCCATGAATACACTCCTACAGGGGCGTAATGAGCCCCGTTATGAACATTCCCTATCCATCCTTCATCGACTGCAGTAGTAAGGAAGATTTGCTCTCCCCATCTGTTGAAAATGGTGAATGAATATTCCGCTGGAACGATCCCACTTATTACCGGACGAAATACGTCGTTCAGACCATCCACACCAGGCGTGAAAGCATTGGGAACATAGAGTATGAATTCGCCCGGAATGTAAAACTCACGGCAGAGCGTATCTGCACATCCAAAATCAGTCTCGGCTGTTAAACAAACGCGGTAACCTGCATCTGCGGCTGTTGGGTATGTGTGAATTGGATTCTCGTCACTCGATGTAGCTCCGTCTCCAAATTCCCAAAAGTAGCTGTCTCCATCAATGGATTGATTGTAAAACTCTGCTTGAGTGAATTGCACATTCAATTCTTCTTCATTGAAATCAAAGCGGGCCTCGGGATAACCGTATACCTCAAAAATCGCATCCAACGTGAATTCGTTTTGACAACCATTGGAAGCTACTGCAACCAAGGTAACATCGTAAAGTCCGGGTTCATTTAGTACTACCTCTGTCATGGAAGTTGTGTACACTTGATCGTCTATTTCCCAGTAATAACTCACCAACTCATCTGATTCATATGGCATCTCTAACGAAATGACCAACGGGGAACAGGCTGTGCTAACGTCCAAATCAAACACGGCTTCCGGAACAATAAATACGTCAACATTGGCAATGGCGATCCCTGAACATCCAAATTCATTGACACCTTCCACAGTCACTTGATCTTCACCAAAAAATGTCCCGACAGCGGTTTCATTCGACGCTTGAACATTGTTACTCCATGTATATGAAGTTGCACCAAACGCCTCAAACTCTACTTCTTCGCCTTGGCAAATTGGGTCTGGCAAGCTTACGGTTACAACTGGTGTTGGTAACACAGACACTACCAAGCTATCCGCAACCACACAAACACCATTTGAAACACTTACGTTTACTTGATAATCAGTGACTTCCAGAACATCCGTGAAATTTAATTCCACGGCATTTTCGCTCACTACTTCAATGAATTCAGCTTCGCTCCAAACAAAACCACAATCATCACAATCTTCTACAACAATGACCGGATTTGTTTGATCAGTACAAATTTCAATCGGCGCTCCTAAGTCAATCTCAAATCCCTCTTGCACGGTGACCTCAACTTCGGCTGTATCTGATTCACAATAACCATTTGCGGGCACTACATATTGGAAAAACCCTGGTTCATCTGCTTGAGGATGGAATTGTCCATCTATCAGTAAACCATCATCGTACCAAGAGCCACCCGCAGAGTTATTCGTTAGCTGTTGGTCAAGATCAAAGGCATTCGCGTCGGAGCACAAAGTGATTGGGGTCCCCGCACCAGCAGTAAGCGGTTGGGAATAATCCAGAGTCAGTTGAAAGTCAGACGGAGGGCAACCTGCATCGTTTATAACTTGGTAATGATATTCTCCAAAAAGTTCACCATTTAGCACCAAAGAAGAAGGCGTCATTTCCCCATCTAAAGACCATTCTCCTCCAACAGGAACATCCGCCGGCAGGAACGTTTCTAACTCTACCAATTGCCCTTGGGCACATCCGGTTGATTCTGCAGTACCATTTTCAAATGCTGGAACACCAATTTCAAGAATGAGTGTTACTTCGATATCAGAGCATGTATTGTCTGCGTATACTATGAACGTATAATCTCCTTCTGGCGCAATGGATAAATCCAACGTTGGCGATATAACATCTCCCAGTGGGTCTATCCACTCTGAGGCGAATCCATCTGTTTGGTACACCAAATCAGCCAGCGCTATGCTTCCATCTGTTATGCATGTTGGTACCAATTGATCATCTCCGGCATTTGGCTGAGAATCACTTTGTACAGAATAGGTTGTTGCATCATTCGGACAGAAGGTTCCGTTCACTGTGTACAGTAAATCATAGGTTGAACCGCCCTCAACAATAAGATCACCAACAAGTGGCTCTCCTACGATGGTCCACTGCCCACCCGGATCAGCATCCGTGAGTAAATCAGTTGGTGTAATAGGGGAAACAGTTTCACAAACAACAATGTTGCCTCCTGTTCCTGCAAACGGACTTTCTTCGACCACTACGTTTATTGCGGAACTAACCGGCAAGCAACCAACTCCTTCGACTTCATATATGTAATCACCTGAAATCAATTGATCTGTTTCGAGTATTCCGTTTTCAACCTCTCCCAAAGGCCCCGACCACGATCCATCTGGCGTAGGTGAACCGCCTAGTTCGGAGAATAAATTCAGCGATGCCAGGTTGTCACACACGTCTATTGAAGCTCCCACTCCAGGCGATAACTCGCTGGTAAATTCAACCGTAAGAAAGGATTCTTGAATTGGGCAAGGTGTCAATCCTGACACTACATAATTGTACGTTCCAGGCCCCAAGACGTCAACATCAAATTCTGGGCTAATGGCATTGAATTGTTCGTCATACCATATACCGTCTGATTGCGGGTCACCGTTTAGTTGATCGGTCATGTTGAATGACACCGCAGTTGGACAAACAGAAATAGTTGTATTTAATCCAGGGTTTGGAAGCGGGTTTTCGATTACCATCATGGTACTAAACACAGGACCGCAACCTTCCACTGAATCAATTCTGTAAGTAAACAATCCTGTTTCATTGATCGCAGGGTCATAGGTGCCTATGAACTCGTTCACATCACTATCGAACCATTGTCCACCCGCATCAGGATCTCCAGCAAGTACATCTAGCAATTCGAAAGGGAGGTAATCTTCACAAATCAAATAGGTGGTTGACAGTCCTGGATCGGCGTTTTGGATAATACTCAACTGAACACCGCTTGTCACGGTACATCCTCCTTCGATGAGCTGGTAGGCATAAAACCCTTCAGAATCTACAGCAGGGTTAATTGTTCCGTCAAAAGGGTTCCCAAGTACATCGTACCATTGTCCACCAGTAGTTGGCGCACCCGTTACATCCTCAAATAGATCATACGCCCCTGAGGTGGAGCAAATACTTGCTTCACCAGGTTGCCCTGCGTTCGTCGTTAAGGTGTTAATCGTAAACCACTCTTGTCCATTCTCTATTCCATTGTTCCATTGAACTTGATAAAGTCCGGGACACAAATTAAAAAGAGAAGAAGTGCCAATGTTGTTGGTCTCTACGAAGAGGAGTCCTCCGAGTTCATTGTACCATTCGTATGAAACATCGCCTAGCGCATCTGTTGTGAAGGTTGCATTCCCATTGCAGGAAACACAGTCGTCACTCACCGTTGCCAAAATAGTTGCACGAGACTGAAAGCCACTGAGTAGCAATACAGTAATAAGAAGACCATGGCATAGGGTTAAGGACCCACGCCAGCGGCAAATTCTTGGCATCTAAGCAAAAGTTATTAACAGTTGTTCAAAAGTACAAAAAAAGGCCCAGATGGTTAGTCCGGGCCTTCATACTGAAATATTCAGTTGTTTTGGTTAAGGTGTGATTTCAAATGAACCACTATAATACTTTTCGAATCCGTTGCGGTCTTTCACAATGGCAATCCACATATACTCTTTGTTCAACTCCGCCATTGTTCCATCTGGTAGTGTACCCGTCCATGGAGCAGTTGCTTGCGTTGTTGTGTAAATCTTGTTTTCTCCGTCAAGGATCGTTAGTTCGAAATCCATTGAACCGTCCATCAACGCTCTAGGCATAAAAGAATCAAAGATTCCGTCTCCGTTTGGAGAGATCTTTTGCGGTGCCATTAGCGCGTAATCCTCGTTGATTGCAATAGCTCTTGCTTTGCGGTCAGTACAACCAAATTCGTTGGTTACCGTCAATTCAATTACGTGCAATCCTTTGCTTTGGATTACGTTCAGAGGATTAATTTCTGTTGAAGCTGTTTCACCAAGAATCCACTCCGACTTCGTTGCTCGTTGAGAGCGGTTGTTGAATTGGATTTCAGGAAATTCTCCTTCGTTCCCAACAATCGTCCAATCAAAGTTGGCATCTGGCTCTGGATTGATTACAATCATACTTTCAATAGAAGAGGTACGAATCACCCCGTCGTCTTTCGACGTTACAGAGAGCGTAATTTCGTATGTTCCTGGGGTATTGAATGTATGAGAAGGGTTGATATCGTTACTAAAGTTACCATCTCCGAAGTTCCACAGGTAAACTCCTGTATTATCGTCAGTGCTGAGGTTGAACTCAACAGAAGACCCAACACATGCTTCACGCGTATCAACGAAGATTGAAATTGCTGGCTTATCTCCTACCGCAGGTATTTCAGCTACAACATGGTTTTTAGAAGTGATGGTAACACTTTCAATGACAGCTCCATTTTCAACTTCGCCTGATGAAAGTTCATCAGCGCCTGTTGAGGAATTGTCTTGGGAAGCAATGAGTGCAGGAGATGTTTCAACAACATCTGGTTGTACTGCATGATCAATTACTTCTTCGAATTGGATGGTTGTGTCAACTATACCTTCGCCTTTTACAAAGTGTTCTGCTTTAGTGCGAATAGCAGAAAACTCACCTTTTTGAATGGCAAATTCAGTTAGTTCAGCGCGTTGCGCTAAGACGCTTGAGTCAGGGTTCAGAAAATACCAAGCGCTTCCACCTAGGGCTAAAACCCCGATGAAGATTGCAGCGGCACTCCAACCTGTTACGGCTGAATTCCCTGCTCCTCCCAACTGCACTTGCATTTGCTGCCACCTCGCGCTATCGTATGGCATCTCATGGTTTTCGAGGCTTTGCTTTATGCTCTCCTCGAAAGGTGTCAATTTCTTACCCATTATGGTCCTTAAAGTCGTTTATAAGTATCTTTCTAAGGTTTCTCTTCGCCTTGGCCAAGTTTGACTTCGATGTTCCCACACTGATGCCAATTTTCTCAGCTATTTCTACGTGTGTGTAATTCTCAAACACGTAGAGGTTAAAAATCATTTGGTAGGCAGGCGTTAGTTTTTGCATTGCTTCAAGCACTTGGCTTGGTTTGAAACTAAGTTCTGCTTCCTCCTCCTCTTCTTCAACCAACTCGGTATAGTCCTCAATTGATTGATCCTCTCCCAGTAGTACGAAATCATTTTTCTTCTTTCGGATTGAATCAATGGCAGTATTCACCATAATTCGTCTCACCCAGCCTTCAAATGAACCTTCGAAACTATATTTTGTCAAGTTGCCGAAAACTTTCAGCATTCCCTCTTGCAAAATATCTTGGGCTTGATCTGCGTTATTTGTGTAACGCATACAAACCGTTAACATCTTACCGTACAATAACTTATAAATGCCTTCTTGGGATTTTCTACTCCCTTTAATGCATCCTTTTATAAGTTCACGAAGCTGATCTTCGGTCATGTACTTGACTGTTAGACGTAGTTCTTTTCGTACGGTTGCCTCCTTGACAGCCCTCTAAGAAAAGAATTTTTATTTAAAGTGTACGAAATGGGTAATGATTGCGTTACGAATTCTTAGACGTATTCCCTCAATAACGACTTTTGAAGATAAGAGTCAATGTCATTTTTACTCATGAACCCTTTCACGCTTGGATAATTTAACGCTTGTTGCTTGTCTTCTTCTCTTAACGAAGAACTCAACACAAATAGACTTGCATCAGGCTGAAAAGAAAGAAATTTCCGTTCATACTGTTCAATGAAGTCGAATCCATTTTGGACAGGCATATTGATATCAACATAGATTACTTCGGGGAAGGTTGTTGAATCATCTAGAATAGCCAATGCATCTGCCACCGATTCTGCAGACAACACGCGAATGCGGTCATCAGCAAGTTTGATGAACTCCGACATGATGAAGTTACAACTGGGGTTGTCATCAATCAGCAGCACTGTTTTAACATATTCCATGTAGACGTTTAATTGCTTCACCAAATTACTTTCTCTTCTACGTATAAGTGTAGTCCTTACACCCCAAGCAATTGTAGGAATAATCCTACTGCAATTCGAACCACCATAACACGTACCTTTGTACCGTGAAACGAGTAGTAGTAGGATTGTCTGGCGGAGTTGACTCAAGCGTAGCAGCTCATCTGCTAATAGAACAAGGTTATGATGTAATCGGAATTTTCATGCGCAATTGGCATGATGAGTCTGTTACCATCAACAATGAATGCCCTTGGATTGATGACTCCAACGACGCCATTTTGGTGGCTGAACAGCTTGGTATCCCGTTCCAAGTCATGGACCTCAGCGAAGAGTACAAAGAACGCATTGTAGACTACATGTTTTCGGAGTACCAAGCCGGAAGAACACCAAATCCAGATGTTTTATGCAACCGAGAAATTAAGTTCGATATTTTCTTAGATGCGGCTATGAAATTAGGTGCAGATTATGTTGCCACGGGCCACTACTGTCAGAAAACAACAAGCACTGACTCATCAGGTAATGAGATTCACCATTTACTTGCGGGCGCAGATGGAAACAAAGACCAGAGTTATTTCTTATGTCAATTGACGCAGGAACAACTAAGCAAGGCGCTATTCCCAATTGGTCATCTGGAGAAACCAGAAGTACGCAGAATTGCCGCTGAAATTGGATTGGCCACCGCTGAGAAAAAAGACTCGCAAGGACTTTGCTTCATTGGAAAAGTGAAACTACCCGTTTTTCTTCAGCAACAATTAGCACCTAAACGCGGACAAATCATCGAAGTGTCAGCAAAAGCGCCCGTCGTGAGCGAGTTGAAAGATGTAGAGTTCGACGCGGTTCATTATACCTCCGAAGATGGAGAAGTAGTTGGTGAGCATACCGGAGCACACTACTTTACCATTGGTCAAAGAAGGGGGTTGAATGTTGGTGGAAAACAACTGCCGCTATTTGTCTTGGGAACCGATGTCAAAGAGAACATCGTTTATGTCGGTCAAGGAGATAATCATCCAGGACTTCTTCGAGCTGGATTACGCATTCCATTGGCAGATGTCCATTGGATACGAGAGGATTTGAAAATGACTTCTGGCGAAAAGCGCACTTACTCTGGAAGAATCAGGTATCGTCAGCCGCTGGTTGAAGTGACGCTCACCCAGCACGACGATCATTTAGAATTTGTGTTCACTTCGCCCCAAAAAGGAATAGCCGCCGGACAATTCGTTGCGTGGTATGATCAAGAAGAACTTATTGGAAGTGCAGTAATGAACTAGAGTTCGGCAATTACTGAGTAGCTGTTTCTATTGGGCGAATTTCTCGAAATCAACTCGGCTATAAATCCGGCCAAGAAAAGTTGGGTGCCAAGAATAATAGAGGTAAGCGCTATGTAAAAAGCTGAAATCTCAGTGATGTTTTTCGCATCTTCATTCAGAAATAAATAGTAGAGTTTTTGGCCTCCAATAACCGTAAACAATACAACTCCGAAAATAAACATCAGCGTACCCAAGCTTCCAAAAAAGTGCATTGGTTTCTTACCGAATCTTGAAATAAACGTTATGGTTAGCAGGTCCAAGAAACCATTGATGAAACGCTCCAAGCCGAACTTAGTGCTTCCGTACTTTCGCGCCCTGTGCTGTACCACCTTTTCACCTATTCTCCCATAACCAGCTCGTTTGGCAATTACAGGAATGTACCGGTGCATCTCACCGTAGACTTCAATATTTCGAACCAATACACCTCGGTAGGCTTTGAGGCCACAGTTAAAATCATGGAGGTAAATGCCAGACATCTTTCGCGTAGCCCAGTTGTACAACTTCGTTGGAATGGTCTTGGTAATTGGGTCGTAGCGTTTCTTCTTCCACCCTGAGACCAAATCCAAATTTTCTGCTTCAAGTTGTGCTATCAGTTCAGGGATTTCATCTGGTGAATCCTGAAGATCGGCATCCATTGTAATGACGAAGTCACCTTTCGTTTGTGCAAAAGCCGTGTTTAAGGCAGCGCTTTTCCCATAGTTTCTGGCGAAGCGAAATGCCCGAACTCGTTGATCTTTTTCGTTCAATTGACCAATGATGCTCCATGATTCATCAGTGGAGCCATCATCTACAAAAAGTACCTCAAAAGACAAACCCTGCGCATCCATGACTTTTACAATCCAGTCATAGAGTTCACGCAGGGATTCCTCTTCATTTAATAAGGGTATTACGATGGAGACCTTTGGGTGGTCCATATGCGTCAGTTCTTTATCTGGCGATAAAGATACTGTTCTTATGCGTTTTCTGGTGGATTACGCTTCACAATTAATCCGATGATCAGTGCGACAATTGCAAGTCCAATTGATGCACCTATAATATTCATCAGTTGTTTCCCCGGACTGAATGCTCCGTCAAGCTCTTTTGCTGTTTGCATCATGGCCTCTTCCATTTGAGCTTCAGGCATTCCAAAACTTGACATCATTTCAGCTGTATTTTGTAGAATTGTTTCCGTTACCAATTCTACTAATCCTGGATCTATTACGTTGAAAAGTAAAATGGAGAACAGCGTTGAAATCACAGTCATGATTACACCTGCCAACCATGTATTCAAGAAAGCTTCGCCAAATCTAAGAAATCCTCCTTTGTTTTTTCGTACGGCAAGTCCGGCAAGCACCATAACGATGATTCCAATTGGCCAAAAAATAAGTGCTGCCCAAAAGCTCCCAAATATTGTTGGGTCAATTGCATAGATCAGGAGATTAACTAAAATGCTGAATATTCCTCCTATTGCTCCGTAAATAAGTGCTTGTTTGTTCATGTGTTTTGTGTTTCGGTTGGGTCGAAGGTACAATTTAACCTTTCTTACAAATTCAATTTTCAGACCAGCGGTCAAAATTCATCTTTGAGTGGAAAAATTGCTTGTAGCTCCAAGAAATTGATTTACCTTTGCGCTGTGGCAAGTCTTACACGACCAGCTCCTATTGAACTCCCCCAGGTCCGGAAGGAAGCAAGGGTAGATGGTTGAGCGGTGCGATGTGAGTAGCTTGCCACACTTTT
>JAQWQB010000002.1 GCA_029245065.1 Flavobacteriales bacterium | reverse complement strand
GTGGTGCTTGTTATTTCAGCAATCATTACCCCTCCGGATCTCACAAGTCAAATTATGGTCTCTGTTCCGGTGCTACTCTTGTACGAAGTAAGTATCGTAATCAGTAGAAGAGTTCAACGCGCTGCCATGGAGAATAAGGCTTAGGATTGGCGAACTTGAAAATTCCCCACCTTTGTACCATCAACGTTTCCGATTACAGTTATGACTAACAACGATATTTTACGCCGTGTGCGCTACACATTCGATTTGAGCGACGATAAGATGATTCAACTTTTTGCATTAGCAGATTTGAACGTTACCCGCGCCCAAGTGAGTGATTGGCTCAAAAAAGATGACAACCCAGAATTCGTTGAATTGAGAGATCAATACCTCGCTGTATTTCTCAATGGTTTCATTACAGACAAAAGAGGAAAAAAGGAAGGCGTCGCTCCCCCACCAGAACGCGTTTTGACCAACAACATGATTCTACGCAAACTGAAAATTGCACTAAATCTGAGAGATGAAGACATTATTAACATGTTGGACATGGGTGGAATGCGCATTAGTAAGCATGAATTGAGTGCGTTGTTCAGAAAGCCTACACAACGTCAATACGCCGAATGCAAAGACCAGTTTCTTAGGAAATTTCTATACGGCATGCAACGCAGCTATAATAGCTCTAACAGGTAACCCCATGAGTACTGAAGATAAACGTCCGGAAGTAGATAAGCCCATGTTGCATGAACGCAGCAGGCACCGAGCTCGTTATAACTTTGATCTGCTGACAAAGGGAACACCGAAGCTGAAACGATTTGTACATACCAACGAATACGGAAATAAGACCATCACTTTTTCCGACCCGAAAGCGGTAAAGGCACTCAACCAAGCCTTGATCAAAACGCATTACAACATTGATAATTGGGACGTGCCTCACGGTTACTTATCCCCACCAATTACGGGAAGGGCAGACTACATTCACAACATGGCAGACTTGCTTGCTATGTCGAATGATGGCACAATACCCAAAGGAGAAAACATCACCTGCGTGGACATAGGCGTTGGCGCCAGTTGCATCTATCCAATCATTGGACATCAAGAATACGGATGGAACTTCATTGGTACAGACATCGATGAAAAATCAATCCGCTCTTCGCAAACCATTGTAGACTACAATCCTGAATTGAAGGGCCACGTGGAGCTTCGTGTTCAACCGTCTCACAAAGATGTTTTCTTCGGCGTGATGAAGAAAGACGAACGCTTCGACCTCGTTGTTTGCAATCCTCCGTTTCACAGCTCTCAAACCGAGGCTAACAAAGCTGGGGCGCAAAAAGTCAGCAACCTTACTGGGGTCAAAACCAAGAAAGCCATTTCTAATTTTGGTGGTCGAGGAAATGAGCTTTGGTGCGAAGGTGGAGAAAAGAAATTCTCTCGAAACATGGTGCGCGAGAGCAAAAAGTTTGGAAAAAACTGTTTTTGGTTCTCTACCCTTATTTCGAAAGAAGCTAATCTTGATGGAGTTCACAAAGCACTACGCAAGCTGGATGTCGTAGACATGAAAACCCTTCCAATGGCGCAAGGCAACAAAGTTAGCAGGCTCGTAGCTTGGACCTTCCTCACTCCTGAAGAACAAATGGCTTGGAAAAAGAACTGGGGCTGATTACTTACATTTGAGTAAAATGCAATTGTGAAAATCTCCTTAACGTTCATCTTGTCCGCCATTTCTATGTGGGCAATGGCTCAGACTATTACCGTATCTCCCTATTTACAAGATGCCTCGCCACATGAAATTTCCATTCTTTGGGAAACAAATGAAAACCCTGAAAGCACTGTGGAGTGGGGATTAACAGAAATGCTAGGCACCAGCACCTCAGGTAGTGTAATGAGTAACAATGGTGCTCAACTGCATCAGGTTACCTTGGTTGATTTGGAACGATTTACGACCTATTACTACCGAGTGCACACTGGAGAAGCACAATCTGAAATTCATTCTTTCAAGACACCACCCTTCGCAAGTGACGATGAATCTTTTCGACTTATTGCCATGAGCGACATGCAAAAAGATGGCAGTAACCCGGACAAATTTGAAGAGATTATTGAAGACGGAGTACTTGAATACCTTGAATCAAATTTCGGAGAAGAAATAGCTGACAACCTCGCTTTGGTAATGATTCCTGGCGACCTCGTTGTCAACGGAAATGTATTCGATCAGTGGGAAGATGACTTTTTCGACCCAAGTGCCAACCTCTTTTCAAACGTTCCTGTCTACCCAGTTCCTGGAAACCATGAAAACAATGCCGTTTACTTCTTCAACTATTTCAAACTTCCTGAAAACGGCTCACTTGGGTTTGAAGAGCATTGGTGGTTCAAAGATTATGGCAACGCTCGAATCATCGGAATGGATTCAAACGGGGCCTATGCCAACGAAGACCAGCTGCAATGGCTTTCTGACGTATTGGATGAAACGTGCGCTGCGGACTCCATTGATTTCGTTTTCGCGCAGCTACATCACCCACATAAATCTGAATTATGGACACCCGGAGAATCTGACTTCACCGGTGAAGTAATAGAAATCCTAGAGGACTTCACCTCCGATTGCAATAAACCAAGCATCCACTTTTTTGGTCATAGTCATGGGTATTCAAGAGGGCAATCTCGTGACCACAAACATTTGTGGATCAATGTAGCCAGCGCTGGTGGAGCAATTGACTACTGGGGAGAATGGCCTCAATTTGACTACGATGAATTCTCTGTCAGCCAAGACGAATGGGGATTTGTAAGCGTAGAAGTAACCGCGGGCGAAACACCTTCTTTCACGGTTAAAAGACACAGCAGAGGAAATGCCATTACAGAAAGAGACAATGAAGTGACAGACAGTCTCACCATTCGCATTGATAATGGTGACGTGCAAACCCCCACTCCATTGTCCCCAGAAGACGTCATCATTCCTTCAGGAGGCGTAACATTGGTAGCGAGCAGTTTCGAATCTGGCGAAGCAACGGCGCAGCACGGACAAACACATTGGCAAATTAGTTCTTCATGCACTGATTTTTCTGCTCCAGTATTCGAAAGCTGGAAAAACTATGAAAACCAATACAATAACACAGATACCCAAGATGGGGTAAGCATCACGGAAATAAGTGCTACGGGACTGCAAGCTGGAACAGCATATTGCTGGAGAGTACGTTACCGCGACCGCGAAATGAACTGGAGTTCTTGGTCTGAGCCGGCCTCATTTACCACTTGCGCTAATGGCATGTCTGACAATTTAGTCATCAACCCAACCGGAGATTTGGGCACCCAATCTTGGACCGCTGTAGAAGGAGCTTTTGAGGCCTTGTCAGCTGGGGAATGCGATGGAATAGCGCCCTATTCAGGCGATTACTATTTTGCCGTTGGAGGAGTCTGTGAAGACAATCCATTGGGAATTGCCATTCAAAACATCAACCTAACGGCCTACTCAGACTCCATTGATGAAGGTGTCTATTCTGTTCAGTTTGGAGGACATTTATCCAATTGGGGCGGAAGTGATGAACCAAGTTTTCGTTTGTTATTTCTGGATAGCGAATTTGCAGAAATCAGCACCACTGAAAGCCTTTCAACGCTGAATAGCGAATGGACATTATTTGAAGACATCGTTCCAATTCCTGTTGCTACGGTTTTCATTCAATTTGAATTAACCGGAGTTCGAAACGCAGGTGCTGATAACGACAGTTATTTTGATGACCTATACGTTTTCGTTGGGAACCCTCTTGAAGATTGTAGTGAGCCAATGTCCATAACAGAAGCAGAAACGCCTCTTTCGACTCCGCTTCTTTCGTTTCCCAACCCTTGGAAGAACGAAACATTCATTGCGTTTGAATCAGATCCTGCGACCAATTACACCTTACTTGTATTTGATGCGCAAGGAAAGGAAGTTGCCGTTGAGTCGCGATTTGAAAAAGGAGGAATTCGTCTTAGAAGATCAGGACTCGCTTCTGGGGTTTATCAAGTGGCTATCATGGAAGGAACGAACCGTGTTCAAAGCGGACAATTCATAGTTCAATAGTTGCAATAAAGGTTAACATCACCCAACTCATTGGACTTTCAACACACGCTAGCGTGAACAACTACGTTATCCAATAGCCGAACCTATGGTCCTTAACTTCGTACATTCGTAGTAGGAGCATTGCTAACGGCTTTGTTCTACCTGTTGAATGATTAGTAACCTAACGTCATACCGTCTTACAACTTTTGTTGTCATGCTACTAGCTTGTTTAGTAAGTTATGGGCAAAAAACCGCGGTGAGCGGAAAAGTAACTGATGCCGCAACAGGAGAAACCTTGCCCTTTGTCAATGTGGTATTCGTTGATACGAAAAGTGGCACAACCACAGATCTTGACGGAAACTATTCCATTGAAACATATTACGCTAGTGACAGTCTGAGGGTGAGCTTCATAGGCTACGAAACGCAGACTAAAAAAGTCAAGAAAGACCAGGCTCAAACCATCAATTTCGAACTAACCGCTAGCAGTGTCCAACTGGAGGCAGCAGAAATCAGACCCACTGATGACGAAAACCCAGCCCATCCAATTGTAAGAGGGGTACTGAGGAATAAAGACATCAATAACAGGGAAAAACTGGAAGCCTATGAATACGAACTCTACAACAAAGTGGAGTTTGATTTGAATAACATCACGGACGAATTCAGAAACCGAAGAATTTGGAAACCCTTTGACTTCGTCTTTGACAACATAGACAGTACCGAAGAAAAGACCTACCTCCCTGTTTTTATGACAGAGAACCTTTCAAACTTCTACTACCGAAAAAATCCAAAAACCGAAAAGGAAATTATTCACGCCACAAAAGTTTCCGGCGTAGAAAACAATAGTGTTTCCCAATTTTTGGGCGATATGTACCAGAATGTCAATATCTACGACAACAACATCATCGTTTTTGGTAAGAGCTTTGTAAGTCCGATTAGTAACCTCGGTTTTGGATTTTACCGTTACTACCTCATGGATAGCGCCATGGTGGGCAATAAGTGGTGTTACCAAATTAAGTTTCAACCTAAGCGAAAACAAGAACTAACCTTCACTGGTGAATTTTGGGTGAATGACACCACCTATGCCATCCGTGAAGTGGAGGCTACGATTGCCGAAGACGCGAATATCAACTTCATTGATAAACTCCAGGTCAGACAAGAGTACGACGAAGTAGATGATGAAGTATGGATGATAACGCGTGATGAACTTTTGGTTGATTTCAACCTTTCTGAAAGGGCCATGGGTTTCTATGGGCGAAAAACCACGACGTACACGGATTTCGTCATCAATCAACAAAAACCAGAGGACTTTTATCAAGGGATTACCGATGTGGTAGTTGCCGATGACGCCAATGAAAAAGATGAATCGTTTTGGGACGAAAGCCGGCATATTCAACTTACCGACAATGAGAAATCGGTCTACAACATGGTCGATTCCATCAAAAACATCCCCCAATTTAGGACCGTAGCCGATGTCATAACCCTGTTCGTAAGTGGCTACTACGTGCGGGGGAATTTCGAATTCGGCCCCTATTTTACGTTGTATAGTTTTAACCCCGTAGAAGGCCATCGTTTCAGAGTAGGTGGGCGAACGAGTAACCAATTCTCAAAGCGAGTGCTCTTAGAAGGGTATACCGCCTATGGACTGCGTGATGACCGTTTTAAGTACGGAGGAGGAATCACCTACATGGTCTCTAAAAACCCTCGAATGGTGATTGGCGCCAGTGGCAAACGCGACGTGGAACAACTTGGTCAGGCCCCAGGAGCTTTCCAGCAAGACAATGTGCTGTCCAGTATTTTCCGGCGAAATCCTGCCAATAAACTAACCGATGTCATAGAAGGCAAAGCCTATATTGAACGCGAATGGTTCTATGGATTAAGCAATCAACTCATTCTTACCAACCGAACATTGGCGCCGCTTGGCGCGCTTAAATATGAACGCTTCAACGACATACGCGCTTTGGAGCCAGTTGATCAATTGACCACCACTGAATTGACGCTGTACACCCGTTTCGCCTACAAAGAAAAATTTCTTTCAGGGGAATTCGAACGGGTTAGCTTGGGGACGAAATACCCAACAATTGAGATGGCCTACACGCTTGGCGTGAAAGACTTTATTGGCGGAGATTACGACTATCAAAAGGCCGTGTTTAGAATCAAAGATAAAATTCGATTTGGGCCATTAGGGTACGCACGGGCGTGGGTAGAAGTAGGAAAAATTTGGGGCGGACTGCCGTTTCCACTTCTTCAGCTTCATCAAGGAAATGAAACCTTCTTTTACGATGAAACAGCATTCAACACCATGAACTTCTTTGAGTTTGTGAGCGATGAATGGGTTAGCGCTTCCATTACTTACCACGCAGACGGTCTCTTCCTCAACAAGATTCCACTGATGCGAAAACTGAAGTGGAGAGAGGTTGTTAGTGCCAAAGGGGTTATTGGTAACTTTGGGGCAGACAACTACGAAGAGTTGATCCTTCCTCCTGAAACCAACACGCTTACAAAACCATACATTGAAGCCGCATTGGGTGTAGAAAACATCTTTAAGATTCTTCGAATAGACGGTCTTTGGAGACTTTCCTACCTTGACAACCCAGACATTGTTAAATTCGGTATCAGAGCTAAATTCCAGTTTGATTTCTAAATGAAGTTACGCGCAGATAATATCAAGAAACGCTACGGCCAACGAATGGTCGTGAAAGGGGTGTCCATTGAAGTGGAGCAGGGCGAAATTGTTGGACTACTTGGACCTAACGGAGCAGGAAAGACCACCAGCTTTTACATGATTGTTGGGTTCATACGACCAAATGAAGGGCGCGTGTTCTTAGACGAAAAAGACATCACTGATGAGCCCATGTTCAAACGTGCGCAGCTAGGTGTCGGCTACTTACCTCAAGAAGCTTCTGTTTTCAGAAAACTCAGCGTTGAAGACAACATCATGTCCATTTTGGAAATGACCAAGCTCTCGAAATCGCAACGAAAAGAACGACTTGAAGAGTTGTTGAATGAGTTCGGACTTCAGCATGTTCGCGCCAGCAGAGGAGATTTTCTTTCTGGAGGAGAACGAAGAAGGACGGAAATTGCACGTGCGTTGGCAACCAACCCAAAATTCATCCTTCTGGATGAACCATTTGCAGGCGTTGACCCCATTGCCGTGGAAGACATCCAACGAATTGTAGCTCAACTCAAAAAGAAGAACATCGGTATTCTGATTACTGATCACAACGTACAAGAGACGCTATCCATTACAGACAGAGCTTACTTGTTGTTTGAAGGAAATATTCTGAAAGCCGGAACAGCGGAAGTACTTGCTGCCGATGAACAAGTTCGAAAAGTGTACCTAGGTCAAAGCTTCGAACTTAAGAAGCCGAAGATATTTGATTAGTAGCCATCATTCTTGCTACATATTTACCAATGATATCGAATTCAAGATTAATGTGATCTCCTGGACTTAGGGTATGCATATTTGTCTCATCCCAAGTATATGGAATCAACGCTACGCTGAAACTTGTTGGTGTACTATTCACTACGGTGAGGCTAATCCCGTTGATGGTGATTGAGCCTTTTTCAACCGTTACATAGCCAGAACCATCTGCACCTTGAGGGTGTTTGAAATAAAGTTCCCAACTGCCATCCAACTGTTTCACTTCTAGCAGCTCACCAACTGTATCCACGTGCCCTTGAACAATGTGTCCATCTAGCCTTCCGCCCATTTGCATGCAGCGTTCTAGATTCACTTTGCTGCCTACTTTCAATTGACCAATGTTGGTACGCACAAGTGTTTCATCAATTGCAGTTACCGTGTATTCATCGCCCTCAATAGCAACCACCGTTAGGCATGTTCCATTGTGTGCTACGCTCTGATCAATCTTGAGTTCGTTGGTAAAAGGCGCCTTCATGGTAATATGAAGATTGCTCCCTTCTTTTTCAAGCTTGGTAACGTGACCAAGCGTTTCTATAATTCCTGTAAACATGTTATTCTTCAACTGGGTTCTTGCCATCAAAAAGGGTGATGGTACCTGAATAGGATTCTGTTACAATACCCGCAAGCCTGATTGTGTTCACTTTGATGGTATAAAAATAGGTTCCATCAGAACAGATGTTTCCACTTTCTTGATCTGTTCCATTCCAGCCAATGGCCGGATCTAATGTTTGGAAGACCAAATCACCCCATCGGTTGTATACTTGAAAATCAATGGAGTCAATAAATTTATATGGGAATGGAATGAACACATCGTTCGACCCATCATTGTTCGGAGAAAAGACATTTGGAAGTTCGTACTCCGGACAATTGTCGATGCAAAAGATGTTACTAAAGTCACTTTCGTTTCGTCTTAACTCACCGTCCAACCCTGGGAGTAATGAATCCAAAGCGGTCACCGCATAACATCCCGCAATGCTTCCAATTTGCGCCAACTCATTGAATACGAACGATACATTCTCATCTCCTTCGATGGTGGTCAAATAAGTTAACTCGCCATACTCCGTTGGTGAATAGTAAACGAAGTACTGAGTGACGTCATCTGCGCAATCATCGTTAGGATTTGTCCAAGTTAACGTTGCTGTTTCCAATTCACAATCTCCTTCAACGTTCAGCTCTGGCGGACAAGGTGGTGTTAAATCCACCGGAGAAGCACACGCTTCTTGACTATCATTAATGATCGGATCAATGACACCCGGCGCATCGTACCCTCCATTACTTGTCACATAGTAACAGTACTCTTGGTTGTTAATGAGGTCGATGTCTTCGTAAATCTCTTCTTCCGTGCTTCCCACCAGCAAGAATTCGGTAGCACCCGGATCTCTTCGGTAAATGTCATATGTCTGGTTGATCCAAGGAACATTCATGTTCATTACCAATGTCATGGAATTATCTCCAGGAAGCAATTCTAGGAAAATGCTTGACGCTTCCGTAGCTACCTGAACCAAGTCTTCACCCGAGTAGAACTCAACGGTGTAAACATGACCAAAATCAACGGTGTTAATGTCAGAGTGAACGAATGTGGTGTCTTCATTCACAACTTCTGTTTGCATTGGAGACGTGAAAATAACATTCGCCGCTCCGTTCAGGCCTTCGCTGTGACGCAACTCGTAATGATATGGGCCTGGGAAATTCTCAGTATCCAATTCAATCGGTGGTGACCATGCAACATACATCTCACCAGCAGTAAGGTCGGTGGCATCAACATCTGCATTGGTCATGACCGGAACATCCTTTATGATTTCAGCACAGAATTCCTCGCTCGCATACGAGATTGAGCCATCCGGAAGGCACATCACAATCATGTAGCAGTACTCTCCTCCATAGAAGAGGTTTTGAGTATCGGTATAATTGGTGGTGGTGAGTCCTTCGACCGTATCAATGAGTTGGTACCCTGTATACTCTGGCACGCCTAGTTCGCAATCACTTGGATCAAACCCAAAGAATCCTGACCTACGGTATATTTTGTAGGTCGCATTGTTGGCATCAACATCCGAAATAATGTCCAGGCATAAGTGGGTCTCCCATGTCAAATTAATGCTGTTACCGTCAGCTTCTGCTGCGGGGTTCTCCACGGCGGGAGCAACGACCGTAATGTTCATGGTCATGTAATCTACCAAGTCTATTTGCGCACTGTTGTCTACTGCTTGAAAAGTCATTTGGTAAGGTGTAGCACGAATTTCTTCGCACTCAGGCGTCCAGCTAAACACGCCCGTTCCATCATTGTTATCTACAAAATTACCTGGGTGCTCCACTTCCGTGAGTGGCCCGCCAAACGCATTCAAATCAATGTTATCTCCATCTGGGTCTGTCGCTTCTACCGTGAAACTCACGTTTGAATAAGCCTCAACACAGGTATCAATTTCTTGTACAAATTCTGGCGGGTTATTGGTACATAGCTCAACCGTAACTTGCATGTCTCGAACAACATCTCCCACCTTGATTAACTGTCCGGCTACCTCACGCCACTCCTCAATGAGAATGGCAATGTTATATTCGCCCACTTGTTGTGGAGAGTCCCAAGTAACTGTTCCCGTGACGGGATCTATTCCAAATGAAACGTCAGAAGCTGGAACGGAATAACTCGGCAAGGAGGCACATCCTCCCAATTCGGAATCCTCTCCGGCGGGTGGAATAATGGAATACGTTAAAATATCTCCATCGGGGTCGAAAGCGCCGGGGTTGTGCTCGAACACTTTGAACAAACAGGCATTGTCCTTGGGAAGGTTTAGCAATTGCACAGAGTTATTATGTCCGGTTTGCGGATTAATCACCAACGTTGAATGAATGCAGAAGATTTGATTTACCGAATTGGTAATATTGATCACACCTTCGTTTCTATTGGGATCTGCAACGCTTAGCTCATAGATACCAGGACCGCTGTAGGTATGCGTTCCCTTGTAGATGTTTATTTGAGCATCTCCTTGTTGTGTGAAAATGCTTTCTCTTTCAAGACTATCCAATTCTGCACCAACAGCTACATCGCCCCAATCAATCTTCAACCACTGTCTGTCGGCAATCACAGATGTTTTCGTGCACGTCGTTATGGTAATTTCATAGGTAAACCCATTGATATGCGAATAGGTTATTTCACCCGCTCTATTGTGGGTTGCCAGCAGCGATAGACTGCTAAGTAGCAATGATATGAAGAGAATCAGTTGACGCATGAGCATTGTTATAAAGGTACACAGAACAGGCGTGTCTACCCTACATAGAGGACAACAAAAATCGTGCAATGTTTATTGCTCTATTAAACAAAATTCGGATGGTGCATAAAAAGTTCAATAGAAAGGGGGTTAAGTTTTCCGTTTTTCTGCCGTCGAACTGCGTATCTTGCAATCCAAAATAGACCCCATGCGACTCACGATAAAAAAAGGCAGCAAACCTGCCAAAGGCGGCTCTACCATTCACCTGATTACCGCGCAAAAGCTTCCTCAAGGCATCAGCGCAGAGCAGCGAAAGGCCATTAAAGCCGGAATTAGCAACAAACTCTCTTCGGTTCAATTCATTGCCGATGGTGAAATACACACGGCCTACGTTGCATCGGGGAAAACAAGCTCAAGCGCAGACAAAGAAGCACTTCGAAACATTGGGTTCAGCATGCTTCAAGCAGAGTTAGCGAAAAAGTCAGGCAATGTTTCACTGGTGAATCATACCGGGAAATCAGCAGCCTCTTTACTCGTAGCAGAAGGATTTGGCCTTGGACATTATCAGTTCCTAGAACTTTACACCAACGCTGCAGAAAGAACGCACTCTCTGACCAAACTTACCGTGGTAGACAACGAGGTGAAAAAGGGTCAACTAGAAGACCTGAATGCAATTATAGACTGCGTTAATTGGTCGAGAGACCTTGTTAACCGTCCTCTTTCTCATTTAACAGCCGTTGACTTAGCCAACTACATTACCGAAAAAGGGAAAGACCTCAAGTTCTCAGTTGAGGTACTGAATAAGAAGAAAATTCAAAGTCTAAAGATGGGCGGGCTACTTTCCGTCAACCTCGGAAGTATTGACCCTCCCACTTTTTCTATTCTAGAATGGAAGCCGAAAAACGCGAAGAATAAGAAGCCTGTTGTGTTAGTTGGAAAAGGCGTTGTATACGATACAGGCGGTATGAGCTTGAAGCCAACTGCCAACTCCATGGACTTCATGAAAAGCGACATGGCCGGAGCAGCTGCCATGGTCGGAACTGTTGCTGCAGCAGCTAAGATGAACCTGAATATTCACTTAATTGCGTTGATTCCGGCTACTGATAACCGTCCAGATGGAAACGCCTATGTACCGGGCGACGTGATTACGATGTTCGATGGCACAACAGTAGAAGTTAAGAACACCGATGCCGAAGGCAGGTTGTTATTGGCTGATGCGCTGCACTACGCTAAAAAATACGACCCTGAATTGGTTTTTGATGCCGCAACACTCACTGGAGCGGCTGTTCGCGCAGTTGGAACTTACGCAACAGCTGTGATGGGCACCGCCTCGAAAAAGGTATTAAACGACCTCGAGAAAAGTGGCGAAACCACATACGAACGTACTGTTCAATTTCCCCTCTGGGACGAATACGGCGCTGAATTAAAGAGCACCGTAGCAGACATGTCCAATCTTGGAAAAGGAGAAGGCGGACAAATCTCAGCCGGGAAATTTTTACAACACTTCACAGATTACCCTTGGGTACACCTAGACATTGCAGGACCATCATTTCTCCATGCACCAAAAACATACCGACCAGTTGGCGGAACTGGAGTTGGAGTTAGACTTCTGATTAACTTCTTGCAAAATCATTACAAACTATGAGCAACGTGCAACAGATTCGAGTAGGCATTACAATTGGAGACCCAAATGGAATCGGCATTGAAACCATATTGAAGGTTTTTGAAGACACCCGTATCAATGAATTCGCGCTCCCTATTATTTACGGAAACATTGATTTACTCCGTTTTCATCGCAAGAAACTGAACATGCCCAATGTTCGGTTGAATAGTTGTGCCACCGCAGATGATGCCAACGGTAAATTGATCAATGTTGTCAATGTCTGGGATGACAAATGGGAACCGACCCTTGGCAAACCAGATAAAGAAGCCGGCGCCTATGCGTTCAAGAGTTTAGAAGCCGCAGTGAATGACCTTGCTTCTACAAAAGTAGACGTACTCATCACCTGCCCTATTAATAAAGACACCATTCAAAGCGATGCGTTTCAATTCCCCGGACATACCGAGTACCTCGCGAACATGTCCAATGTAGATGAATCACTTATGTTCTTGGTGAGTGACACAATGCGCATTGGAGTGGCAACAGGGCATGTACCATTGAAAGAGGTAAGCGAGAAGTTGACCAAGGAGAACATCTTGAAAAAACTCGCGTTGATGAAGGAAAGTTTAGAGCGCGATTTTGGCGTCAACAAACCACGTATCGCGGTACTCGGGTTGAACCCACACGCTGGAGACAATGGTCTGCTGGGGTCTGAAGAACAAGACATTATTCTACCGGCAATTCGCGAAGCAGAAAGCGATATGACCGTCTACGGACCTTACGGAGCAGATGGATTCTTCGGAACAGCTCAGTACAAGCATTTCGACGGAGTGCTTGCCATGTATCATGATCAAGGCCTTGCTCCCTTCAAAGCGTTGGCATTTGATTCGGGAGTGAACTTCACCGCTGGACTTCCAATTGTTCGTACAAGTCCCGACCACGGCACAGGTTATGAAATCGCTGGGAAAGGAGTTGCTTCTCCAGACTCACTTCGCGCAGCCATTTTTTCTGCTTGTGATATTTACAAATACCGAAAGGTCTTCAAGGAAATGACAGCGAACCCACTGCAGCCTCAAAAAACGCAAACAAGGGATAAAGGAAAGTAATCTTTTGGAATTCATGTCTTTTTGCTATCTTTGCGCTCCTTAATTCGGGAGCATGGACATATACAAGGCTTACAAGATTCCGTTTATCGGTTTGAAGGTAGGACAACATGAGTTCGAATTCGAATTAGGGGACAAGTTCTTTGAGTCTTTTGAACATTCTGAAATATCTGGAAGCGAAATCAATGTAGATGTCGTGATGGATAAGCAGAGCACAATGATGGTCTTGGACTTTGAAGTCTATGGATCAGTTGAAACCATCTGTGACCGATGCGGAACACCGATGCGAGTGGATATTGATCATGAGGATCGATTGATTATCAAGTATGGTGATCAGACAGGTAGTAGTGATGATGAAATCCTTGTTTTTGGACCATCGGAGCACATGATTGAGCTGCAACAGTTTCTATACGAATACACACACCTAGGATTACCTAGCAGACGTGTTCATGAAACGGAAGAAGAATGCGATCAAGACGCAATGAATTTACTAAATAAGCTCCGAGAGGAGAAAGACGAAGATGAGGACATTGATCCTCGTTGGGAAGGACTTAAAGGATTGAAATAAAACGTTTTACCGATGGCACATCCTAAACGGAAACAATCGAAAACGCGCACAGCGAAGCGCCGTACTCATTACAAAGCTGAAGCACCTAACGTGGCTACATGCCCAACTACAGGTCAGCCTCACCTATTCCACCACGCACACTGGTACGATGGAAAACTTTACTATAAAGGTAAAGTTGTAATGGAAAAAGAAGATTAAGGAGCTTAATCTCCTAATGATACAGGAGCCTCGTTTGGGCTCCTTTTTTTGTTTAGCCCAATCTCATTGGGCATTGTCGTGCAAAACGCTAACTTAGCGGCTTGTCTTGAACCTGATCAAGAAGATCAATGGCGGGAATAACAGCAGCAATAACAGCAGTTCAGGGATATGTACCTGACGATCTTTTGACGAATGCCGATCTAGAAAAGATAGTGGACACCACCGATGAGTGGATCCGCTCTCGAACTGGAATCGAACAACGTCACATCCTCAAAGGCGAAGGCCTTGGAACCTCTGACATGGCCGTAGAGGCGGTCAAAAAACTCCTAGATAAACGCGGAATAGCACCTGAAGAAATTGATCTTCTCATTTGTGCTACGGTGACGCCTGATATGGTGTTCCCTGCTACCGCGAACATCATTTGTGATAAACTGGGCGCTAAGAATGCTTTCGGTTTTGACATTGGAGCAGCATGCAGCGGTTTCCTCTACGCCCTCACAACAGGATCTAAATTCATTGAAAGCGGAACCCACAAGAAGGTCGTTGTAGTTGGTGGAGATAAAATGTCTTCCATCATTGATTACGAAGACCGCACAACTTGTGTTATCTTCGGGGACGGTGCAGGAGCAGTTTTGCTTGAACCAGACGAAGATGGATACGGTGTTTGTGACACCATCCTCAGATCTGACGGAGCAGGAAGACAATACCTTCACATGAAAGCGGGTGGTTCAGCTAAACCGGCATCTCACGAAACTGTGGATGCTAAGGAACACTATGTATTCCAAGACGGACAACCAGTTTTCAAAGCAGCAGTAGTGAACATGGCTGGAGTGTCAGCAGAAATTATGGAACGTAACAACCTCGAAGCAGATGATATTGCTTGGTTGGTACCCCATCAAGCTAACCTCCGAATCATTGATGCCACTGCTAGAAGAATGGGACTTTCTGAAGAAAAAGTCATGGTGAATATCCAGCGTTATGGAAACACAACTGCCGGAACCATTCCACTGTGCTTATCTGATTGGGAGCCTCAGCTTAAAAAAGGAGATAACATCATTCTGTCAGCCTTCGGTGGAGGCTTTACCTGGGGAGCTGTTTGGCTTCGATGGGCATACGACGGAAAAGATGTCGTTAAATAAATTGAACTATTTTTCTCACTAAGAACCAAAATACCCTTCAGCCATGAACCTTACAGAGATTCAGGATTTGATCAAATTCGTCGCTAAATCCGGCGTGACTGAAGTTGAGATCGAACAAAACGATTTCAAAATCACAATAAAGTCACAATCCAAGACACCTGCTAGAAAGAAAGGTGCTCAAGATGTTGAAGCACACTACGTGCAAGTTCCTGTGCAAGGAATGCCTCAACCAGTTCAAATGCCACAAGTAGCGGCTGCGCATGCTCCTGCTCCAGCTGCACCTGCGGCTCCAGCAGCGGAAGCTCCAGCAGAAAGCAACAACTACATCGAGGTGAAATCACCAATGATTGGAACTTTCTACCGCAGACCTAGCCCAGACAAGGATAATTTCTGCGAAGTAGGTGATACAATCAAGAAAGGTGAAGTTATTTGCATCATTGAAGCAATGAAGCTTTTCAACGAGATTGAAGCAGAAGTAACTGGTAAAATTGTAAAAGTGTTGGTAGATGACAACTCTCCTATTGAGTACGACCAACCACTTTTCTTGGTAGACCCGAGCTAACCGCCTTAAAACAAGCGATATGTTTAAGAAAATATTGATCGCGAACCGAGGTGAAATTGCACTTCGGGTTATTCGCACATGTAAAGAAATGGGCATCAAAACAGTGGCGGTTTACTCCAAAGCTGATGCTGAAAGCTTGCATGTTCGATTTGCAGATGAAGCTGTTTGTATTGGACCTGCTTCAAGTGCTGAATCGTACCTTAAGATACCGAACATCATGGCCGCGGCGGAAATTACCAACGCAGATGCCATTCACCCAGGATACGGATTCTTGTCTGAGAACGCGAACTTCTCGCGAATCTGTCAAGAACACGGAATCAAGTTCATTGGTGCCTCTCCAGAAAACATCGAAGCGATGGGAGACAAAGCATCAGCGAAGCAAACCATGGATGATGCAGGTGTTCCAACAATCCCTGGGTCTCCAGGATTGCTTACAAGCTTTGAGCATGCGCTCGAAGTAGCTAAGAAAGTGAAATACCCAATTATGCTGAAAGCTACTGCCGGTGGTGGTGGTAAAGGTATGCGTGTATGTCATAACGATGAAGACCTAGAAGAAGGGTGGAACAAAACCCGCCGTGAAGCTGGTGCTGCATTTGGAAATGACGGGATGTACATGGAGAAATTCATTGAAGACCCACGCCATATCGAAATTCAGATTGCTAGTGATCGCAATGGTCACGCTTGTCACCTCTCTGAAAGAGACTGCTCCATTCAGCGTCGTCACCAAAAATTGGTAGAAGAAACTCCTTCTCCATATATGACAGACGAATTGCGTGAGCAAATGGGACAGGCCGCTATTCGTGCTGCTGAAGCAGTGAAGTACGAAGGTGTTGGAACAGTTGAGTTCCTCGTTGATAAGCACCGCGATTTCTACTTCATGGAAATGAACACCCGTATCCAAGTTGAGCACACCATTACCGAAGAGGTAATCAACTACGACTTGATCAAAGAGCAAATCAAACTTGCTTGGGGTGATCCAATCAGTGGACGAAACTACTACCCAAAGATGCACGCTATTCAGTGCCGTATCAATGCTGAGGATCCAGATAGAGACTTCGCTCCTAGTCCTGGTGACATCACTGATTACCATGCTCCAGGTGGACATGGAATCCGAATTGATACACACGCATATGCAGGATACCGGGTTCCTCCTTACTATGACTCAATGATTTCGAAATTGATCGTTGTGGCTCAGTCAAGAGAAGAAGCGATCAAGAAAATGCAACGCGCGCTTGACGAGTACATCATCGAAGGAATTAAAACAACGATTCCTTTTCACCAGAAATTAATGAAAAACGACAAATTTAAAGAGGGCGACTTCACTACGAAGTTCATGGAGACGTTCGAATACTAAGAACGAATTACCCTTTTAATTTTCGCACTATAGAGGTGGTTGAGAATCCTTCGACAAGAGGGATTACAGCCACCTCTCCTTTTTCTGCCCTAACCAAGTCAGACCCTACCAAATACGTTTTGGCATCTTGATTTCTTTCTTCCGGATCGTAATCGCCGCCCTTGACAAGCACATTTGGTTTCAACAACTGAATGACTTCGTAGGGTGTGTCTTCCCCGAAGATGACTACCTCATCAACTGATTTCAACGAACTGATGACTTTTGCCCTTGCCGCTTCGCCATTGATTGGTCGCTCAGGCCCTTTGTTCAGTCTGCGCACACTGGCATCGTCATTGACCCCAACGATGAGGATATCACCCTTCGCTTTAGCCGCTTCTAAGTAGGTAACGTGTCCAACATGTAAGATGTCGAATACCCCATTGGTGAAGACGACGCGTTTGCCTGCAGCTTTAAGTGAAGCCACATGCTCAGCGAGCGCCTCAAGTGAACTATGAACCATGCTGTGCGAGTTTGCGGTCTCTTCTGATGCGGTATAACATCAAGATCAAGTAACCAATTCCGCCTCCGATGATAATCATTACGGTTTGCGTGAGCCACAGCACATTCGCTACTGCGAAACCGAGTGCTCCTGACATGCCCAAAGCAATGAAACCAAGCTTCACTGTCCAGTGATACGAACCAATGCCTCCTGGCGCAGGGAGCACCATTCCGAAGCCACCTGCTACCATTACGAATAACGCTTGAAAAACAGTCATATGGCTAGTTGCATCAATGCTCATGTAAATGATGTACGCCATAAAGAAGTACATGTTCCAAATGAAGACCGTGTGGAATATGAACATCCCTTTTCGCTTCATTTTCAAGACACTTTTCAGTCCTTCCAACACACCAAGTACGAAGCCTTTCACCTTTTGAAAGATGGAGGTGGCCATGATCTTCTTTCTAAATACAATCAGCACAAGGAGCCCGATGGCTGCTGCAATTCCTAAGTACATCCACAACGAGGATGCGCCATCGCCTTCATCGCCCCCGGTCATGTTAGAGAGCAGGGTGTTGAAGGCGTCTAAGTTTGTAATAACGGCTACGGACATGAAGATGAGTAACATCACCATGTCTACCACTCGTTCACTGATTACCGTACCGAAAAGTTTGTCTACCGGAACTTCATCTGTCTGATTCAAAGCGGCACAACGCGCCAACTCACCACTTCTTGGGACGAAGGTGTTGGCGAAATAACCGAAGGCTACTGCGTGAATACTCCTCCACATGTTGGGCTTGTACCCCAATGGCTCTAGGATGATTAACCATCGCATTCCTCTGCTAACAATGGCGAGGTAGCCGAACAGAAAAGACAATGCGATACCAGGAATACTGGCCCGCTTCATATCGGTAATGAGCTCATCTGTTCGATCGACCCCCTTGATCACAAACTCAAAGTCACCCTCGGGAAGGGTCATGGCAAAGGTGTTCATTCCTTCAGGGACGAAAAAACGTACTTCGTTTTCTTTATCTGAACTAAGTAAGCCTTGATGGACCATGTTGTCCTGGTGCATCACTACAAAGGGCGTTTGATCTAATTCCTCTTTTACAGGAGCAATTCGAACTTCTTTCCACCCTTCAGCGTTTTCACTAAATCCACTGCCCACTTCAAACGTAGTTGGCGCTGTATTGACTATGAAAGCTCCTCGTGTAATATCCAACGTGGCCCAATAAAATAGAGCCACCCCAATTCCGAGGAAGAGGATATACTTGAGAATATTGACGACCGTTTTACTCAATTATCCTTCGATTAATTTGTTGGTTTCGGTATCTGGAAAAACAACGGTTGGCTTGTACACCTTCGCTTCTTCTTTCTCCATCCACGCGTAGGAAATCACAATTACAACGTCACCTACGGCTACTCTTCGCGCAGCAGGACCATTCAAACAAACCATTCCAGACCCACGTTCACCTTTAATTACGTAAGTTTCGAAACGCTCACCGTTGTTGCAGTTCAAAATTTGAACGCGTTCTCCTTCCATAAAGTCCGCCGCATCTACGAGGTCTTCATCTAGGGTGATACTTCCTATATAATTTAAGTCTGCCTGCGTTACTGAGACACGGTGCAGCTTTGATTTCATGAGGTTTATTAACATGCGGTAAAAATACTTCTTTGATTCGAGACTATTGTCCCAAATAAATTGAAAGATGAACTACCCAGTTGAAAAGACTTAGCGAATGATGACTCGAATTTCTGTCCTTCGATTTAAGGCGTGTTCTCCTTCTTTGCAAGGCACGTTATCATCACAATGATTGAGTAATTGGGTTTCGCCATAGCCCTTTCCTGTCATTCGCTCTTTGCCAACTCCTTTTTCAGTTAAATACGTCAAAGCCGAATTGGCGCGTGACTCAGATAACCACAAATTGTAATCATCCTCCCCTCTGCAATCTGTATGAGAGCCCAATTCAATGGTTATACTTGGGTTTTTCAACATGATATCTGCCAATTGATCAAGTTGATATTTCGCCACAATGTTCAACACGGAACTATTCAATTCATAGTAAATGTGCTGAATCACGAAGAGCTCATCTTTCTTAATTAGAATGGGTTCGCCCTTCTCATTGATGATCGTCACCCCTTCATTGCCTTTGATGCGCTCATACACTCCCTTTCCGTCTTGAATGGGCACTTGAATTTCTTGCCCGTTGTCTAAAATAACCATGTTCAACGTGGAATTATCTTCATCCAACTTGAACGTATAGGTCGCATTTGGACTGAGCTCATTGAACTTAAATTTACCTTGGTCTGTGGTGTAAGCTAACGCAATTAAATTCCCATCTTCATCCATAATTGAGATGGGCTCGCCTTGACCTACATCACCTGGTTCCTCTTCGTAAACTTGACCTTCAATTTCAAGTGTAAGCAGCCTACTCTGATCAATTTCATCCATGAGTTTAAGGCCTTCAATTTCATCTGTTGGTAAGAGTTCAAAGTGGTAGAAACCGTCTTTACCAGGGGCGAAAACCATGATTCGATTTCCGTGCTCATTAACCACGTAGAAAAGGCTCTTCGCCATTATTTCTTCCTCTGCACCGGCGAAAGAAACGCGGTAACTGGTTTTCATTTCCAAGGTCTCCAACGAAAATGTTCCATCTGCAGAAGTTGTTTCACGAAGAACAACGTCATCTTCATCGTTCATGACCGTTACTTCGGCAAATTGCACAGGAGTCCCTTTGCATTCCAACAAACCGGTGTAGCCAGTGGAAACAACTGCTTCTCTTTTTTTCTCTGCGTAATACACCTGATTCGCTCCAGATCGATCACTGGAAAAAACAGCCTTTTCATCGGTTATCCATATGAGGTTGAATTCATCTTGCGGAGAGTTGATGCCAGCGTTCACTTCGCCCAATAGTTTCCATTGACTTTCTTTCGTGGTGGTGTACACGTCATAACCACCTTCGCCAGCATGACCATTGCTTGAGAAGAAAACATCGCCATTCAACCACTGCGGGAAAATTTCGTTTTCACTGGTATTTACGGCATCTCCGAATGGGAAGGGCTCACTCCACCCTTCATTTAGTTTATTGAGCACATACAGGTCATACCCTCCTTGGCCTCCGGCTTTGTTCGAACTAACCAGCAATTGAGAGCCATCTGGAGAAATAGACGGATGTATAAAACGTACATCTTCTTCGCTTTCTAGTATGAGTTGCCTATCTGTTAGCTCACCGTTCTCATTGACTTTAGCGAACCAGATCTTTGGGCTTTCGTTTTCTCGTAAATCGCTTCGCACGACGTAAACACAACTCAATCCATCTTCGGTAAAGCTGATACTCACCGGCTCTAAGTTGTTGAATCTATTGCTGTTAAAAGGTCCGTATTGCCCCCAATTATCGGTTCGAAGTGCGTACGTTGTATGGTAGCTATTGCTAAACGAAGCGAGGTCAGTTATCAGGTCTTGACCACTTGCTTTGACTTCTATGAATAGTCCTGTATTGTCTTTTCCAATGGCGAACATCGACGTCTGTTCTTGTGAAAAATCAGCACGTCTCACCTCCATTCCTTCTTGCCCTAAACAAGAGGCACAAATTAGCACCAGCAACGCTCCAAGTAACCTTCTCATTGAAAAAGTCTTAAGCTGTTTAAATCAGGAGTTCCTTTTCCAAACAACATCCCAACCATGACCTCATGCGTTGATGCTTGTCCGGCAAAAACCGTCTGAACTGGCACACCAAAGCTGTAACCAAGTCTAAACTTTCTTTTCAATCGACATTCTGCAAAAGCATAGGCTGAAGAATTGAATCGGTATCCCGCGCCTACCCATAACGTTTTAACGTACCACGCTCCTAATTGAACCTCTGGCAATAGCTGTCCCTGTTGATTCCAACGCAACCCCGCCACAGGTCTCAACGCCCAACTTGAATGAATATCAACTGTTGTTCCCGCCATCGCTAACGCTTCCATTTTGCTTCCTGCGGATTGGATGCTTCCGTAGGTACTTTCATTTGGCAAGAGGTGGCGGACCTCACCCCCAACGAAAGATTTCTTCGTTCGGTACAGCACAGCGGCTTCTAACAAAGGGGTCCATTGATTGATGTTCCCCATTAAGAACTCTTCTTCGTCTTGTGCCTTCAGCTTGTTCACGTCCAATTGCTCCATAGCAGCTCCTCCACCCAGCGCAAAAGACAACTGCCCTGCACTTGTCTGAAGCTTGTAAGCGAGATGAACAGCCCCCATGGTTCGGTTAAACGCTCCAATACCGTCGTGCATGAACCGCACGCCCAATGCCAGTTTCTCATTCTTAAGTGGGGCATGGAATGAAATCATTTGGGTATTCGGGGCACCGTCAACACCCACCCACTGATTCCTGGCCCTGATATTCAAAGAGGATTTATCATACATTCCTGCTGCCGCAGCATTTCCATCGTACAAATTCAACGATTGCATGGAATACACCCAATCTTGTTGTCCAAAACTGGCAAGGGAAAACCCGAGGAAAAACAAGACCAGTACTCCTCTCATTGTATCAAAGTTATAAATCCGGTGAGCTCCTGACCATCGAACTCTATTTTGTAGTAGTAGGTTCCCTGAGGTAATTTATTTCCATCTTCGTCTTGTCCGGTCCAAACAACAGACGTATTGTCGTAATTCTGAGCGGTCCACAATTCCTGTCCCCAACGGTTTAGGATGGTTACATTGTTAATGGCGAATTCTGGTTGATTGATATTGCCGATGATCCAAACGTCATTCTTACCGTCTCCGTTTGGAGTGACAGTGTTGTATACATCCAAACCGCAAGGAGGAAGGCTCGGTGCTTCCACCGTGTATGTTTCTTCGAAAACACACCCATCAACACCAACAACTTGAAGAAGGTACTCTCCAGGAGCGAGGCCTGTAATTGTTCCTGCAATTGGTTCCCCATTCAATGAAATGGACTCTGCGCCGCCACAGCCAGAAAGCTGTGTAATATCAATACGTGCATTTTCACCGTTCCAACAATCTTCAAAGGCCACTGAAGCCGCTACAACGAGTGGTGAAACCCCATTCTGCTCAAAGCCTTCTTTCAACTGTAAACTCGCGCTTTCCAAGTTGGAATAGGCGGTCTCTCCAGTTGTAGATGACAGCGTCATTGAACCCGCAGCTCCATACACTGCAGCACTCCCAATTACCTGCCTTCCTAGGGTAAGTTGACTGAAGAGATCTAGTTGTGCGAACACCAGACAGATTCCAAGACAGACGCTCAAGTACCTCATTCGATTGTCATTTTAGACATGATCCACCAATTGCTTCCGTCCGAAATAATTTCCAATACCTGTCCGTCAAACCCAGACAACACCTCCTCGGGTTCGCCCTCTATAGATTGCCCTAACAACGGCAACAAGGTTACACTTGAACTCAACGGTTCGTTCCCAAACCGTTTGATTTTATACAGTCTCCCCGGACAAATGCTGGCATCGGGTAAGTTCAAGGTGATGTCTCCATTGGATACATTTGCCAGAACGATGTTCGATGAAATGGTCAGGTCAGCATTGATGGGCCCTTGCAGTTGCTCCACCTTAAAAGCTACCGAGCCATTGACAGTCAATAAACTTGATGGCGACGGCGTTTCAATTCCTACATTGAGTCCGTCGCTGTATACGGCCTCTTCATTTACTTCCCAGTCTCCATCTTCTTGCAATGAGGAAAGGTCCACCACAAAAGCATCGTCGCCTTCCACGATATTCAAATCCGTTCCGATGAGTTGAACCAGGTTAATGGACTCTCCGTTGAGTGCTTCGTCTAGCATGGGACCAATGTCTAGCACGTGCTCTTCGCCCGCATCAGTTATAATTAAACTATCATTTTCAAAAGTAAAGTCTTGAATAAGTTCATCAGTTGGGTCTGCATTTTCTGCGTATAACGCATAGGGAACGCTCAGCAGCTGACTAATTCCGAGTAATTCAAACCCTGTTCCTTCGTCTATTTCAACACTCAAAAAATAAGAGGTCGCGCCCCAATTTATGAGTTCAAAAGAAGGTGACAATCCGTTGCCTGTGCTAGTTCCTGTTCCTATGGAGAGGGTGAAAAGGCCGAAATCATCTGTTACCACGGCGTGCTCCTCTTCCCACATGAGATTCCCGTCTATGGTAGTGGCTACAATACCCATTTTGACGATGAGGCTGGCATTGGAAAGAGCATTCCCTTCCATGGTTCGTGCAACAGCCTGATATGAAATGGCTTGTGGAGACTGAGCAACAACCGAAGAGGCTGTCAAACAGCAGAGTAGAAAAAGTAGTTTGCTAAGGTGCTTCATGCTTATCTGAATTCAGCATTGAAGTTACACCGCAGGCTAAAGTCGCTGAGCCCGTTCAGATTAAGATTTCAACAGTTAGACCATGAAATCAACTTTTCCCTTCTTGTTCTAGCCAAATTTGGTAGGCTTCCTCCATTTGTTGGTAGTAAGCTTCACCGTATTTACGGATGAGTGAGGACTTACAGAATCGGAAAACGGGCATTTTCATTTTCGCCCCGCATTCACATGCTGGTTTACAGATGTGCCATTTGTGATAATTAATGGCATCAAAATCTTTGAGTGCTTTGATTCGAATTGGATAAAGGTGGCACGAAATGGGTTTCGCCCAAGCAACTTTTCCTTCACGATGCGCTTGTTCAATGGCACATTTAGCGGTACCGTCTTTGTCAAATTGTACGTATGCGCACTCCTCTTCATTCACCAAAGGAGTCACATGATCGCCATCTTGGTCAACGATGTAAAAGCCATTTTTCTCAACAGATGCAATGCCTTCTGGTCTCATGTACGGCTTTACATCTTCGTAAATATCTTCCAAAATCTGAAGTTCATCTTCTTCTAAAGGTGCACCTGAAGAGCCTTCTACACAACAAGCCCCCTGGCAAGCAGAGAGATCACAGGTGAATTTCTCAGTAAAGAGTTCGGTAGAAAATATGGTCTTACCTAGTTGAATCATGGCACAAAGATACGCTCCATTTTTTCAGAGGACGAATGTCATGCTAATCTTAAACATGAGATCCTCTTTCATGACACCTGTATTTGCCGCTCCGTAACGATAGAAACTTCCAATTCCTAACCCCACATTCCCGCTTCTCAGGACATTTTGCAATTCGAGACCACTTTCCACATAGCCTTCCTCTGCGTTACTTTCAGCAATATTGATATGTCTATCTGGGTCCAAAGACTTTCCGATGCCCATATTATGGACTAACACGACATGCGGTTTGAATTTACCAACCTGAAATAAAAGATCCCGAAAACTATGTCTGAGATGCACCGATGCATATTCTCGTTCAAAAAAGGTTCCAGTAGACATCGTTTCGAAGGTGTTCGGCGCCGCAACTGACCATTGTTCGGCACTTCCTTTGAGAACATTCATTCGGAAAGCCGGAGCATCTCCTATTACTTTTGCAGCGTGAAGGAAGACGGAAAATTCTCCAAAAGCTGGCATTCTCTTTTTGTACGCTAAGGATGCACTCAGTCGAGTCCATTGGATGCGTTCTACGCGCGCGTCTCCTTCGCCAACAAGCAAAGATAAACCAAGGACAGGAAGCTTCGATCCCGCAGAAATTCTTCTATTTCTCATTTCAACAATTTGTTCCTTAAACGCCCATCTAATGGTTACCTCTGCTTCGCGAAAATCCATGTTCTGTGTATAAACACTCACCTGCTCATTCCCTTGTTGGACGAACGCATAGTCTTGATCGAAATCCATTACCCCCAGACGAACGCTGCTTTTAAGCGTGAGGTAGCCTGGCAAACGCGTATTAAAATTCAATTCTAGTTTTTCGACCCGATCCATTTGGTTGACGAAAAAACTATACAAGCCGTCATTTTCAAGCCAAGTGGCCTGTCCCGGGAAACGCTGTTCTCCTCTCCCGAATACGTCATTCACATATGCTACTTCAAGGTAGGTATTGCTTAACGACCGCACAAGCCATTTTGCATCACCACCGTATTTGATCTCTTTGTCCTTAAATCCGTACCCAATATATCCACCGAAAAACACCTTTCGGAAAAGCAATTCGTTAGTATGTGCACCTAATCCTAGACGAAATCCTTCACGGGAGTTTGCTGCTAAAACCCTATTGAGATCGAAATCTACCTTGTTGTAACGTATCTTTCCTGAGGTAAGAGCCTGAATCCATCGGTATTTCTTGTCAAAATTGTGTTCCCTAGCGATGCTATCAATCACTACATAAGTTCGCTTCTCTTTCTCATCTAACTGATACTCTCTGTTAGCCAACCAATACGATTCATCATGTGCGGTGGCCAAGGGATCCATTTTCATAACCACCTCACCAATGTCTCTTCTCCGTAGTTCAGGATTGATTTGAATGTTCTTGACATAAGATCTTCCAATACCAATAATTTCATGTAATCCGGAACTAATCGATTTAAAGACTAGGTCAGTATTTAATTGAACAGGAAACCATTGATCTCCGTCAATCAACTTATATGCCTGCCTAATTTTAATGTCAATGGTCTCATTTGGTACTCCAGGTTCAGCAATGACATGCTGGAGCGCGTAGCCATTAGTATTAATATGAAGCTGCCCTTTCATCCCATTAATTTTAGCGCTCTTTTTAGGCTGAAACGATATAACAAAAACCGTATCAGAAGCTGAAAAGGTGGTGTCCTCCATTGTAAAGACATACCTCCTTAAAGCAGAAGGGTGAAGCGGACTCAGATACTGCAGATCCATTAAATTCACTTCGTTCTCGTAGAATGAAAATGACTGAAGTTGAGTTCCTAATAAGGCAAAGTCAGGACTCTTTAAACCAGAAACCTTGCTTGCTTTAATGTTTTCAACTGATTTATCGGGGCGAACAAACTTCCTCTGGCTTACAGATTCCATAAGAAGCAAGTGCTGTTCATCAAATAGTTTTACTTCTTTTTGTTTCGAACTGTCTAAGGAGTTGATCAACTCTGGATCTGCATACAACTTACTATTTCTTACCCCTGTGATTACCAACTTGTTGTAAGAGTCATAAATGAAATCACAGCTCTTTTCAGGATTGTTAGATGATTTCACAGCAATCACTTTTCGCATGACCGTTTCGGCGGGGTTTTCACCTGGACGAACGACGGCCTCAGATAATGATACTGGCAGCGGATCGAGCGACACAGTCAAAGACCCATTGATCGCGTTTACTGGAATTACATGGGTTCGGAACCCAACATAAGAACACCTTAATGAATCTTGAGGATTGACAAAATCAAACTCGAATTTGCCATCTATATCTGTGTAAACCCCTTGGTTGCTTTCTGTCAAAACCAAGGTTACGAATGCCAGCGGAATTCCATTAGAACCATCAATCACCACACCGTTAAGTTGTGCGGTTAAGCGTGAAAAACTGACTAGTCCAATGAAAAGGAAAAGTAGGCGAAGATAATTCATCATAATAAGTTAGCGAAGGTTAAAACGAATAGAACTAGCAATTTATTACATCCTCCTGATTCCACTTTCCAAAAAAAAAAAAAGGATTCCCGAACTTTCTTTAATTCGACTAATCGTGTCTTTTTATCGTTATATAATGCTTATTTATCGATGTAATTGGTTCGTGAGTTATTTAAATACTATCTTGCGCCAGTTTCGGACAGAAACTATTAACCTTAATTAACTAGCAATGATACATCTTACCCTTGGCGGGTCAGCGAAATGCTGTTTCACCAGTATTTTACTCTCCTTATCACTTCTTATTTCCGCTAATGCAATTAGCCAAGTGACATACTACATCCCGAACGACTTCGCCGCCCCAGACTTACCGATGTTGTTAATTCCCGACGGTGACCCTGCCCCAGATTTATCGTTATATGTTCTCGCAGACCAAACTTGTGCAGCGCAGATTGCAGCCAATGATCCATTTTGTGTCAATACCGACTGGGATGAAATTTGCCAAGATGGCTACAATGACTGTCTTTACAATGCAGGTTGTCCGAATGGTCAATGGTACCTACCGAACAACCTTAACGATGGGCCAATTGTATTTGCCTGCTCAGCTCCTGCCGACTACTTTTTGGCAGACCAAACATGTGCTCAGCAAGTCGTTAACGACGATCCTTTTTGTGTAAATAATTTCTGGGACAACATTTGCAGCAGTGCTTACAATTGTTGCTTAGGTATCAATGGATGTACTGATTTCTCAGCTTGTAACTTCGATCCAAACGCGTGCCAGGATAACACCCTTTGTGTGTATCCAGGTTGCAACGATGCTACAGCTTGTAACTTCGATCCAGCTGCTGGATGTGATGATGGGTCTTGTACTTACCCTCAATACTACATTCCTGTTGACTTTTCTACTTCTTTTAACGAACCGATGATATTGGTTTGTGCTGGAAACGAACCTGCGAACTACGTATTAGCTGATCAAGGTTGTGCACAAGCACAAGTAGATAATGATCCGTTCTGCCTCGATACCGATTGGGACGCGATTTGTGTGAACGTATATAACTGCTGTGCTGGAGCTGCTCCAGGATGTACTGACGAATTCGCATGTAACTTCGATCCAGCTGCTGGATGTGATGATGGGTCTTGTACTTATGAAGTGGATGCATTGGGTATCTGCGATGGAGATTGTCTCAGTGATTACAACGGCAACGGTATCTGTGATGATGATGATATCGTGGGATGTACTTATGAAGAAGCATCTAATTTCAATGCTAATGCGACTCTTGATGATGGGTCATGCGTATATGAAGATTGTGATATCACTTCTGATAATCAAGATGCCTATGACGCTGGAGTAGCTTCTGTGGAATGTCCTGATATCACTTCAGATAACCAAGCGGTTTACGATGGAGCTTTTGCTGATGGAGTAGCCTCTGTTCCTGAGAATATATGTCCATCGGACTTAAACATTGATGGAGTGGTCAATGCAACGGACTTGCTTGAATTCTTAGGAAGTTTTGGTGCTTCTTGTGAATGAAACCAATTGAGTATTCTTCTTTTATGTATTCAGTAAATGATAAACCGCCAACCAATACAGAATTTAGCCCCTGAGTATATATAGGTGTTTCAGGTTGCAAAGGGCCTCAATAGGGGACAGGCAACTACTTCATATTTTGCCACGGAAAATCAGTTGGGGGTTGGCTTGATGAAAAACTGGAGTTCAAATAAGTTTAATCAATAAAAAAGAGAGGGTTTCGGTCCTCTCTTTTTCTTTTAAATAATCTAGTTTGTTTTATCTCTCAATAATGATCTGTTGGCGCACTTCGCCTTGATCTGTTTCAATGGAAATTACATAGTTTCCTGATGCAAGTGCAGTGG
>JAQWQB010000129.1 GCA_029245065.1 Flavobacteriales bacterium | reverse complement strand
GGACTCCATTTTGAGCACTTCAAGCTTATTCTATTGCTTTTGTTAACCTGTATTCTAGCACCGGGTTTGTCGTTGTTGGTGATGGTGAAAATGAAGTTGGTGTCAGACATCGAGGTGTCTAACAAAGAAGAAAGGTACATTCCATTCGCCCTGGTTATTTTCTACTACATCTTAACGTACGGGTTTTTGAGGTTTCAGCATGTTAGTTTGCCCCATGCAGTTTACGCTATGTTGTTCAGCCTCATCGTTTCTCTCGTGCTGGCCGTTTTGGTCAATATGAAGACGAAGGTGAGTATTCATTTAATGGCCATGGGCGGCGTTCTGGGGGGCTTGTTGGCATTTAGCCAGCTCCATGTAATTGGCATAGGAGGATATATGACGATGTGGCTATTGCTTTCAGCTTTGCTGGCTTGGTCAAGAATCTATCAAGGACTGCATACCAACGCACAAACCTATCTTGGATTTGGACTAGGTTTCGGAATCCACTATTTCATTGTGGTGAATGAACTCTTTGTTTAATCAGATCAACTGGAAGGTCATTCCAACGGTAACAGGAGTGAGTTCAACCCCTCTATTTTCCTTGAAAAAATGGCTTAAGCCATAAAAGCCGTAAGCACTGAATCTTCCTATTCCGATTCGAGCTGTAAGTCCGTAGCGAAATTTACTCAGCTCAGGTACTTGATAAAACTTCCGCTTTCCATCGTCGTCAATCGTTTTGGTGTGAATATTCACGGCATAACCGATTTTACCTCCAGCAGATAGCTTGAAAATTCGCTCTGACCTGGTTCGTAGTCTGAATTCAATAGGTACTTCCAGAAAGTTGACTGAAAGCTTGTTCTTTTTCCAGGAATAGTTGTCTGGGAATTCCATAAACCGGACGAAACCGTTGCTGAGCGTGTCCTCTACAAAGTTACCGTTTGTATGCACGTTGAATGAGCTGAAACCATAGCCCCAAGCGAAACTAATAGGAGATTTGCCCAGCTGGTAATCATACATGATGTAAGCATTGACTCCAGGAGACCAAGGCCTCACTTCCATTCCATCAACTGATTCTAAAAAGGCAGCTGTTTGGAATTCTACAATGAAGCGATCTTGCGAAACAGGAGGTTCGATAAGTGCACGTGCACCACGGCTTTCCTCAACTTTTGAAACAAGTTGAGCCGAAGAATTGAACGAAATAATAGCGAGAAGAAAGACGCCCAGGAGGGTTATTGTTCCTCTAGTTTTTGTTGCCAATTCCATGCGTCTATTAGCGCTGTTTTTAAGCTCAAAGTAGTCTTCCATCCTAATTCTTCCTGTGCTTTTGTAGCACTGGCCCATATCTTCTCTACATCACCGGGACGTCTGTCTCCAATGCGATGAGGAACTTGTGTGCCTGTTGCTTCAACAAAGGTATCAATTACTTCTTTTACTGTATTGCCTTCGCCCGTTCCTAGGTTGAATGAATCACAAACGTTGCTTTTCCCTGTGAGCCAGTGAAGGGCGGCTACGTGTGCTTTGGCAAGGTCTACTACGTGAATATAATCTCTCACGCACGTGCCGTCAGACGTTTCGTAATCATCTCCGAAGATGACAATTTCTTTACGCTTGCCCGCAGCAGTTTGAGTGATGTACGGAATCAAATTTTCTGGTACTCCAATTGGTAACTCACCGATGGCACCGGAAGGATGTGCTCCAATCGGATTGAAATACCGTAATAACACTGCCGAAGTTGCGGAGCTAGGTGCTGCAACAACATCTTGGATAATGCGTTCGCACACCTGTTTGGTGTAACCGTAAGGAGAGTTCGCATGTTGGAAAGCAGTTTGTTCCGTAACGGGAAGTTGCTTTGGTTGTCCGTAAACAGTGCAACTCGAAGAAAAAACTAGGTTCGTACAGTCCAATTCGCTCATAATACGAAGAAGAATCTCAGTTGCGTGTACATTGTTTCGATAGTACGATAAAGGATCATTTACCGATGCGCCAACTGCTTTGAAAGCGGCAAAGTGAATGACTCCTACGAAAGGGCCTTCTTTTGCGAAGACGCCACGCATTGCTTGTTCATCTGTACAGTCAATGTTGTGGTGAATGGGTGAATGTCCCAAAATAGTGGCGATTCCGTCTAAAACATCCGGATGCGAATTGCAAAAATTATCTACAATGACAGGGGTGTATCCAGCTTCGTGTAACTCCACTACGGTATGAGAACCAATGAAACCTGCACCACCAGTGACAAGAACTTTTTTCATTCCTTTTAGTTGTTGGCTTAAAGGTATACAATTGATGGTTTCTTCAAACAATTTTGTGCCCTCTTAGGAATGTTCTTACAACAAGCATCATCCTCTGACCGACTAACTTCCTTTTGGTTCAGGGGTAGAACTAGACATGAAAAAATACGAAGGACCTAAAGTGCTTCTGCTTGAAGATATTCATACAGAAGGGCCAAAGGTAGAAGTGGTATTGAACATGTTGGAGGACCTGAATATTGTGCGTTCGAAGCGAAAAGAGCGTAATGCACTCAATTTTTTTTCAGATAAACCTGAACAACCAGTAGCCATTATTATGTACATGAACGGACAAGAAGCGTTGGGGATTTATTTCAGCGACAATGCCTACATGCTTGGCTCTGCAACTTTTGGAGTGCGTCGGTTTCGAAAACGAAATGTATGCTGCCTCAAGTTGGTTGGGAACGGTGAGATAAACTTGACCGATTTCCTAAGTTCTTTAACACCTACCAATGAAAACCACATTTTTTTAGCCAATTGAGTAAGATTACTCCGACAATAAGAAGGGGCGTTCTCTCACAAACCTGTTGATTACCAGTCGCGTATAATAAATGTAACATTTGGTAACGAAAGCGAGTATAAGGCTACACTAACCTACTTTAAAATGAACAATCAATCACCAGTACAGCTCTTTGATCTGTCCTACCTGAATCAGGTATTCCAGGGCAATCAAGAGATGATTAACAACATTATCCAGCTATTTCTGCAACAAGTGCCAGAATACATCTCCGAAATGGAAGCATGTGTTGATGGAGACGACTTGCTCGCATTGCACTCGTTAGCTCACAAAGCCAAATCAAGCGTAACCATGCTTGGATTGAGGTCAATGGAAAGTAATATTCTGGAAATCGAACGAAAATCAAAAGAACATCTTGAACTGGCTACGTTGCCCGGATTGGTGTCAGATGTGCGCAGTGAATGCGAAATCGTCATGACACAGCTGAAAGGCATCCTCCAAGGGTCGTAGTCTTTTGTGATTCTGAAGTGATGTATTTCGGTCACGGCAGTTTGGAATTCTCGCGCAATCACCTTTCCTTCGAGTAGCATTATAGTTAGGAAGGAATTACCGCATGATCTGGACTGAAGACGATTTACGTCAGCTACAACAGTTATCACAACGAAAAGAGTTAGTAGAACAACAGATTGCACGTTTCGAAAGAGGTGTGGAGTCTGTTGTTCTTGTTTCTCCCTGTACGCCAGGAAACGGGATTGAAGTAATGAATCCTGGGGTGGAAAAATCATTTCTGGAGACCTTTCATTCGAATGAAAAATGGACTGTTTCCAAATTTGTTCCTGCATCTGGTGCTGCTTCGCGAATGTTTAAGCACCTCTTTGAGCAAGATGAGTCCAACGCGCTTTTCGCTGAGTTTGTGGCCAACATCTCTTCATTCGCATTCTATCCGCAGCTTGAGAAGTTACTAGAAGGAGAAGCGTTATCGCCTGACTTATTGGTGAGTAAAGTGCTTTCTGAAAGCGGATTGAACTTTGCTCGACTTCCCAAAGGCGCCATTCCGTTTCATAGAACCAATGAACAATCGTTTACGGCATTTGAAGAGCATGTAAAGGAAGCCTTGACCTATGCCAACTTCAATCACAAAGCAAGCATTCATTATACAGTTGGGGGACTTTTTAGCAATGAGCTTCGCGAGCAGCTTTTGGAGTTCTCAAAGCGTATTGCTGGAGTGAATGAGCACGTTGAAATCTCCTTTTCCACTCAATTTCCAAGTACGGATACCATAGCGGTAACGCATGACAACAAGCCCTTCCGGTCTACCGATGGTGCATTGTTGTTTCGGCCTGGTGGACATGGTTCGCTGCTCCAGAACCTGCAGCTGGTTGAAGAAGATGTGATCTTTATCAAGAACATAGATAACGTAGTTCCTGACGGGAAGCGCTCGGTTTCAGACAACTACAAAAAAGTCTTGGGTGGTTATCTCATGCAGCTAATTTCAGAGCGAAATGAGTTGCTTTCACAGTTGAAGGCAGATGATACTTCGCAGGCGCTTGCCGCACGGAAATTCTTAGCTCGGTTCATTAAAGAAACCACTATTCCAGACGCTATACCTGAACTGATTACGCTATTGAATGCGCCTATTCGTGTGGCTGGCATGGTTCGGAATCAAGGAGAGCCTGGAGGAGGACCTTTTTGGGTTGAAACTAGAGATGGAATATTACGTCCACAAATTGTAGAAAAAGCCCAAATTGACCTTTCTGACGATACCCAACGAGATCAAGTAGAGAAAAGCACCCATTTCAATCCTGTAGATATTGTTTGTCATACCAAAGATGAAGCAGGAAAGAAATATGACCTCTCTAATTTTGTTGACGCCGAACAAGCTTTTATTACTGAAAAAACGGTCCAAGGCAAACCCGTCAAAGCACTGGAACACCCGGGGCTTTGGAATGGGGCCATGGCACAATGGCTAACCGTATTCGTTGAAGTGCCATTAGCTACTTTCGCTCCAGTGAAGACCGTCAATGATCTTCTTCGAGATATGCACCAATAAAAAAGAGCCAATCACTTGGTGATTGACTCTCTTCGTGGGTTGTGAAACCTATTGGTGGGAAATCATTGTTTCATAATGGTCTCAAGAATAACTTGATTGTCATAGTCTATTCTGAGGGTGTAGTATCCGCGCATTAACGCCATTTCTGGTGAGACGCTCAATTCAATAGTCTCATCAGCTCCTTCGATTTCTGATTCAAAGACCTTGTTGCCTTGAAAATCATAAAGACTGACCATCGCGGTTCCAACTTTTAATCCTTCGATCTCTAAATTGAATGTAGAAATGAACGGGTTGGGGTAAGCCACCATCGAAATGGCACCTTTGTCTTCTGACGCCTCTTCAAATTCAAATTCATAAGGCTTCATGGCGTTTACCATGACCAAATGTTCCGGGAAGTCTTCGCCGTTCACTGTACAATCGAAATGAACATGCTTCGGGTCGTTGCTGCTTTCTAATTGAAGCTCACTTCCTTCCGGAATAATAAGTTCCAATCTATAGGTAGCGTAATAATTCACAGGTGTTGACTCCAAGTCTGCCATCAGGCTTTCTTGGTGCCCATCTGTTTCTGTAAGGGTGCCGTTTTTAATGATGTTATTCCTTCCATCTTTGAGATTGAAAACAATCGAGTTGTCGTTCAATACTTGCTTTCCTTTGAAGTAGATGGCTTCTAATTCACCGTCATCACAAACCTTGATGTCTACGGTAATTATGCCTGCACCGAAGGAATGTTGTTGTTGTGCATTTACTTGACCGATGGTACACTCATGATTGGGGAAGCCATCGAATCGTTCGTGTTGTTGTTCCTCCGTTTGGTCGCCAGCTGGTACCATTTGAATCGAAAATGCTAAATCTCTGTTCGGTGTATTATCTGTGGTAATTAGTTCACCTCCTGCATAATTATCTGTGATTGAGTGAAACAACATGAATGTCTCGGGAAGTGCGTCACCACTCGCCGTAGTAAACGTCAAATCGTATGAGGTTTCAGCTTCAAGGCTTACGGTTGGGTCCAAGGTGATTAACAAAGGCGACATGTCCAACGTGTTCGAAACAAGAAAGGGAACGCTCATGATTGAAACGCCGCTTTCGTCATTCGTTTGGTAGATATGTAGCATACCTTCGGCCTCTTCTGTACTTGTATATTGAAGGGTTAGGTAATCTAGGTTCGCTGTCTCGCAAAATTGAATGGTTTGACGTTCTATTTGATTGGCGGAAACCGCATCAGTAGCTTCATTTTGAGAAGGAATGCATTCGTCTTGCCGTCTGACCTTAAAAAATTCTTTCTTGGAGGTAGTTTGTCTAACACCCGCTTCGAAAGCCAAGTCCCCAGAAGTGAGTAAGTCGTTGATACGCATGCTTCCTTCTTCGTATAAATTAACGTCGGAGTAATACGCATAAAACGACTTTCCTTCAGGAGCATCAATTTCGATTACGTATTCTTCCCCAGCCTGAATAGTAGGAGGTTCAGCGATCCAAGCTTTTGACTTGTTGGAACCTTCTGCGGGTATGACCAGCTGTTGTCTTGAGAGTAACTCGCGTCCTTTTAAGACCCTCAACTCTGCAGTGAATACTTCAGAAGAGGTACTTTCAATGTACAGCGTCAAGTAATCCAGTGTTCCATCGGAACAGGGCACCATTGTTTGGCCAATAATTCCACTTTCAATTCTGATTTTACGGGTGTCATTCGTTTGTAGAATCAAGCAACCTTCGCTTGAGTGATAGCTGTATGCATCATTCAAACCACTCATGCCAATCAATATAGATAGCACCAGTACGAGTCTGAAAATGGAAGATGATTTGTTAATCATTGCGTATAGGGTTAATTACAGTACATAATTACTCCTATAGCTTCGGTAGGTTTGTGGGGCAGCCACTTACGGCGATGTGGGAATTGACTGAAGAATTATTTGAAGTCGGTAACTGCAATGACCAAATCCTTCCGGATGTACTCTTCTTCCACGTGATTCGTACTGATGAAAACAGTTCTGTTGGAAGCGTACTTAGTGAGTAGGTTGCGGTACCAAGTGACCGCCGCTTTATCCAAATTACTTGAGGGCTCGTCCAAACACACCATGGAACTATCAGTCAAGATGGCCAGTCCTAATTTAAGACGTTGCCTCATTCCAGATGAAAAGTGTTTAACCTGTTTGTGGGAATGCGCCTCCAATTCGAGCTCCTTTACAATGTCTTGAGAAGTTAATGAGCCAATCCAAGGACGAAACTGATCTTGAAAATTGATCATTTCATCGAGGGTCAAGTCTTCAAATACATCAAGGTAAGGGGCAGCGATGGAAACCTCTTTAAAGAGTGCTTTCTCTTCAACTGTATTGCCTTGTTTTGAAAATAGAAGAGATCCCTCACTAGGTGATAGAAAACCAGAGATGAGTTGAAGTAAGGTAGATTTTCCAGAACCATTGCCACCAACTATGATAGTATGCGACCCGTCATTGATTGTACAATCAATGTTTCGAAAGATCCAGTCTCTTCCGAACCTGCGGCCGAGTTGTTCCAGTTTAACTTCCATGCCTAGACCGGCCCTCTAATGATTCCTTTGGTAGATTCCCTAATGAAGTTAAGGATGACATCTTTTTCCTCAGAATTAGGTAGTTCTACATCAGCAACACGAACTGCGGTGGTCATGTTACTATTGTGCACGTAGAGCGTTCTATAAACGTCTTCTATGTACGCAATGGCTTGATCTTCAAAGCCTCTTCTGCGGAGTCCAATTGTGTTCACACCTGCATAAGTGAGTGGCTCTCTCGCTGCTTTCACAAAAGGAGGTACATTCTTTCGTACCAATGATCCACCCGCAACGAAACTATGTTGTCCTATTCGAACAAATTGTTGAACAGCCACAACGCCTTCAATAATGACGTGGTCTTCAATGTGAACGTGACCAGCAATGTTAGCTGTATTGGCAAGTATGCAATAATCACCAACGGTTACATCGTGTGCTAAGTGCACATAGGCCATGAGTAAGCAATGACTTCCTACTTTGGTTGCCCACTTGTCTGAAGTACCTCTGTTGATGGTAACGCACTCACGAATGGTGGTGTGGTCGCCTATTTCAACGGTGGTGTCTTCTCCATCAAATTTGAGGTCTTGAGGGATTGCTGAAATAACAGCTCCAGGGAAAATCCGACAGTTTTTTCCAATTCTTGCGCCATCCATGATGGTCACGTTCGGACCAATCCAAGTTCCTTCTCCAATTTCTACATTTCCGTAGATAGTTGTAAAAGGGCCAATCTCAACGTTGATGCCAATTTTGGCTTTGGGGTCTATGGATGCTTGTGGTGATATCATTCTTTCGCTGTTCAGTTTCCTTTGTCCTTCACAATTTGTGCCATCATTTCTGCTTCAGAAACAACTTTATCGTTGACATATGCTTTTCCACTCATGTGAACAAGGCCACGACGAATAGGTGATTCTAGTTTCAAATCGAAAATGAGGGTGTCTCCTGGAAGTACTTTCTGCTTGAATTTAACCTTGTCAATTTTCAGGAAGTACGTCGAATAGTTTTCAGGGTCAGGAACAGTAGATAGGGCGAAGATTCCTCCTACTTGTGCCATCGCTTCTACTTGCAACACCCCAGGGAAAACGGGGTTGTCAGGGAAGTGTCCTTGGAAAAATGGTTCGTTAAGCGTTACGTTTTTCACCCCAACAATCGTGGACTCATCCATGTCCATCACTTTGTCTACCAATAAAAATGGGTAACGGTGTGGAAGGATTTTTGAAATATCGTTGATGTCATAGACAGGCTTTTTGCTGAGGTCGAAGTGAACTTCACCTTTTTGCTTTTTTGCCCAATTCTTTATGACTTTAGCAAACTCTACGTTCCCGGCATGTCCCGGTCTAGCGGCCAAGATGTGCCCTTTGATGAACTTCCCAGTCAATGCTAAATCGCCAACAATGTCAAGTAGTTTATGACGTGCTGGTTCGTTTTCGTAGTGCATCTTCACGGTGTTCAACACCCCTTTGCTTTCTACGGTGACATCCAATCTTTCTTTCCCAACTAACTTGGCAATTTCGTCTAGTTCTTCAATAGAATACTGACGTTCAACCAAGACAATAGCGTTGTCTAAATCCCCGCCTTTGATCAATCCAGCTTTCGCTAGGTAAGCTACTTCCTTGAGGAAAACGAATGTTCTGCATCGTGAGATTTCAGGAACAAATTCTCCTAGGTTGTACATGCTCGCGTGTTGGGTACCAAGGATAGGCGAGTTGTAGTCAACCATAACGGTCAATCTAAATTCTCCTCCATTGGTTGGCACAGCAAGCATCTCAACATTCTTTTCGGTGTCTTCGAAAGCAATGTTTTCTGTGAGTTCAATGTACTCTCTATTCGCTTCGAGCTCTTCGGCTCCTACTTCGTGGATTTTCTGTACAAACATCCAAGATGAACCGTCCATGATAGGGATTTCGGGTCCATCAGACTGAATGAGAGCGTTGTCTATTTCGCACCCATACAAGGCAGCTAGAATATGTTCCGTGGTATAAATACGGGCACCATTTTGTTCAATGGTAGTTCCACGCTGTGTTCCTACTACAAGATCGCAGTTGGCATCAATGATCGGCTGTCCGTCGAGGTCAACACGCTGAAATTTGTATCCGTGGTTTGCAGGTGCCGGAAGTACTTTGAGGTGTACTTTTTCGCCCGTGTGAAGACCTATGCCATCAAATTCAATGGCAGCCTTGAGAGTTCTTTGCTTATCACTCATTCGTAGAGTTGTCAGTATTTTTTGGTAATGCCTTTTCAACTGCTCTTAGACGATCTTCCATTTGTGGAAGCCTTCTAAAGTTGATGTAAGACATTTTGTAGC
>JAQWQB010000121.1 GCA_029245065.1 Flavobacteriales bacterium | reverse complement strand
TGAAGCATGGACCATTAGTGATTCGCGTGGGCGAATTGTTGCTCAAGGAACATTCAACGGAATGAATCAAATTGACATCGACACGCGTGAATACGCAACCGGGGTGTACTTCTTACGACTAGAAGGAAACGACCCACGTGTGCTGGAATTTTTGAAGATCGACTAGAGAATATTGACTTCGCGTTCCAAGCGAACGCCGAACTTTGAATAGACATCATCGAGGATGCGCTGGCTGAGATCATAGACGTCTTGGCCAGTGGCCCCTCCGTGATTCACTAACACAAGCGCTTGCTTGGCATGGACTCCATAGTCCCCTTCACGATAACCTTTCCATCCGGCTTGATCAATGAGCCATCCTGCTGCCATTTTCACTTGCCCCTCTCCTGCTGGGTACGCTGGTGCACCCGACCATTTTTCTTTTACCTTGTCGTACACTTCAACAGGCACCACTGGGTTCTTAAAGAAGCTCCCTGAATTTCCAATTTCCTTGGGGTCTGGTAGTTTACTAGATCGAATGGCGATGACGGCATCAGCCACGTTTCGCAACGTCAAGTCAGCAATGCCCATTCGTTCCAATTCTGCTTCTATAGCGCCGTAACTCGTGTTGAACGTCGGCGTCTTTTGCAATCGATAAGCCACATGTGTAATCAGGTACTGCCCTTTCAGTTTGCGCTTGAAAACGCTTTCGCGGTAGCCAAATTCACAATCGTCATTTTTGAAAGTGTGAACTTCGCCCGTTGGCAAATGCACCGCTTCTAAATATTCGAACACCTGAACGATCTCTACTCCGTAGGCACCAATGTTCTGCATAGGGCTAGCGCCCACATTTCCGGGTATCAAGGCCAAATTCTCAATTCCGGCCCAATTCTGTGAAATGGCGTGCTCTACAAATCCATGCCAGGACTCCCCTGCCCCAACTTTTACAACGTAACTCGTGGCATCTTCTTCCTCAACTGTGATTCCTTTGATCCGATTAAGCATCACCAATCCGTCCACGTTCTTGGTAAACAAAACATTACTTCCACCCCCTAAAATGAGTGCCTCAAGTTGCTTTTCATTTCCAAAGGCGGTTGCTTCGCGAACATCTTCAACACCGGTAATCTCAGCCATGTAGGCCGCTTTCACATCGAATCCGAAGGTATTTAAAGACTGAAGAGATTGATTTTCTAGAATTTTCACGAGGTAAATGTAGCGTTTCAGCCTAGGCCTTCAAAGCTGGAAGTTCACTATCTCTGGTCGAAGAACTTGACTACCTTCGCACCATGTCGATCAAGAACCAAAAAGCCATCCTTTCAAAATTGGGGATTCACCAATTGAATCCCATGCAGGAAGCCGCCCAAGAAGCCATCCAATCCAATAGAGGTGTGCTATTGCTTTCGCCAACAGGAAGTGGAAAAACACTCGCCTTTTTATTGCCTTTGGTTGCTAAATTGAATCCACAAGCCACATGGATTCAAGCACTGATTTTAGTTCCTTCGCGTGAGCTAGCCATTCAGATTGAAAGCGTGCTGCGCGAAATGGGCACAGGCTACAAAACGAACGCGGTCTATGGAGGAAAATCGTTCAGCAAAGACCGTACTGAGACGAAACATGCTCCAGCCATCCTTATCGGCACACCGGGAAGAGTGGCAGACCACTTGCGTAGGCATACCTTCGAAGCAGATGGCATTGAAACACTCATCTTGGACGAATTTGACAAGTCGTTGGAAATTGGCTTTGAGTCAGATATGATGGACATCATTTCGCACTTACCTTCTGTAAAGCAACGAATTCTAACCTCAGCCACGCAAGGGGTTGAAATCCCATTTTTCGTTGGACTTCATCAGCATGAGAAAATTGATTTCTTGGGAACCGGTGAGTCCAAGTTGGAAATTAAGAAGATCACTTCCCCGAGCAAAGACAAGCTAGAAACGTTAGTTCACGCACTTTGCCACCTCGGAAACGAGCCTGGAATTGTCTTCTGTAATTTTAAAGACAGCATCCAACGCGTGAGCGACCACCTTACCACGTGTGGCATTCATCATGGCTGTTTCTACGGCGGGATGGAACAAATGGATAGGGAACGCGCCTTGGTGAAGTTCCGAAATGGGACGCATCAATTGATCATCGCAACGGACCTTGCCGCGAGAGGCCTTGATATTCCGGAAATAAAATTCATCATCCATTATCACCTTCCGAACCGAGAAGAAGAATTCACACACCGAAATGGTCGTACCGCTCGAATGCACAGCGACGGTTCATCTTATGTTCTACTTTGGAAAGGTGAAAGAAGGCCTGATTTCATTGGTTCATTGGAAGAGGAAGTGGTACTAGACGCTCCGGTACCGAAGCCAGGTGAATACACCACATTGTTGTTGTCTGGCGGACGAAAAGACAAAATTTCCAAGGGAGACATTGCCGGTCTATTCTTCAAGCAGGGCGAACTTGTTGGCGATGAACTCGGCACCATTGAGCTCAAAAATGATTGCGCTTTTGTAGCCGTCAAAACCCAAAAAGTTGACCAATTGATTGAAAAAGTAAACGATGGTCGAATCAAGCGAAAGAAGGTTAAGGTTCGGGTCATTTAATCCATATCTCATTCACGTTATTTAACTTGGGTGCAGAAACAAGCGGCCGATTGGATCGTTTTGCTTCAAACCTGAGCTTATGAAACTGATTAAAAACCTGTTCAAATGGGTCTTGAGAATATTGCTCATTCCATTGATTTACATTGTCCTAGCGATAATCCTCTCCAACATCCCTGTCAATTCAATAGAAATCACTGAAGACCATGTCCACACGGTGTACCTCACCACGAACGGAACACATGCCGATGTCATACTTCCTAAAGAATTGCTAACCGCCTCATTGGAGTTCGACCTAATCACCGAAAAGTCAGATGAATTTTATGCCTTTGGTTGGGGAGACCGTGATTTTTTCATCAATACACCTACGTGGGCTGAACTCAAATTAAGCACTGCTCTCAAAGCACTATTCACGCCGAGTGAAACGCTTATGCACGTAAATCGGCACGATCAGAAAGGGTCAGATTGGCTGGAAGTCAAATTGACAGAAGAACAGTTAACGACCCTTCAGGATGAAATTATGAGCGGGTTTGCTATTCAAAAAGGAAACACGAAAACCTACGTTGAAGGCCATTCATACTTCGGACATGACGAATTCTACAACGGCAGCGGTTCGTACACGTGTCTTTTTACCTGCAACACGTGGCTAAACAGCACCATGAAAAGCTGTGGCGTGAAAGCCGCGGTGTGGACACCATTTGACTTTGGCGTGCTGCATTGGCATGAGAAGTAGTGCTGTTTCGCAATCGCTTGCTTCTAAAGCACATCGATTCCAATTGCCTACCTTTGCACCTTTTTTGAGCGCAACGGCATGACAGCGAAAATCTTTAAGAACTTCACCTTCAACCCAAAGAATGATATCCTTTCAGGGTTAACAGTGGCTTTGGCCTTGGTTCCTGAGGCGGTAGCCTTCGCTTTTGTGGCTGGCATTGATCCGCTCGTTGGACTCTACGGAGCCTTCATGATGGGAATTGTAACGGCTATGTTCGGAGGAAGACCCGGAATGATTTCTGGCGCAACCGGGGCCATGGCGGTGGTCATGGTTCACATGATTCAAAAAGGAAATGAAGTAGGCTTAACGCTCGATATGCCTATTGAAAACCTGGGCCTTCAGTGGCTCTTTATCACCCTCCTACTAGTTGGTGCCATACAAATCGCTGCAGGGGTTTTGCGCCTCGGGAAATTTGTGAGACTCATCCCCCACCCAGTGATGATGGGGTTTGTAAACGGATTGGCCATCGTCATCTTCCTTTCGCAGCTCGGCCTCTTCAAAGAAACCATTGCTGGTGAAAAACAATGGCTTCAAGGAAGTGCGTTGTGGATTATGTTAGCGCTTGTTGGACTGACAATGGCCATCATGTATTTCCTTCCCAAACTCACTAAAAAATTACCATCGGCCTTGATTGCCATTATTGCTGTGGCTGCGATCACCATTTTTGGCGGGGTCGAAGCGAGTACCGTTGGATCATTCATTCGCGATGGCGGAGGATCAGGTCTAGAAGGAGGCCTACCAACTTTCCAAGCACAAATCTTCACCCTTTTTGACACCATTTCTGGCCACTTGGGACTCATCATTTCCACGGCCTTCTTGCTTGCTGCTGTTGGATTGATCGAGTCATTGATGACGTTGAATTTAGTGGATGAAATCACTGAAACCAGAGGAAGTGGAAATCGTGAATGCGTTGCTCAAGGGGGTGCGAACATCTTAAACGGCCTGTTTGGCGGAATGGGAGGTTGTGCCATGATTGGGCAATCCATCATCAACGTGAATTCTGGCGGAAGAGGGCGTTTATCTGGTATTGTAGCTGCGGTTGCATTGCTGTGCTTTGTCTTATTTGGAGCACCTCTCATTGAACAGATTCCGATTGCAGCACTTGTGGGCGTAATGTTCATGGTGGTAATTGGAACCTTCGCTTGGAGTAGTTTCAGAATCATTTCCAAGATTCCTTTGCCTGACGCCATTGTACTCATCACCGTATCTGCTGTGACTGTTTGGCAAGATTTAGCCATTGCCGTTATTGCCGGTGTGATCATGTCAGCATTGGTGTTTGCTTGGAAAAACGCTACCATGATTCGTGCACGAAAGCGTATGAAAGAAGACGGAACAAAAGTGTATGAGATCTGGGGTCCGTTGTTCTTTGGATCTACGACCAACTTCAACGCCAAGTTTGACGCGAAGAATGACCCGGATTCAGTAGAGATTGACTTCATCGAATCCAAGGTGAGCGACCATTCAGGTATGGAGGCGATTCGAAACTTGACCAATAAGTACTTGGAACTAGGTAAGAAAATTAAACTCACCCACTTGAGTCCGGAGTGTACTTCGCTTCTACTCAAAGCTGACCCTGAATTTGAATCGCTCATTGAACGGTCTATTGATGACCCAAGGTATTACGTAGTAACGGATGCGTTGGACCAAGAGGTTTAGTCCGCATTTGAGGATACCACTCGCTACACCCACATCTTGGTGTTGAAAGTCGGTGACAAGGACTTCTAAAACGATGGCTCTACGAGGTATCTTTACGTCATGCGCCATTTTCTACTCTTATTACTCTTTCTGCCCGTTTCCGTTACAGCTCAATCGCTCATACCAACTGCACAGTTATCAGCAAGCAACGGTCTTCCAGCAACTACCATTAATGCTCTCTGCACAGACGACGAAGGTCGGCTTTGGATTGCCACAAAAGAGGGAATGTATTCTTACAACGGTTACCAGGTTGAACGAATCAACTTAGACCATTCCGATGTGCTCAATGTCCTTGCGGAAAACGCGAAGATTTACAGCGTAAGTGCAATCAATATATGCGTTACAAATACTTTAACGCGTGAAACGGAATGTATTGAATGGAATGAACCGGGTATTGCTTCCATTGCCTTCTCCAAGTCGGCAATTCAAGGAATCAATAGCAATGGAGAACTTGTAGCAGCTATAGATTATGAGCTGAATGCAACTTCCTCAACTTCCCCAAAACCACAGCCGTTGGTAATGTCTGGAGATTCTATTTCGTTTAATAAGACAGGCATTCGCATTACCGGCAAACATCAGAAAACCATCACAAATGCTGAGGCCTTTGCAGGAATCGAATACAGTCGTGGGCGATTTCTAATGGGCTCGAATGATGGGTTACATGAAATCAAATTGGGTCCTGATTCTTCGCCTCAGACCACAAACCATTTAACAGATCTGAATATCACGGCATTGTGTAAAGATCATCTCGGTAATGTTTGGGCAGGCACACAAGGCAATGGAATCGTTATGATTCATCGGAATATGTTGCTTTCGGCATTCTATCCGCTTGAAATAAAGGGCCAACCGGCAATCTGTCACCAAGTATTCCCTAAAGGCGACAAGCTTTTCGTAGCCACTTCGGCTGGAATTTTACCGTTGGGAAATCACTCTTCGTATATCACGAAAGAAACGGCTGATCTTCATTGCACAACAGCAGCAACCAAAGACGATGTCACCATGATTGGAACTGCATTTGAAGGGATTTTCAGGTATAAAGATGGCGATGTTATTCGCATGTACACTGATCGCAAAGAAACACTAGGGAATGCCATTACCCATATTGACACTACCGCCAAAGGCTTCATCGCGAGTACCAAATATGGTTTTGTTGAACTCAATAGACGAGGATATGTACAAAACAAGTATTCGTATGAAACAAAAGGCATTGATGGTTACGTCACTCACTTCTACCCCATCAATTCTGGATACAAGGCCACTTCCACAATGGGTATCTACGAATTGGATTTCGATTTCAATGTCATCAAGAAGACCTTGGCCCCTTCTGGCACTCAATTCATTATGTCGACCGAGCAAAACGGAGTGATTGGATCAGACGGAAAGATTTATCAAGCAGGATCAACTGGTTTAACCGAAAAGTTTTCTACCGAAGCAAATCTGATGAGCATTGCCCCCGGTTCTTCATCCGCTGCATGGGTCTCAACGGAGCATGAAATCATGTTAT
>JAQWQB010000118.1 GCA_029245065.1 Flavobacteriales bacterium | reverse complement strand
CCTCTCCATTCTGAAAGAAAAACCAGATGTAATCATTCGCGAAGCACAACGACTCATTCTCCCAAAGTATCATGAGATAAGAGCGAAAGACATTGATTTGAAACGACTCGGCAGCATGCTCTATGTGGCGCATGAAGCAGGAACATCAGAATTTAAAGACTTACTGCTTCTTAAAGGCCTCGGGCCTCGCACATTGCAGTCGCTTGCTTTGGTCAGTGAAATAATTCACGGAGCACCTTCCCGCTTCAAGGACCCGGCGCGTTTTGCTTTTGCACATGGTGGAAAAACGGGTACGCCCTTCCCTGTTCCTACGAAGGTCTATGATGAAACAATCACTACTTTGAAAGATGCCGTTCGTCGTGCCAACATTGGGGACAAAGACAAAGGAAAAGCCATAGACAAACTAAGTAAACTAGCTCAGCAAGCAGAAGAAGGATTTACGCCAACCAAAGGCTTTGATGAACTGCTCAAACGCGAAAAGAAGGATTCATGGAAGTACGGCGGACGCACCAAACAAGGCTGGGAAAAACCACCTGAAAACAATCAATTGAATCTATTCGACTAACTACCAGTTAACCAAAAATGGTTTTCTAGTCCCGTCACGATTGACAATAACTGTAGTCGTATCTCCTTTCTCCCACATGCTCAATCCTTCCATATAGGTCTGCATGTCCGTTACCACATGATCTCCCATTTGAACCACTACGTCGCCTGCAATAATTCCGGCATTGTGAGCTGGCTTCTCTTCAGAAACACCGTCAATTCGCATTCCTTCGCCATCAAATAAATAATCAGGAATAACCCCCAACGTAACATTGAAAGCAGGAGTACTTTCACTTTCACTGTCCTTCGTCTTCGTGAACTCCATGTTCTGGTAATCATTCAACTTCACTGTAACACGTTCAATGAGCCCAACAACTTTGAGAATTCCATCGAAGTTGATTTTATCGGCATCATCGCTTGGTTTGTGATAATCTTCGTGCTGCCCCGTAAAGAAGTGAAGCACTGGAAGGTCTTCCAAATAGAACGAAGTATGGTCCGAAGGCCCAACGCCTGAATCAGAATACACCAAATTCAAGCTGTCAGCGTTGCAACTATCAACAACTTCTTCCCAAACTGGAGAAGTTCCAGCCCCATTGACAGCAAGTGCATTGCTGTCTTTCAATCGGCCTACCATGTCCATGTTCAACATGCATTCTACTTTACCTAAATCAATGGTAGGATTATCACAAAAGAAATTTGAGCCGTACAAGCCTTTCTCCTCTCCTGAAAAGCAAATAAAGAGGATGTTGTGACGCAATTCTTGATTCTTTAAACGAGCGATTAATTCCAACAAAGCGGTTACACCAGATGCATTGTCGTCTGCGCCATTGTGAATCTGTGGATCCCCCGTGTGGAAAGAGTTCTGTGCTCCCCATCCAACGTGATCATAGTGCGCTCCAAGAATAATGGTCTCTTCTGCTCCTTTGTTGAGCATGCCCATCACATTGACGCTGTTTAGTTTTTTAACCACAGCCATTCCCAGTGACTTGCCATCATCATTGACGTGTTCTTGAATGGGTGGATGCGGAACGAAATCAAATTGCTGAACATAGGTACCGTCTTCACCAGCAGGATCCAATCCCAAAGCGGTAAACTTTTCAACCAAAAAAGACGCCGCCTTTTCAGCCCCTGCAAACCCTGTTTCCCTTCCTTCTAAACTGTCTGATGCAAGGAATTCAAGGTTTTTACGTAATTCTTTGGCGTTCGAGCTGTTGGAAGAATTGGGTTGACAACCAGGTAAAATGGCTATAAACATCACCAACGTTGGAATAACCGTTGATATCAGAATTGATATTGAGTTCTCTTGTCTGCGCATTGTTTCCTACTTTCGCACGAAACTAAGGAGGAAGTCCCAAATGAAAAAGTTTATTCCAGTATTTACACTTGCAATTGCACTCGCATCTTGCGGAGGAGAGCCAAAAGCAGACACACCTGCAACAACAGATAATGCGGTTGAAAAAAGCGCAGTAGTTGCTGATTCTACAAATAGCGACGGACCATCTGATTTGGTTTACCCTCAAGAGAAGCACCTGAAGAACATGCGTCAACTGACTTTCGGAGGCGACAACGCAGAGGCATACTGGAGCACAACAGACGATGCGCTTGTTTTTCAAGCTACCAATCCAAAATGGGGCGTTTCATGTGACCAGATATATGTGATGAACATGGCTGACGGCACTCCTGATTCTATTCCTCCAGCAATTGTTTCAACTGGATTGGGGCGAACTACTTGTGCTTACTTCATGCCTGGTAATGAATCCATTGTTTACGCTTCTACACACCTGGCAAATGACTCTTGTCCACCCGTGCCAGAGCGTAAAGAAGGACGCTACGTTTGGCCAATCTATGAGAGCTTTGACATTTTCACAGCAGATCTTGAAGGAAACATTCTATCACAATTGACTGAGACCCCTGGATACGATGCTGAAGCCACACTTTCGCCAAACGGAGATAAAATGATTTTCACCAGCATGCGCTCTGGAGACCTTGAGCTGTATACGATGAACATCGACGGTTCAGACGTGAAGCAACTGACCAATACCCTAGGGTATGACGGAGGTGCATTCTTCTCTCCTGATGGAAGCAAAATTGTATGGCGAGCAAGCAGACCTACTACGGATGAAGAAGTAGCGAAGTACACTGGCCTTATTGCTGAAGGGCTTGTTGAGCCAACCAACATGGAACTATTCATTGCCAATGCCGATGGATCAGACGCGCGCCAAATCACCACACTAGGGAATGCGAACTGGGCGCCTTTCTTCCACCCGAGTGGAGAAAAGATCCTATTTAGTTCTAACCACATGAGTGAACGTGGATTTCCTTTCAACCTTTACATGATCAATATTGATGGATCAGGCTTGGAACAAGTCACTTTTGATGAAGCATTCGATTCGTTTCCAATGTTCTCTTACGATGGCTCAAAACTTGTTTTTGCCAGTAACAGAAACAACGGAAGAACAAGAAACACCAACCTATTCGTTGCTGATTGGGTAGACTAACTCAACATAACGAAGACGAACCAGAAAACACCAATTCTTCGCCTTGGTTAAAAAGGCTAGGGATCGGTGCTTTTCTATTTTTCTTAATAAAGGGGCTCGTTTGGCTCGTAATCTTTGCCTTGGCCTACTTTGGTTTCAAAGGGTGCTGATTACTTGACAAAAGGTATGCTCAGTGGGTATTTATAGTGCTTTCCTTGACTCGCATTGATACTAGCCAAAATGGTTGTTACAAGGGCTAATATGCTAATTCCAATTAGCACGAAGAACATCAAAATCCAGCCTATAAATATGATCATGAATATGAAGGAAATGAACGTCCCTCCTATGGCATAAATGAGCATGGAAATTTGAAAATTCAATGATTGTTTGGCATGTTCGCCAATGTATTCAGACTCGTCCTTTTTCACTAACCAGATAACCAATGGAACGATGAATCCTCCTATAAACGTGCCTGCATGTGCAAGCAGTGCGATGTTTTTCTCGTCTTGGGTTGGTATTAAATGTTCGTCTTGTTGATCTAAAGAATCCATTGGTGTTTGTATATATCACAAAGTTACTTCGAATTGTATACGATGATTGACCGTTGGAGTTCCTAAAGTTATCGCTTATCCCTTTTATGGGGCTTTTGATTGCCTCAAATGAGCTCTGTAGAACGTTTTAATCTCTTCAGAAGGCACTCCTTTGTGGAACATACGCATGGCCTGCAAATTCACCCATTGTACCTTCAAGTAGCTGTTATGTATGTATTTGCGGGCACTCACCAAGACATCTCCTTTCATCAATAAATGCGGATAACCTGCAGCACCAGCTCTTTTCATGAAGTCATATTCTTCCATGATTACGAAATCTTCATCGTAACCTTCGAGTTCATCCCATCGATCCCTTTCGCAATAAAGCGTCTGATCGCCCCCTCTAAAACTGAAAACATTCAGCCTCGTCATGATGCTGTTCAATCGAAGGAGAAGTCTATCGCTTTCAAACTTGAACGAATACCCTCCTCTTTTATATCCCTTGGATAGTCCGTCTCGGATATCTGAGATGAACGTTGTGGGAGGCAACGTGTCTGCATGAACAAACCATAAAACGTCTTTCGTTGCGTGCTTGGCTCCTAAGTTCATTTGTACCGCCCTGCTTGTGATGGCAGAATGAAAGACCTGAACGTCTAAATGCGCTAAGAGCTCTTTGGTGCCATCGGTGCTTCCGCCATCCACCACAATAATTTCGCATTCATCAATGCCTAAACACGCTAGCAAATGGTCATGCAAGCGTTGGATCATTTCGACTTCGTTCCAAACAGGAATTATAATGCTTATCAAGGTCTATTCGATTGGGAAACAAAAATGATGATATTTCTGGGACGATTCATCCCGGAAATATGACCACCTTCGATGTATGAGACATTTCACTTTCCTTTCCCTAAGCAGCTTCATCCTTTCATCAATACTGGTTGGATGCGCGTTGAAAAAGGTGAATTCCAGTTCTTCCCCCATAGTCCATTCGAAATGGGATGCGTTGCTTCAAAAGAATGTAGATAACAAAGGTACAGTTGACTACGGTGCATTTGTACAAGATTCCCTTGCGTTTAGAGACTATTTGAATCAGCTTTCTTCTCATCACCCGAATGACTCTTGGACATCGGCAGAACGAAAGGCATATTGGATCAACGCTTACAACGCCTTTACGGTGCAACTTATCGTTGACAACTACCCTGTAGAAAGCATCAAGGATTTAGGTGGAGCGATATACAAAGTCAACACGCCATGGGACATCCGATTCATTGAAATCGAAGGGCAAGACTATGATTTGAACAACATTGAACATGACATTCTGCGCGAAGAATGGCAGGATGGGCGAATACACTTTGCCATTAACTGTGCCTCCATTTCATGCCCCAAGCTTTACAACAGGGCTTTTGAAGCAGCTACCTTAGACGAACAACTGACAACAGTAGCAAAAGAATTCATCAACGGACCTAAGAATTCAATTGACGAAGGAGAGGCATCCATTAGCAGGATTTTCAAATGGTTCAATGGCGATTTTATCAGAGATGGCTCATTAATTGATTTTTTAAATGCTTACAGCGAAATTCATATCAATGACGAAGCCGAAATAACCTACCAAGAATACAATTGGAGCCTGAACGGAAAATAGTTAAAACGCTTCTCCAATCGTAAAATAGTACTGCGCTTGTCCTTCTCCTATTCCAACATCAAAACGGAGGTTAAGTTTCTTCTCCTTATCTATTTGAAAACGAACACCACCACCACCAGCGATTCGCGTTGTATTGAGAGCCCACTTCTCTGGTCCGTCACCCACCATTCCTGCTGAAAGAAAAGCATTGACACCCCATTTTCTCCAAACGTTGGTTCTCCATTCGGTTTGCAACATGGAAGCAGACTTATCGCGAAAACGCCCTTCATAAAAGCCACGCATTCTTTTTGTTCCTCCAAGCATTGGCAGCATGTGAAATGGTGTTGATCCTTCTGTCCAATCCATAAACAGTTGCAAAGCAAGCACGTGCTTCTTTCCTACCGCTTGATAGTTCCGAATGTCTGCCCGGTAGCGCGAGAAATAGAAATCTCCCGAAGCATGTTGCGTGGTGAATTCCATGTACCAGCCTTCACTTGGATACAACACGTTATCCCTAGAGTCATTGAATAATATGGCTCCAGGGTCAATGGTCAAACCTCCACTCCCGCCGGGCACTTGTCCAGTATCAAAGCGCCTGTTGGTCTCGAAATCCTTGGTTTCCCAATCTTCGACCCAAACTCTTGCACCAACATGCCAATTTCGCCACACTTTTCGCAACAGATTCAAGCGAATACGAGGAAAGTCAACTCCATACCGCTCCCGTTCTTCAACATCATTATTCCCTGTTCCGAAGTAATAATAATTGTACCTGTAGTATCCTATTTCCCCGTAAGAATACCATTTCCGTACATCCCAAAAACATTGAAAAGGAAGGTAGAGAAGCAGTTGATTCTCCAAGGTATAGGCCGCACCAAATTGAAGTTGAGAAGGAGGCGAAATAGAATCTGATTTATCGATGTAGAAATTATAGACCGCCGCACCACCAAATCCTAGGCGCGTTTCTGGCGTCCAATAGACAACAGGAAAACCGAAAAAGCTAGACTGTCTGAGCGAATCCGAAGCAACTGCAGTGCTATCGGATTGACCAGAAACGCCAAACGATGCACACAGAATAAAAGCTGAAAACAACCAGTGCTTCATGTTGCAAAGAAACATCATTGGAAATGTAATTGTGTAACGAACTTGCATCTATTACTTTTCTGTCCACCTTTGCACTATGTCTGCAATGAAATATTACGCCCTTTACAAGCCTTTTGGTACCCTCTCTCAATTTACAGATGAAGGCGGGAACCCAGGACTATCACACATTCTAGATGTTGATAACGACATTTACCCCGTGGGAAGATTAGATACCGATAGTGAGGGTTTGTTGCTACTTACAAATGACCGTCGTGTGAATAATGAATTGCTGAATCCGAACAAAGCACACTGGCGCTCTTATTTGGCCCAAGTGGAAGGTGAAGTTACTGAAGAGGCGATCATGAAATTGACACTTCCAATGGTCATTCGGTTGAAGAAAAAAGATCATAAGACATTACCTGCGCGAGCGGAAAAGTTGGATGTAGTACCTGGGTTACCAGAACGAATTCCGCCAATACGTCACAGAGCAAATATTCCAACTTCTTGGATTCGACTTGCTATTCGCGAAGGAAAAAACCGCCAAGTCAGAAAAATGACCGCACATGTAGGCTTCCCTACCCTTCGTTTGGTGCGAGAAGGAATCGAAGAACTCACCATCACGGGCATGCAACCCGGAGAAATAAAGGAACTCTCAAAAGAAGAATTTTTCACTTCGCTCAATCTGCGTCTAAGACCTTAACTTCGCTTTATGAGAGCCATAGCACTTGTTTTCATTTATCCGTTGGTATTCTTGTGGATGACCATTAGTGGTCTCACAGGCATGTTCACCTCAATTGTCCTTCGCCAACCGGATTTCACCCTGCGGTTTGTTCCCGGAGTAATGTGGGCTCCTTTCACCATGTGGCTTTTAGGAATCAAGGTGAAGGTCATTGGTTTGGAAAACATTGACGAAAGCAGGCCGAGCATATTTGTGGCAAACCACGGTTCCCTGTTGGATATCCCGGCGTGTGTCATGTCTATTCCTTTGAAGTTGAATTTCATTGCGAAGAAAGAATTAAAGCCTGTTCCTGTCGTTGGTTGGTACATTTCGGCGACCAATCAAATTTTCATTGACCGCAAGAACAAATCGAAGGCGATGAAGAGCATGAAAGAAGCGGCTTCGCGCATTAAAAAAGGCAAGAATGTAATGTCTTATGCCGAAGGGTCACGTTCGAAAGATGGTTCCGTTAAAATGTTCCGTCGTGGTTCGTTCATCATTGCCAAAGAAGGAGATGTAGCAATTACACCAGTCGCTGTGCATGGTGCGAACGGGTGCTTACCTCCTGGAAGTTTCTACACCAAACGAGGTACCATCACTATAAGCATCGGAGAATCGTTCAAGCCGAGCGAATTTCCAGAGTTATCTGTAGAACAATTGGCTGAAGCGGCTAGACAGCGAGTTATCAAGATGCACGACGCATTGAATTAAAACTTGGCCGCAAGCTTAATCCCTTGCTCAATAGCGCGTTTTGCATCCAATTCGCCTGCCTTATCAGCACCGCCAATCACATGGAAACTAGCACCTTCAGTAGTGAGTCCTGATTCCAAAGAGCGCTCTGACAATTGTCCTGCGCAGACCACAACATGGTCAACATCAAGTACTTTTTCTGCACCCTTCACGCGAACATGAAGGCCAGCGTCATCCACTTTAATGTACTCTACACCGCCAATCATTTGTACACCGCTTTTCTTGAGTGATGCCCGGTGAATCCAACCTGTTGTTTTACCCAAATTCTTGCCGTGTTTGGTTTCTTTTCGCTGAAGAAGAAACACCTCTCGGGGTTGATTCCACGCTACTGGCTTCATGAGTCCGCCAGGCGTAGTATACTGTTGATCAACACCCCATTTGGAAAGAAAGACCTCGGTAGTTTCTGGTTCCTTGGAATCGTGCAGTAAAAACTCAGCTACGTCAAAACCAATTCCCCCAGCTCCAATTATGGCTACTTTTTTCCCTACCGTGGCATTTCCTCTCAGGACGTCTGTATACCCAAGCACTTTTTCATGATCAGCTCCTGGTAGATTCAGTTTCCTTGGAACAACTCCTGTACTCATTACCACCTCATCAAAGTCTTTCAAATCAGCAGCTTCCACTCTGGTATTGAGTTGAACGTTCACATTGTACTTTCTCAGATGAGTTTCGTAATACCGAATGGTCTCGTTGAATTCCTCTTTTCCCGGAATGCGACGCGCCATATCAAACTGTCCGCCAATATGATCCCTCGCTTCGAAAAGTGTGACTTTGTGTCCGCGCTGAGCTGCCGTAGTAGCGCAAGACAAACCTGCTGGGCCAGCGCCTACAACCGCTACGTTCTTGGCATTTGTCGCGGGTGAAATCGTAAGTTCTGTTTCATGACAAGCTCTCGGGTTTACCAAACAGGAAGCAATTTCTTGCTTGAACACATGGTCTAGGCATGCTTGATTACAAGCTATACATGTGTTGATTTCTTCTGGTTTGCCGTCGATGGCCTTCTGCATGAGGTCTGGGTCGGCTAGAAACGGACGTGCCATGGATATCATATCTGCGCATCCTTCCTGTAAAACGTTCTCTGCCACATCGGGCATGTTGATACGGTTCGTTGTGATCAGCGGAATGGAAACCTTCCCCATCAATCGTTTCGTTACCCAGGCAAAACCAGCTCTAGGAACCATGGTGGCAATCGTAGGTACACGCGCTTCATGCCATCCAATTCCCGTATTGATAATGGTCACTCCTGCTTTCTCTACCGCTACAGCTAGTTTCTCTACTTCTTCCCAAGAACTTCCATCGTCTACCAGATCAAGCATCGACAAACGGTAAATGATGATGAAATCGGTCCCAACGGCTTCGCGGGTTCTCCGGATTATTTCAAGTGGAAAACGCGTTCTGTTTTCAAATGAGCCTCCCCATTGATCGGTCCGTTTATTGGTTTTCTTAACGATGAACTGGTTGATCAAGTAGCCTTCCGACCCCATAATTTCTACGCCATCATAGCCCGCTTCTTTCGCCAAAACAGCAGATTTCACAAAATCCTTGATCGTTCGCTCAATTCCTCTTTTTGAAAGTGCCCTTGGCTTAAACCTGTTGATCGGAGCTTGAATCTTACTCGGTGCAACACACAGTGGGTGGTAACCATACCTTCCCGTGTGAAGAATCTGCATGCAAATTTTTCCTCCTTCGGCGTGCACCGCTTCCGTTACTTCTTTGTGCTCTTTGACATGAGACCTGGATGACATTCTACTGCCAAAAGGCGCTACCCATCCTTCTCTGTTGGGTGCAACTCCTCCTGTAACGATGAGCCCCACGCCTCCTTTGGCACGTTCTGCATAAAAGGCCGCCACTCGTTCAAACCCATTCTTCTCTTCTTCCAAACCCGTATGCATGGACCCCATGATCACACGGTTCTTCAACGTGGTAAACCCCAGATCTAACGGGGAAAGCAATTTTGGGTATTGGCTCATATATCAATCAAATTCTCTAAAGCGGTCAACAAAGTCGTTTCGCTTCTTCTTAGAAGCAACTACTTGGAAAGTAAACTTGCCATTGTCGTCTTTGGTTCTTCGCTTGTCATCTTTTAGTTCCGTTAAGATATTCAAGAAATCTTGATCTGTCGATGTAATGTTCATGATTCCTAATTTGTACTCCAGGTATATCCAGTTCCCTGGGTCAAATTCAAGGTAAACACGCATCACATCAGCACTTCGTCCTTTCTGCAATTCTATCTTTCCTTTCATGTAACGGAAAACTTGTTTCTTTCCGAGTGTGCCCACACCTAGCGTGCCTTCTGAAACGTAAGATTCTTCTACATCATCCCACACGAACTTCACATCTGCGAAGAATAAGGTATTCTGGAGCTCTTGAGGCACCTTCTTAAATTGACCATTCAACGTCAATTCAGAAATAACCTTATCTGAAGCTTCTAGCCCCATAATCTCCTTGATTCCCTTTTCGTAATTCGTCTTGGTAATGTCAACCGGCTGTAAACCTGGCCATTGCTCCATTTGATCAGAAATACGTTTGAGGGCTCCGTCATCGAAGAAAAAGTCTATTCCAAGAACACCGCTAATTGAAGTGGATTTATCAAGACTGTTGTGCAAGATGTCTCCATACGACGTCAATTGAATATGCCCAAGGTCTACCTGATAGTTGATCTCTCCATCACCAGTAATCTCACATGATTCTGTATTCAATGCCACGAGGTTTCCTGGTAGCTTCGGCTGCTTGATTTTCTCTTTCGAACCAATCTTGTACTGCTTCTTCGCCTTATCATAGTATAAGAATCCGATGGCATCAATCAACGGTTCATCTTGCCTGTCTTCTTTTCTAGAGAGGAACGAGCCATAGACGTCTATTGGCGAATCATCAGCCATCATTACACCGGCACCCAGTTTCGCCATTCCAACATCGCGCATGTTGGTGTCAACAGGAATGTAAATGTCAGTTGGTTTGATCTCAGCTCTAAACTTAAACCACGCCCTGTCTATAGCGTCGCATGTATGAAGTATTCGTGTACCACCTTCGAAGGTTAGGTTTTCTTGATTGGCGTAGAGTTCAAAATCTCCGGCAAATTCAAAGAACGGACTCAACGTGAAAGCATCTTCGTCCATGATTTTCCCAACCCCCACTGTCTGAAGCGTTGAGTCTACTTCGAATTTATCGATGTGAATGACCTGCTCAATCTTGTTTTCATCTACGTAATTGTAATCTCCTTCACCTTCATAATCTAGCCTACCTCTAATTTGAAGGTTGGCTCCAAAGATGCGGTGATACTGCGTTACGTAGTTCGAAACCACCACTGCTCTTTCAAGTGGATCCATTTTCGCTCTCTTCCGGATAAGTACTTTCCCACTGTCTGGAATCACACGTGAATCAGCCACTGAAATGAACTTGATCTTCTTACACGTAATCACCGAATTATCCACATCATAGATGGCATTCGGGGCTAAGAAGTTGAGTGAATCTTGCAACTCATTAATAGAGAAGAAGTTGCTCTTTGCGGCGTCATCACTGGTGTCAATGACGAAATCATCAGCCGCAGTTCTGCTAGAAGTTAACTCCATATCGTTCCTGTCCATGAACCACTTAAACTCATCCATGAAGCAGATGTATTGGTTGGTTGGAAACTCAATTTTCGTCTCAACATCATTCGATTTGAATTCCCCCATTCGTTCGTCAAAGTCCACATCTGCAGATACATTGTCTGTCTTGAAGGCGAGGTTTTCCATGCCTGTTTGCGCTAACACAAAGTTGGAAGTATCAGCCAAAATTTTTCGTGCGGTGTATTCGAAATCAAGTGAATTCAAGGTCGCTCCATCAAAGGACATGTCTCCCTTACCGCGCATTCCTGACGGTTTCAACTTCAACGTTCCGTCAAGGACAGCCTCATCATCAAAGAAGACTATCGGTTCTTCCACATTGGTAGCGGTCAGGTAATCACCTACCGGATTGAAAACGATGTCTACTTCCGTTGCCTGCGCTTTCGGCACTTCTTTTCCTCCCCGCTTTTCGTTATTGAGGAATGCTGTTGTTCGTCCAACGGTAGAGTCTGGAAGGAAAATAAACTGTTCGGATTCGGCTGAAGAAGTTAGGTAATCCATGGTTCCGTTTCCTTGCAACCCTGTGTAGTTCAGTGTAATGTCGGCCGTAAACTGGCCTTTCCCTTTGTAGAGCGGTAAGCCGCCACTTGACGTGTTGACATCAAACCCAAGGGAATTATCTTCCATCAAAGTCAATGGTTCTTCTATATCAGGGAAGATGCCGCCTGACACCAGCGTTCCTTGAAAGGCCAAATCTTTCCTAGAGAAGTTATCGAGGCTATCAATGGTAAATGGCTCCACTTGGTAATAGAACCGGTCCCTATCATATACCCCGTCTTGAATGTTACTATTATCGTAATAAACGTATGACTCACTGGCCGAGGTCAAAATGGGGTACTGCGGGTAAACACTCGAGACATTCCCCCCCTTGTTCGTAGGAGAGTCAATTTTGAGTGTCCCATTGATTTCCTCCAATACGTTCTTAATTCGAGATCTATTCTTATTGCCATAAAGATCGGCTGCAGAATTCTCGTCCTCCACATAAATTCTACAACTGTCTACCGTTAATAGGTCAATTTTGAATTCTTCGTAATCAAAGTAATAGTCCTTCCCGATGAATTCGAAGTTACCTGCCCATACTCTTCCGCCAAATTTGAAATCCCTGTTTTTCTTCAACAGCACTTCTTCCTTCGAAGGAAAGATATTTACGTTTTGAGAATCAGAAAGCGCTATTCGCCCTACTCCTTTCAGAAGCAAATTATAGTTCAGGAGGTTAAGCTGTGCATTGTTCCCTCCGTCTACTTCACTGTTGAACTGAATTACGTCGTAATCTCGCTTGCCCGCACTATTATCGATGTAATGGAATAGCTTTTCGTTGACGATAGCAAAATTGGTGTTCAAATCGAACTCGCAAAAACCAGCATTGGCAAGATTGATCAGCATTATTTGTCCTTGTTCCTCACTGAGCCTCAGAAAGCCTGCTAGTTCATAGGCATAGAACGAATTGGAATTGATTTTCCGGGTGAAGTCTCGTATTTCAATCAGCGGATGGACCAAACCGATACCGATCATGGAGTCGTAGCGTTCTTTTTTGTAAAAGGCATTGGACTCAAAAACGGCGAAATGTTGGGTGGAGCCGAAAATGGATCCCATTTCAATCATCGGGTCATCAATGTTCCAATAAAGCGCTTCGAAACGCATGTCTACGTTGTGATAACTGTTGAAATAGGGACTTTTCGACAATCCCTCATCTGTTCGCAACAACACTAATCTTCGGTCTCCTCTATCAAATTTCAAGGAAACATCTGGGTGGTAAATGGAATCTTCTTCAATTCGAAATAAAACACGCGTGTGCGAAGAGGAAAAGCGTTCTGGTCGAATGGTAAATTCCAATGATTGGGCAGTAAAAAAGGCTTCCCCTTCTCTGTAAAAGATTAACTGCGCTGGTTCATCGTCAGTTCCCGTGCCAGCAAGTTTACTTCCCCTCATGGTGAAACCACCATCATAATCAACGTTGTCGAAGAGGTTCTTGATTTCAAGTCGTTTGTTGTACGATTCAAACCTCGGATAACTCGCATCTTCTCCTGTTCTATTCGCTAGTACTTTTTCCGTCAACTGCCCCATCAAAGGCTGCTCAAAATAGTCATTGTAAAACAACACGCTGTCAACGATGTAGGATGAACCTTTGATTCTAATTTGGTAGTTCTCAAAGGTCGCATAGGTCGTCTCTGGATTGAAATCTGCCCGATCCCAATTGACGCGGCCACCTTCTCCGAACCACCTTTCCAACGTAGGAAAGAAAATTCCTTTGGTATTCAGCACACGGGTGCTATCTCCTTTTGCATACCCAATCAATGTTCCCTCAGGGTACACAATCTTGGGAAGACTATCATAGGCGAAGGTGTAGTTATCTGATCCAAATGCCCACTGAACGGCGTTGGTGCTGTAGAATATTCGCTTTTCAAATAACGATGCGGAATGCTCAAGAAACTCTCCCACTTTCTTCTTCATTCGTTTTTTCTCCATCATCTTGTACATGACCTCGTGCCAATTCATAAAAAAGGCTTGATCCTGATTGGAGTTGGGATAATGCATTATAGCGTGCAAGTAGTTGTTGAAAACCGGGTAAGCCGTAAACTTTGCTTCTCGAAATTTATTACACGTTGAAACGACAATGGTTTGCATGTCAGGTGTGATTTGTCCTGATAAATACACCTCTTCGAATTCACCTTCTACAAACTTCTTTCCTTCCTTTTTGGAAGCTCCAAAGAAGTCAGCCATGGCCTTCACGAACGCTTCAGGTTCAGAAGGAAAGGTCTTCTCTTTTTGAGCAAGAAGACTTTGTGTGAAACAGATGGTTATGAGTATCAAGCAATACCTCAACTTAAGCATAGGGAATGGATATTTGGATTGCGTACTTTCAAAAATGGCTTTTCCTTCTCAGAATTGCATACTATTTCACAATTCTTATGCCGTGGTTTATCCACATTATTAAAAACGAATGGTGAAGCGAAAAGTTATCCGAAGGACCTTCTTATTAGTACAAGGATGGCGAAGCACCCCAAAAGGTTACTAATTCTTCATGACAGAGGTTTCCCATCCGTCTAATTCAGCTTCAAACAAGGCGGCCTCATTCCGAAGCATGAGCGTTTGCTCTGAGATGGCCATAATAAAGACGTAATCTACCTTCGATACCACCAATGCAAAAGGCAAGTCGCCGTCCAACACCATAGCAGACACGGTTTCGTACCCCTTTTCTTCTAACGAAGTTTGCAAAGCCCTGGAATCAGCTTCTGTTCCCGCATAGAACCAAAAGTAAATTTCTCTGGGCTGCGTCAAATCATCTCCCTCCGCGATCAATTCGTCAAGAACCGAAGCATTGTTGATGTATTCAAGCTCCAACTCATTTGGAAAAAGATACTCCCAGAAAAGGGACCATTGTTGATCACGTTCTACGGTCGCGTTGATTTTCATAGCGGGAAAACGAGCAGATTGTATTCCTTCCAGCTCATTTCGTACCCCCAAAGTATCACTGGTGTAGAGGTAACTGGAGCGTTTGCCATTGCCCATAGTACTTCCAACAATTTGGGCTTCAGGATGTCGGTAAAGGAAGTCGTTCAAACGCAACTCATACGTTTCTATCATAGCAGCTGCTTCATCGCTTGGGAAGCCACCTTTGTGCATATCATAGGCTACTGAAGCTGTAATCAAATAGCTCCTTGTTCGCAATGAGTCTTGCTCGTCAGCAGCAACGTTTACAGAAAAAGATGTCAAGAGTGAATCCTCTTGCGCCATGTAAACCTCCCACTGTTCTTGCGCAAAAAGTGCGCTACTGAGAACGGTGAGTGCAACTACTACTAGTGTTCTTATCATCCTTCGTTTTTAACGAAACCGAGTGTCATCCATCCATTTCGTTCCTTTCCGGCTACAAATGTGAGACCATTTTCTGTTGCCGAAGCCACAAGAATGTCTTGATCTGTTGGAAAGAACCCGCTCAATTGAAGCAGCCCGTTCGGCTTAAGTACAGACGAATAGACAGGCATATCTGTTACAAGGACATTTCGATTGATATTGGCTAAAACGACATCAAATGCTCTTCCAGGCAAAAGTGCCGCATCGCCAATTTCTGCTTTGATAAGCTTACACCCATTCAAATCTGCATTCTCTTGGCAATTCTCTTGCGACCAGTCGTCGATGTCAATGGCGTCAACTTTCGAAGCCCCCCTTTTTTCAGCAAGGATGGCCAAGACACCTGTTCCGCTTCCCATGTCGAGTACCGCCTTGCCTTCCAAATCCATTGATAGCATGCGCTCCATCATGAGCCATGTAGTATCATGGTGTCCCGTTCCAAAGCTCATTTTAGGCTGAATGAGCAGGTCGTACTGAGCAGAAGTTTTCTCGTGAAATGGGGCACGAACTACCACATCATCACCCACAAAAATGGGTTGGAAATCACTTTCCCATTTCGCATTCCAGTTTTCACGCGCCATATCAGAAATAGTCACTTCTACTGACGTGCCTTCAATTTGAAAAGCCATCAGGCCTTCAATTTCTTCCTTCGTTGGTCCTTCTTCTTGGATGTATGCCTTCAAACCATCTGGTTCTTCAACAAAACTTTCGAAGTTCAATTCACTCAACTCGGCAATCAGCACTTCCCTTCCAGGAAGCACAGGTGTTACTTTGAATACGTATTCTTTGTAGTTCATTTGTTGTTCGCTTCAATGATGGCGGTAAAGTCTGCTGCTTTCAATGAAGCGCCACCAATCAATCCTCCATCAACATCTGCCCCAGCGAATAGTTCGTTGGCGTTGCCCGGCTTTGCTGAGCCTCCGTATAAGATGGTCACGTTTTCTGCTGAAGAACCAAAACGCTCGCGTACCCAAGACCTGATTTCTTGGTGCATCTCTTGTGCTTGTTCTGCCGAAGCAGTTCGCCCTGTGCCGATGGCCCAAACAGGCTCATATGCAATAACGACCTTGGTAGCATCTCCTTCTTTTACATTAGAGAAGTATGCCGCTTCCAGCTGTGATTTAACCACCTCAAAATGACGTGAAGCATCTCGTTCTTCAAGCGATTCGCCTACACACAAAATTGGACGAAGTCCTGCACTGATGATTTTAGAAACTTTTTGGGCTACTACCTCATCGGTTTCTCCGAATATAGAGCGACGTTCTGAGTGTCCCGCTAAAATAAAATCAACACCTGCACTACTGAGCATTGTTGCCGTAACTTCTCCCGTAAAGGCACCCTCTGAATGTGCGCTGCAGTTTTGCGCTGCTAAATGGATGTGTTGCGGGAGTTGAGATTTTAAGGCCGACAAATACACCATAGGAGGTGATACAATCACCATGGTATTTGATAGGTCTTTTCCTTCCAATTCATTCGATAAATCTTCTACGAGACTGGTAGCTTCACTCCAAGTGGTATTGCTTTTCCAGTTTCCGGCAACAATTCTACGGTTCATATTCTTCCTTTAAGAGTGCAAATTACGTAAACTTGTTGCTAGAAAAAACGCATTTTCACGCTACTTTTCTTTCACTTCTATTTTCACCAATGCACACCGAACCGCTTGATATTCTTCGAAAATATTGGGGCTTTGATCAATTCAGGTCAACCCAAGAGGATATCATACGCGCCGTCTTGAAAAAGAAAGACACCTTGGCCTTGATGCCTACCGGGGGTGGAAAATCACTTTGTTACCAAGTGCCAGCTTTAGCAACGGAGGGAATCTGTATTGTGGTCTCCCCGCTGGTAGCATTAATGAAAGATCAGGTAGATCGGCTGCGCCAAATGGACATACGAGCCGCCTACCTCACGTCAGCCCAGCGTTACAAAGAAATGGACCACCTACTTGATAGTGCCATTTACGGTGAAATGAAGTTTCTCTACGTCTCACCTGAAAGGTTGAAAAATGAGCTTTTCTTGGAGCGCTTCAAGCAAATGAAAGTAAATCTAATTGCTGTGGATGAAGCGCACTGTATTTCTCAGTGGGGGCACGATTTTAGGCCAGCATACCGAGAAATAGCAGCCCTTCGAGAGATTCATACCGACGTTCCACTGATTGCCGTTACGGCATCTGCAACTCCGGAAGTTGCACAAGACATCATGGACCAACTCGATTTCAAAGACCAAGCTGTTTTTGAGTCTCCGATGACCCGAGACAACCTGAATTACACGGTTATTGAAGAGCCGCAATCGCTAGCACGCTTAGTGAAGGTTTGTAGGAGGTTGGGTGGAAGCGGTATTGTGTATTCTACCACTCGAAAGTCGGTGAGAGACATTGCTGAATTCCTGAACGAAAGCGGTGTTCCTGCTGGATTCTACCATGCGGGAATTGATCCGGCTACCAAAGATAAACTGCAGTCAGACTGGCTTCAAAACAAGTTCCCTGTAATGGTCGCAACAAATGCCTTTGGTATGGGGATAGACAAACCTGATGTTCGATTTGTGGTTCACCTAGCTCCTCCGGCCAATTTGGAAAACTACGTGCAGGAAGCCGGACGTGCAGGCAGAGATGGCAAAGACAGCTGGGCTATTCTAATGTACACCACACCACAGTTGCTTCAACGTCAGCGAGAAATAGACTTGCAATTCCCTGATAAAGAACGCATTAGAAGCACTTATCACAAGCTATGCTCACACTTCGGGATTGCCTACGGAGCCGGATTGAATACACAGCACAACTTCAATATGCGCTCTTTTTGTGAGCAGTATAAGTTGAAATCTCGGGATGTATTTTACGATATTGAAACGCTGGCCATAGCAGGGTATTTACACATTAGCGAAGGCGTATTGATTCCGTCGCGCATGATGTTCAAGCTGAATGCGCAAGAGCTTTACAATTTTCAAGTGCGAAACGCGGAGTTGGACCCATTCATACGCCTTCTTCTCAGAAATTACGGAGGACTCTTCGAAACGTATGTTAGAATTGATGAACGTTTTATTGCGGCGAAAACAGGTTGGAGTTCTGACAAAGTGCGGCAAACACTCATTAGAATGGATAACATGGAAGTCTTGAGCTATCAGCCTCAAAACGACCTCCCGATCGTGACCTTGCTCACCGGAAGACACGAACAAGAACATCTTCGACTACCAAAAGAAGCCTACGAAGAGCGCAAAGAGCGAACTACTTCTCGCTGGAATTCAATGATGAAGTACATTCACCTGGATGAATGCCGTACGCAGTTCATAGCACAGTATTTCGGCGATAAAAATGCTGTTCCATGCGGTCATTGCGACAATTGCATCGCGAACAAAAACCAAGCGCACACGCTTCCAAATGCCTTAAAGAACTTGCTTAAGGAAGGCGATGCACATTTGGTTGATGTTGTTCACACCCTATCTGAGTTTGATAAAAAAGAAGTCATCGCTTTAATTGAGGTTTACATCGATGAGAAAAGGATAAACCGAAATGAAGATGATGTTTTGCATTGGAACAAGCCGTTGTACTAGTACCTTTGCCCCCCATGGAAAATATTCAGACCACCGCTTTCATTAAGGCCAAGAAAAGCCATTCAATCAAACGTTTTCACCCGTGGGTGTTCTCAGGAGCCATCGCCTACTTAGAGGGGGATCCTGTTGCAGGTGAAATGATTCGCATTGCGGAAACAGGAGGCATCACCTTGGGCCATGGACTGTTCACTCCTGGAGCTTCCATTGCTGTTAGGTTAACCCATTTTGGCGAAGAAGCACCTACGGAACGTTGGTGGCATGAACGCTTGCAAAATGCTTTTGATGTGCGCCTGCAGCTGAATTTGGCTGGAAATGACTCGACCAATTGCTACCGATTAATTCATGGCGAAGGAGATGGTTTTCCAGGATTGATCATTGACCATTATGACGGCGCCTTGGTCATCCAAGTGCACACCGAAGGAATGCTGCACTATTTAGACGGTATTGCTGAAAGTTTGAAAGAAATATACGGCGACAACTGTACGTCTATTTACAATAAGAGTGAAGATACCCTTCCTCGCTCTTCTTCCCTAAAAACAACCAACGGCTTTCTATTTGGCGACGAAACAGACGGGAAAATAGCTTTGGAAAACGGATTGAAATTCAACATTGATTGGGTGAACGGACAGAAAACAGGGTTCTTCATTGATCAGCGGGAAAACAGAGCCCTCTTAGGTAGTTTGTCAAAGGGAAAGAAAGTATTGAACACCTTTTCTTATACAGGCGGATTCTCGGTTTATTCATTGGCGGCGGATGCTACACTCGTACACAGTCTGGATAGCTCTGGACCCGCGTTGGAATTAGCGAATCAGAATGTGGCACTCAATGGATTTGAAGGAGACAAACACGCTGTAATTCAAGCAGACGCTGTTCAGTATCTAAAGGACATTGAAGAAGATTACGACATCATCATTTTGGATCCACCTGCTTTCGCGAAGCACTTAAAAGCGAGGCACAAGGCCGTGCAAGGTTATAAGCGGATTAATGCGTTGGCCATGAAGCAGATCAAGCCGGGCGGATTGCTGTTCACGTTTTCATGCAGCCAGGCAGTAGACAAGCAGCTTTTCAATCACACTGTGATTTCAGCTGCCATGGAAGCCGGACGAAAAGTGCGTATTCTTCACCAGTTGCATCAACCGGCTGATCACCCAGTGAATGCATTTCATCCAGAAGGAGAATACTTAAAAGGCTTGGTTGTACGAGTTGATTAAGGAGCTAGTCGTTCTAGAAACCACTCACCGTCTGCGTTCATCATGAAAGCAATGCGATCGTGCAAACGACCTGGTCTTCCCTGCCAGAATTCGAAGTAGGTGATTTGAATGGTGTATCCACCCCAGAAAGGCGGACGCGTTACATCCTTCCCTTCAAAGCGCTCTTCAACTTCTTTTTTGAGTTGATCCAGCACTTCCCTGTTTTCAATGATACTGCTTTGATCACTTACCCAAGCGCCAAGTTGACTTGCTCTAGGCCTAGAAGCAAAATAAGCGTCAGAATCTGCTTCGGGCGCTTTTTTGACAATTCCTTTCATGCGGATTTGTCGCTCGAGTTCTTTCCAAAAGAAGTTGACGCCAACCTTGTTATTCTTTTCGATCTCTTTCGCCTTGCTACTCGTGTAGTTCGTATAGAATGAAATCCCATCTCTGCTAAAGCCTCTGAGCAACACCGTTCTTAAGTTCGGAAACCCAGCCTCATCAGTAGTGGCAAATGTCATGGCGTTGTAATCTAGACCGGCATGTTCCTTGGCGTCTTTCAACCAAGACTCAACCAATGCAAATGGATCTTTGTTGATGGTTGATTCCAATAACTGGCGACTATCATAGTCTTTTCGAACTGTCTTTAAATCACTCATGACTAGTTAACCTTTAGATATACAAAACGTTCATTTCGGTATGCTAAATTACGATGGAAAGGCGTGAAAGGAGCTGATTTTTATCAGGTCATTTGCTGGCTTTCGTTGGCTTCAAGAAATACCCTTTCAATGTTACTCCTGTTCCTGTTACACGAAACACCGTATTTGCTAACCTTTTCACCCCTTTCCAAAACGGATTGGTTTCCGTTTTCGCCCGCAAGTTTTCATCAGGAGCAGCTTCCGAATTCAGTTTGAAAGTAGCATCACCCTTGCTTTTTCGAATCCGAGAAATACTGATACCCTCTGTAACACACCGTTTGGTGCTCAGGTCGAAAGACTTCATCAATTTCTTGAGTGAAGCGCGCGAATAGTAAGCCAAATGTTCTGGATACCCGATGACATTGTAATCTGCTTTGAGCCAAAATCGAGATAGTGCGTTGAAATTGGGAGTAGTTAAATAGTGCATGCCTCCAGGGCGAAGGAGTTTCTCAATGGAACCAGTATCCTCTTGTGGATTATTAATGTGCTCTAGCACTTCAAAACTGGTAATAACATCAAACGAGGATAGGTCGAAATCGGCTGGGTTCAACGCTCCTGACTTCATTTCAATCCCTTTGGCTTCGCACAAGGCGATGGCCGCAGGAGAATACTCTGTTCCGTGCACTTCCCACCCTCGCTCTTTCGCTACGTTTAGAAAATGTCCGGCGCCACAGCCAACGTCCAAGAGTTTGTTCGTCTTTCGATACGGTTCGAACTGATCTAACAAGGTGTGGTAACGCTTGATGGTGATGGGAGAAATCCACGGGTCTTTTGAATACGCGTACTTCGCATAAAAGGCAGTGAGCTCTTCTTGTGTCGGAATCTGTTCAATGAAATGCAATCCACATGATCCACAGTGAACTAGCGCATGACGTTCATACCCTCGTTTTGAACGCAGATTGTCACTATTGCACGAAATGCACCGAACATGTTTTTTCATTTCACTCATAACCTCGATTGCAAATGTGCCAAAAACCATTGAACTTAGGCGCTAATTCGTATATTCTCTCCAAATCAACTAACTATGAAATTACTTGTCACTTCTTTTCTTTTATGCTTCGCATGCCTCGTAAATGCGCAATCTGCCGACGAACTAGTTGGGAAATGGGGCTTCGACCGCCTGCCTGATTCTGTGCTCGAAACGATGGACGCGGAAAGCAAAGAGATCAGTAAGAAGATGTTCGGAGATCTTATGTTCGAATTTGGAGCCCATGGTGAATGTCACCTAACGCTTTTGGGAAGGACAGAAACGGGTAAATACACGTACGACGAAGAAACAACTACGATTACAATGATTGACCAGCGCGGTGATCAAATGTTATTCGATGTTGAATCCTACGATGCGGAGACCAATGAAATGGTCATCAAGGGAGATAAAATGCATTTCGTCCTCTCTAAGTAATGATTCAAAGAACCTTCACATTCAAAGGGGTTAAACTCGCAAGCTATAGCTGGCAAGCAGATGCCGAAACTCAACGACTCGTTGTTGTTCATGGCATGGCCGAAAAAGCCGTTCGCTATGATCGTTTTGCCAACGCATTGAATGCCCAAGGTATTTCTGTGTTTGCGCTTGACCTCCCTGGACACGGCGCAACAAGCGAAGAAAACGGCCTCAGAGGCTCCTTCGCCCCATTTGATTGGAACGGCGTCATCGATGTGATTGAAGCGTACTTATTAGAAGTTCGTGATGGTCAATCACCTCTGATTCTATTCGGTCATAGTATGGGGTCTATCCTCAGCATGGGACTTGCAGAGCGAAAAAATGTAGCGCTCGACAAACTCATTATCTCAGCTTTCCCTCCCCATCCTGGTGCATTGGTGCATGCGGGGAAAATCATGGGCTCCATTATGGGAAAGGTATTCGGAACGGAAACAGCCTCTCCTTTTATGGACGGACTAACTTTCGGGAAATTCAGCAAAGGAATCTCTTCACCTCGAACGAAATTCGATTGGTTGTCTCGGGAAACGCAGGAGGTCGATTGGTACATCAATGATCCCGACTGCGGCGAAGTGTTTACCATTGGATTCTTCACGAACCTAGCGAGAATGACTGATGCAGTTCATAAAAACCTAGTTGAACTACCCACTGAACTGCCCATTCTTTACATTGCAGGTGAGGATGATCCAGTTGTGGAATACCAAAAAGGGGCTGAAAAAGTGGTTGCAGCCATTCAACAGCAAACTTCCCTTCTCACACAAAAGATTTATCCCCAAGGCCGACATGAATTATTGAATGATTCATGCGCCCAAGAAGTAACGCAAGATATTCTCTCCTTTTTGAAGCAGCCATCATGAAGAAAATCATCAAATTCATCTTGGTTATTGCACTTCCCTTTGGGCTCTACATTGCAGGCGTGCTCATTTGGGGAACGGTTACTGATTACGAACCAGGAGCACTTATTACACTAGAGCATCAAGGGGAAGGGACGGCAGTACCAGATAGCATCTTCACGTTCGTTACTTGGAATATTGGGTTTACCGGATTAGGAGAAGAAACAGACTTCTTCTACGACGGAGGAAAAACAGTGATCCAAACAGAAGAACTGGTACAAAAGAACCGAGAGGGCATTACTGCATTCATTGAAGCCAATAAAGAAATTGATTTTTTCCTCTTTCAGGAGGTTGATTCCGCGGCAAAACGAAGTCACGGCGTGAATCAAATGAAAACGATTCATCAAAAACTTGCTGACTACCAATGGTCATTCGCTAAGAATTATGATGTTGACTTTGTTCCCATGCCACTTACTGAGCCTATGGGAGGAGTTGTTTCTGGATTGGCAACATTCACTCAATTGCCGTCATTCAATCATGAACGCCACGGTTTTGATAGTCAGTTTTCATGGCCAACAAGCATCTTCTTTCTAGACCGCTGTTTTTTAAGCGAGCGCGTGAAACTCAGCAACGAAAAGGAACTTGTTGTCATCAACACCCATTGTTCAGCTTATGATACGGCCGGAACGATGGTGGCGAACGAAATCAAGAAAATCATGCAGTTCGCTGAAAAGGAATACCTCAAAGGAAATTATGTTGTGATTGGAGGCGACTGGAATCAGTGTCCTCCCAACTACACGCCCATTGATACCACAGGCGCTTACAATGAATTTGTATTAAGCAATGATCAACTCCCCGAAGGCTTCAGATGGGTTGCGGATGCCTCTACTCCTACCAATAGAAAATTGACAACTGTGTACAATGAAAACAGTTACACTTCTGTCATTGACCATTTTGTGTTGAGTCCGAACTTATCTGTAGAAGCCATTTCGGTGGTGGACCTCGCATTTCAATTTTCGGATCACCAACCAGTGAAATTAGCTGTGAAGCTGATCAATTGATGGCAGGATGCCAGTCGCGTTCGATTCGAAGTTTTAAGTACTTAACGAATTCAGGGGAAGTCAACATTCGCCCAGTGAGGAAGTCGCGGGCTCCAGAAAGAATGTATCGTTGATTGGCGTGTCCATCCTCATTACCGAAAACAATTACATCAGCATACTCGTACCGTGCCTTTAGTTGCTCAATCGACAGATTTCCCCCAGATGTATTAACCAAAACACTTTCTACCAGGATTAAGAATCGTCCTTGCTGGCCATTCATTCGTTCTGGACCTAGGATAGAAGCGTTTATTCCACTTGCTTGTTTCAATCGTTTGGCAACGAAATCTCCAAGTGGTGCATTATTGCTTAGTATGTATGCGTGTTTGTACATCACTGCCCCCTGTCCAATAGGTGTGCCAAAGAACGAATACACCCTTTAACCACTGTATATCAGACACATACATTTTCATCTAGTCAAAAAACCCTCCAACATTTGAACGCTTTCTCCCATTATGAGAAGTTTCCCATACCACAAACAGGGTATTTGCAAAATCGCCTCATTTCCTAACCACTTATTTATCAGTATGATAACACAAATGAAGGTGTTTATCCCATAAATATGGTATTGGGTAGCCCCGTTGTTCATCCCATTTTTGCAGTGTTATTTAAAACGAATCTAAGTAAGGGAATGATGAAGAAAAACTGGGTAGCAATAGGAATCGTTGTAATAGGTCTGTCAGCTTGTAAGAAAGACGACCCCGTAGTGTGCGAAGACACCACAACTACAGAGAGTTTAACATGTGAAACAGGAACGTACTGCTTTCTTAGAGATGGCAATAGTACGGTGTCTTATTCAGGTCAAACAGCTCGATTGAATCAATTGGAGGAACTTACTGCGTACATGAAAACGGGCAATACGCCCAATACGGTAGTTGACGCAGCAGTACTGTTGGATATGTTTTCTAATGGAGATGGCAACGGTTCGGTTCACTTCACCGCAGATGCAGCAGTGAGTGGAAAACAACTACAGAACAAGTGTTTTCTTGGAACATTAGATATTTATTTAGACTACTTCACGGCCTTGGAAACCGCCTCAATGAGCACAGTTGAAGGTTCCAACGGAACAGCGGGTGTAGTTACTAGTACCACCAACAATACCAAAGCCTACTTGCTTGATGAAAATGGAATGGAACACATTCAGCTCATTGAAAAAGGATTGATGGGAGATGTGTTGTACTACCAAGCGATGGCTACCTACATCGACGGAACGGAAGCGGGTTCTTATGATAACGTGACGATAACAGATGCTGCTGAAGGAAAGTACTACACCGAAGCAGAGCATAAATTTGACGAAGCATTTGGGTACTTCGGAATTCCAACTGACTTCCCTTCGAATACAGATGGTGTGCGTTTTCATGGGAAATACTGCAACTCCAGAGATGCAGCCCTGGGTACTAACACGATCATGGATGCCTTTCTTGCAACAAGAGCCGCTATTACAGGTAACGAAGACGTAAGCACACACACAGATGCGTTGCGAACACAATGGCACCGTGCCATTGTCGGGACAGCGTTGAGTTACCTGAAAGATGCAAAAGAAAACATAGACGATGCCGCGCTTAAGTGCCATGAACTAAGCGAAGCACGCGCTTTCATCGGCAACTTGCTTCACAACAGAACTGACCTAGCATTGACGCCCGCTCAAGTGCAAGAAGCGTATGACCTGTTAGGTGACAACTTCTATGAAACGACAGAAGAAGACATTGATGCCACCATTGAATTCTTGATCAACAACACGTTGATTGAACTGGTTGAATTCGCAAGTATATAATATGAAATTTACCCACCTCGCATTTATTCTTTGTGTACTAGGTATGTCATCATGCTCCGATTGTGGGCGTGATGACATCTTGGTAGAAGAAGAAATTACGCAGTACAGAACCCAACTCGGATATTTTGAGGAAGACATTATCGCTCCTGGTATTTCCGAGGCTTCTCAAGACATCGAGCTGTTGAACAACGCGGTAGAATCTTTCCTAATCGCACCTACCCTTTCTAATCTGGCCAACGTTCAACAAAGCCACAAAAATGCCTGGATTTCATTCCAACAGATTTCATTCCTCCGTTTTGGGCCAGGGGAGTTCATCATCCCGCAACTGAATACCTTCCCTGCTGATGCCATGTTTCTGCAGAACGCCCTAGAAACCGGAGAATACGTCAATCCGGCGAATGATGAAAAGGGTTTGCCAGCATTGGATTGGCTGCTGAATGAGGCGAACTTGACAGCAGACGAATTGTTGACGGCCTTCACCAATGAAACAACAGGGGCGTCCAGAATGAACGTTCTCTCTGTTTGTTCCAATGAGCTTGTTGCGAACATTACGGCACTCGAAAGTGCTTGGCAAAGCAACTATGCTGAAGAATTCAGAAGCAACGGCGGTGCATTCGCTGGTGCTGGAATGAGCTTATACATCAATAGTTTCGTTCAAGATTACGAGTTACTGAAAAGAGATAAAGTAGCTCTTCCTTTAGGGCTATTGACGTTGGACATTCCATTGCCAGACAAAGTAGAAGCCTACCACGGCGGCTATTCGGTTGAATTGGCACTCCAGCACCTGACCTCTCTTCGCAAGAGCATAGACGGATTTGAAGGAAGAGGATTAAAAGCACTGCTGGATGAACTGGGCGCATACCATGACGGTTCGCAGATGGATTTGTCAGATGCCATTCTAACTGCCATACAAGAGGCGCAAACTGCTCTTGAACAAGTTCCAGACCCGCTGAGTGACACCATCGATGTAAATCCTCAAATTGTTCAGGAGGCATACGATGAATTACAAGAAGTTGTGGTGCTCCTCAAGGTAGACCTTCCAAGTGCTTTAGGCATCAGTATTACCTTCACAGACAACGACGGTGACTAATCAACTGCAACATATCGTCAGTTGGTTAAGCAAACCAATCTCCATATTTCCGTTGGTTACACTTCGGATAGTGTTCGGGAGCCTCATGGCTTTCAGTATAGCACGTTTTTGGTTCAAGGGATGGATTCACGATTTATACGTGGATCCATCATTTCATTTTACATGGTTCGGTTTCGACTTCATTCAGCCGTTGCCAGAAGCAGGAATGTACATGGTTTTCTTCCTGCTGTTTCTAGCTGCTATTTGCATCGCTTTGGGAGCTGCTTTTCGAATAGCAAGCATTTCCTTTTTTGTCCTGTTCACGTATGTCGAATTGCTTGATAAAGCACCCTACTTAAATCACTATTACTTCGTTTCCATTATTGCCCTATTGCTGTGCTTCACCTCGGCAAACAAGCGATTGAGCATTGATTCATTAATAACTTCAGACAAAATAACACATATCCCTGCATATCAGGTGTATATGTTCATTATTCAACTAGCGCTCGTGTACCTTTTCGCAGGAGTAGCGAAGTTAAATAGCGCTTGGCTTTTGGACGCTATGCCGATGAAAATTTGGCTCCCTGCTCGCGCAGATGCTCCCCTAATTGGAAGCTTCTTAAGGCTAGAAGAAACAGCATACCTTTTCAGCTGGATGGGTGCTTTTTATGACCTCACCATTGTCTTCTTTTTGATGGCTTCAAGAACCCGAAAATGGGCTTACGCAGCCGTCGTTATTTTCCATGTAATGACATGGTATCTTTTCCAAATTGGCATGTTCCCTTGGATCATGATTGGCCTGACCCTTGTCTTCTTCCCTCCTTCAGCACATGAACGTTTTTGGAAACGATTTGAGCGAAACAATGGAACAGTAGCTCTTGACATTCCCGTGACACCTAAGCGCATTGTTTCACGCACTTTTGTGGCCTTCTTGAGCATTCACTTCTTCGTACAACTCATGCTTCCATTAAGAAGTCATTGGTTGTCAGACAATGTTTTCTGGGACGAAGCGGGCTATCGTTTTTCATGGAGAGTAATGCTCATGGAAAAAGCAGGGTACATCCATTTTACAGTGGTTGACCCTTCTAGTGGGAAACGCAAATTGGTAGAACCTTCGGCACACTTGACACAACTGCAAGAAATACAGATGAGTACGCAGCCAGACATGATACTTCAATACGCCGCTTTTCTGAAGGCAGAAGCAGAATTAGCTGGTATCGAGTCCCCTGAAATTTATGCCGAAAGTTTCGTTTCGCTCAACGGAAAAGGAAGTCAACGCTTCGTTAATCCAGCCATAGATTTAACAACCATTTCACCCGCTACAAACAGAATGGAATGGCTTGTCTCACCAGATAATCTGTTGGTTCAGGAATGAAGCGAATTTGGCTACATAGCGTTTCATTGATTCTAGCGGTATTGCCACTGCTCGCTTTGGCTACGGACAGAACCGAGTTGACTGTTGAAGTGTACGACTTGATGACGAGTGAGCCTCTTCCCATGGCTGTAGTGCTTGTGAATCAAACAGACGGACACGTTACAGACCATTTCGGAAAGGTTCGAATTCCTGTGGAGAAGGACGAAGTAGCACTGAAGATCAGCTACGTGGGCTTTGAACCCATTGATACGGTGATTGACGTTCGCATCCATCAACGTGTTTCGTTTGGGATGAACATCAAGCTCTACAAAGGAGCTGTTATTTATGGCGAAGGGAGTCAATTCACCGGTGTTCCCGGGGTGAGCGTAGACAACTTCACCGTTTACGCCGGAAAGAAGGCAGATATTATTCGTCCGTCTGAAATTACACTTAGTGGCGCCACAGCAACCGCTAGGCAACTGTTCTCGCATGTTTCAGGTTTGAACATCTTTGACAACAGCGACGCTGGTTTGCAACTAAACATTGGCGGTAGAGGCTTGAACCCGAACCGTACTTCCAACTTCAACACCCGTCAAAACGGATACGATATCTCTGCAGACCCACTGGGCTATCCAGAAAGTTATTACGCCCCTCCTATTCAAGCCATTCAAAAAATTGAGCTCATCAGAGGAGCAGCCAGTCTTCAATTTGGTCCGCAATTTGGCGGCATGTTGAATTACGACTTGATGGATGCTTCTAAAAAGAAGCTGGGTGTGATCTCTGAACAGTCCATGGCTTCATTCGGCATTCTCTCTTCATTCAATGCCATTGGAGGAACCGTCGACCGAACGGAATACATGGCCTATTACCAGCGTAAACAAGGAGAAGGCTGGAGACCGAACAGCGATTTCAAATCCAATAACGCTCACGTTTCAGTTGGTCGAAAGCTCGACGGAAATGGCAGCATCAACATTGAGTGGTCTTATTACGATTACCTCGCCAAACAAGCTGGTGGCCTCACAGATGCGCAATTTGAACAAGACCCTACCGCTTCTTACCGCGACCGAAACTGGTTCAAAGTCAAGTGGAATCTGCTTGCGTTGAACTACGAGCAAGACCTTAACTCAAAAACACGCGTACTCATTCGCCCTTTCATGCTAAGCGCCTCTAGAGAAGCGTTGGGCGTATTAGGACGAATATCGCGATTGGACCTAGGGGGTGAACGCGACCTCATCAGAGGTGAATTCAACAACTGGGGAGTGGAAGGAAAAATTCGTCGAAGTTGGGAACTGGGCAAACAACTGTCTACATCTGTTTTTGGCGTGCGCTATTTTGATGGTAACACCCGCAATCAACAAGGACTAGCGAATGATGGTGACGATGCTTCGTTCGAATTCATCTCGTCAGATGCGTTTAACGGGTCTGATTACGACTTTGATAATGAGAATGTAGCCGTCTTCTTAGAACAAATAATTCGTGTGAAAGGAAACTGGACCATCACTCCTGGCTTTCGTTTCGAACATATATCAACCGCATCGAATGGGAATTACACGCAGGTTGTTCGCGATGGCGCGGGCAACATACTTCCATCCTACCCACGTGTGAATTACGAAGCTGATAACCGTACAAGGAACATCCTACTCTATGGTTTAGGTGTATCAAAACGACTCAAAGGGAAAGGCGAGTTGTACGCTAACTTCTCGCGCAATTACCGCGGCATCAACTTCTCAGACATTCGCATCATCAATCCGAACCAAGTAGTAGACCCCAACATCAACGATGAGCAAGGGTTTACCGCCGATCTCGGCTATCGGGGTACGTTAACCGACTGGCTATTTATAGATGCTTCACTATTTTTCTTGGCATACGAAGATAAAATCGGCAACAACCTAGAATCAGTTTTAGTCAGTCCGGCACTAGGTACCCAAGTTGCTCAAGTACGTCGAAACATCGCCAATGCCTACACTGCCGGGATTGAATTCACTTCGGAAATAGATGTGCTTACGGCCCTTCAACGCGAAACCAAGAATGAATTGCGTGCATTTGTGAATGTTGCGCACATCCAGTCAGAATACCTTTCGTCAGATGACTCCTCAATCGATGGAAACACAGTAGAATATGTCCCAGAGTGGAATATCAAGACAGGGGCTTCGTTCAAGGTAAAGGCTTGGAGCTTTGGTTACCAATTCACGCTCATTACCGAGCAATTTACTGACGCTTCCAACGCCCCATTCGGTGCTGACCCGAATGCAGTGGTAGGTGCTATTCCGACCTACAGTATTCATGATGTAAACATTGGTTACCGAAGGGAAGCTTGGTCTATTCAAGCGGGTATCGATAACGTGTTGAATTCGTCCTACTTCACCAGACGAGCATCGGGTTACCCAGGACCGGGAATAATTCCTGCTGCGCCTCGAAGTCTTTGGGTTGGGCTCAAGTTGGATCTTTGGTAGCCAACAAAGGCTAAATATCGATAAAACGTGTTATTTGCGTGATAAACGATGCAATGAACGGCATTAAATTTGTGTTGTACTTGATATGATGATAAAGATGAAACAACTACTAGCCATAATTGCGTTGGGCATGACCACAGGTTTGACTGCTCAGATTACTGTAGACAACTATACCATTGAGTTGGAAGCGGATGTTGATCAGGTTGAAGCCGTAGCTCCAATTACCGCTCAAAGTGATTGCGGGGTCGTGACTTCTACCGTAAAGGAAGCTATTTTCTCTGGCGGATGTCTTGGTAACCTTGTTCGCACCTATACTTTTACAGATGAATGCGGTAACAGTGCCACAGCAGAACAGTACATTAAATTAACTGACTCTACCCCTCCTGTTTTAGACGAAGTGACTCCTACGCTGAGCGCTGGAATGGACAATCTTCCAGAAGCACCAGCTGTGACCGCTTCAGACAACAGCGGTAAACCGGTTTCGGTTTCGCTCTCTGAGAAAAGAGTCGATGACAATGTAGTTCGAATTTGGACTGCCGAAGACCAATGTGGCAACACCAGCATTGTGAAACAGACCATCAAACTCACCGACATTTAAGCTGAATGTAACCTTTTGAACTTCATTCAGTAAAAGGTGGTGAACCCTTTAACGGATTTATCGCCCTATGAAAAATCTGATCGTAAGTATTGAAAAATTACCTCAGCCCGTAATGCAGGCACTCAATTCAATGTACCCGTATGGCTATGACCATAAAGTCTTTGAATTTGAACACCCTGCCAAAAATGAAGTTTATACTGCTATTCGCTTTAGCATTGGCGACATGAATTATGTCATCAAGCTGGAAAAACGCGAAAAGAACATTGATCGATGGTTTGACACCGATTGATAACCATGATTTCCTAATCGATAATAAAGGTGCATTTGCATGCGCCTTTTTTATTTCTTGACATTTTCTGAACAGTACCAACGAGACAATCAAATATCTTTGAGACTTAATCTCTGGATATGCGCATTGTAACCTCCCTTCTATTTTTCTTCTTTTCAATCAATCTTTCGGCACAATTGGCCTCAGGCCCGATGATTGGCCATACTGATTTAAGAGCTGCACTGGTGTGGGCTCAATTTGAAAAGCCAGGAGTTGCCAGCATGGTCTATTGGCCTGCAGCGGCGAAGGACTCAACCATGACTTCCACCCCTGTTAAAATAGAAAAGACCAAAGCACTTACAGCCACGTTCGAAGCAGTAGCCCTGGAGCCAGGAAGGTCTTACGGTTTTTCTTTTTTGCTGAACGGCAAAGCCATTGAAAGCGATTCATTCCAATTCAGCACGCAACCGCTTTGGCAATACCGCAAGGATCCTCCAACCTTCACAGTAGCTAGCGGAAGTTGTGCTTACACCAACGACCCTAAGTACGATCGGCCTGGAAAAGGCTACGGTGGAGAGAATCAGATTTACACCACCATTGCTTCCATGCTTCCAGACATGATGCTGTGGTTGGGCGACAACGTTTATTTAAGAGAGGTCGATCTGCAGAGTAAATGGGGATTTCAATACCGCTATTCGCATTTTCGTCAACTACCTGAACTTGCTCCACTTCTGTTAGAATGTCCGAACTACGCCATTTGGGACGACCATGATTTCGGCCCAAATGATTCTGATAGAAGCTTTGTGCATAGTGATTGGTCTCAAGAAGTATTTGAAGAATTCTGGGCGAACCCAAGCTATGGCTTGCCAGATGAACGCGGAATTACCAGCCAGTTTCGCTACATGGACATCGATTTCTTCCTCATGGACAACCGTATGTTCAGAACGAATTACAACCTGACAAGTGTGACTCCTCAAGTTTGGGGCAAAACGCAAGAGGATTGGTTGATTGAAGCGCTGAAGTACAGCAACGCCCCTTTCAAGATTATAGCCACCGGCGGACAGTTTTTAAGTGATGCAAAGCTTTACGAAAACCACGCCCAATTCGAAGAAGAGCGCCAACGTGTTATTGACCGCATCAAAGCAGAAGGCATCAAAAACGTTGTCTTTCTCACCGGAGATCGTCACCATACCGAACTCACGCAGCTAGACCTTATAGAGGATATTACCATTTACGATTTGACCATCTCCCCTTTGACTTCTACTTCATATGATCATTCAAAAGAGCCCAACACCCTTCGCGTAGACAAGACCATTGTTGGCGAACGAAATTTCGCCCTGCTCACCTTTTCTGGAAAACGAAAAGAACGCGTTTTGACCATGAAGGTGTATGACAATGCGGGTGAGTTGTTGTGGGAGAAGCGTATTGAGAGTAAGTGAGTTTTGAGTCTGGAGTTGAGAGTTTTGAGGGGCGAGTTTT
>JAQWQB010000089.1 GCA_029245065.1 Flavobacteriales bacterium | reverse complement strand
ACATAGGCGCTGGCCCATTGATGGTCATCGAAACACTGGTGGTTGCCATGGCGAGGTCGAACCCAGAATAGAGTTTCTTGGCATCGTCTAAGCAACAGATGCTCACACCTGCATTTCCAATTTTACCGTAAATATCTGGACGCAAGCCCGGATCATTTCCGTAGAGGGTAACACTATCGAACGCTGTGGACAAACGCTTTGCTGGCATTCCTAACGACACATAATGGAATCGTTTATTGGTTCTTTCAGGGCCACCTTCTCCAGCGAACATACGCGTTGGATCTTCTCCTTCACGTTTGAATGGGTAAATACCCGCCGTGTACGGGAATTCACCTGGTACATTCTCTTGAAGCATCCACTTCAGCAACGCTGACCATGATTTGTACTTCGGCAACGCCACTTTCGGGATTTTTTGTTGCGAAAGGGATGTGGTCTTCGTTTGAATTCGAATTTCTTTATCTCGTACTTTGAAGATGTACTCATCAGCACCGTAACGGGCTACTTTTTCTTCCCATGCTTCAAGCATTGCTAGGTTTCTTGGATCGAAATCCAATACCAACTCTGCATATCGCTCATCTAGTCCTTTCAATAGACGGTCTTTATCGTCCATTGCGCTCTCTTCTATGCTCTTCTTCGTATTTCGAATTGAGTAAAGTTGTTCAGCAATATCACACTGCGCGTCTACCCAAGCATCGTAAGCTCTGTTCCCTTCAGATATCTCTGAGAGGTATCTTGTACGGTTCGGAGGAATGACATAGATCTTCTCTGATTCTTCAGACGAAATTTCCAGAGTCGTTTTCAGCTCTGAAGTCGTCTTTTCACCCAACGTATCAATGAGGCACTTGTACAACCTGTTGGTTCCTGGATCATTGAATTGAGACGCAATGGTTCCGAATACTGGAAGGTCTTCGTCTGCGGCATCCCACACTTGGTGATTTCGCTTGTATTGCTTTCTTACATCACGCAATGCGTCCAGGGCTCCTCTTTTGTCGAACTTATTGATGGCTACAACGTCGGCAAAATCAAGCATGTCGATTTTTTCCAACTGGGTTGCGGCACCAAATTCTGGAGTCATCAAGTACAACGCGGCGTCACTGTGGTCCATGATCTCTGTATCAGACTGGCCGATACCACTTGTTTCCAAAATGATGAGATCAAACTTAGATGCTTTCAAAATCGCCAATGCTTCGTTGACGTGCTTTGAAAGAGCAAGGTTAGATTGTCTTGTTGCTAATGAACGCATGTAAACGCGCTCATTTCGAATTGAGTTCATTCTGATTCGATCACCCAACAGGGCCCCTCCTGTCTTCCGCTTCGACGGGTCAACAGAAACGATTGCGATGTGTTTTTCGGGAAAATCTAGTAGGAACCTTCTAACGAGTTCATCTACCATGGATGATTTACCCGCACCACCCGTTCCGGTGATACCAAGAACAGGTGTTTTCGACTGCTCTGCTTGAGCCCTAACAGTTTGGAGTACTGCTTCACTGCCTTCAGGATCATTCTCAGCGGCAGAAATCAATTTGGCAATGGCTCCAGGGTCTTCCGGAGAAAGTCGCTTTGCTTCGCCATTCAGATTAATTCCGGTGGGAAAATCACAGCGTTCAATCAAGTCATTGATCATTCCCTGCAATCCGAGCTCTCTTCCATCATCTGGATGGTAAAGTCTCGTAACGCCGTAATCATGTAAATCTTTGATTTCTTCTGGAAGAATCGTTCCTCCTCCTCCACCGAAGATGCAAATGTGCGATGCTCCTTTTTCTTTGAGCAAATCGTACATGTACTTGAAATATTCTACGTGTCCACCTTGGTAAGACGTCATGGCAATTGCCTGTGCATCTTCCTCAATTGCACAGTTCACCACTTCCTCAACAGACCTGTCATGACCGAGGTGGATTACTTCACATCCGGAGCTTTGCATGATACGTCTCATGATGTTGATGGCAGCATCGTGTCCGTCAAAAAGCGAAGCAGCGGTTACAATTCGAACTTTATTCTTGGGGGTATAAGGGGCTACAGTTTCCATGATCATTGAATGGGTGGTGCGAAATTACAAAGAGTAGAGGACAAATAAGTGCTAGAAATCAAATAGACGGCATAAGAGTCTATTATTAGGTACATAAATACTACCATACCGTACGAACACATTTCGTAACTTTAAGAACAACAAACACGATGCGAAGGTGTTAGATTGAAAATTGGAAGGATATGTTCAAAAACACGAATCTTAAAGTTGAACTTGACAAGCGCAAAGTTCAAATCACAGAAACAGAAGCGGACGCTATCTTGAACGAAGCATTTGAAGTGCTGTACCAAGATTACTGCGATGACCTGAGGATACGTAAGAATATTGAGACCCCTCCCGCTTTACAGCATGATTTTTCATGGACAGCCTTGGACATGGAGCGCATTTATTCGATTGAAGAAATTGAACGCATCTGTATTGAAAACAGGTTACGTTTCCTGGACTCTCGCCAATTCAAAGGAGATATTCCTCATGAAGCCATTGCAAAAATCAAAGCACTTGAACGTCACTTTGGTGTTGAATTAAACCGGTTCAAAATTATTGCGCCATCAGAACGTTTTTTACTCGAGGATTGTGACAAAGATCCGTTGCTCTTCTTAGAGCTCGGAGACCGTCATTTTTACTTAATCCACCAATGGGGCAATGACATGGCTTGGTACCGTAAGTTGATTATGTGGCCATTGCGATCTTTTACAACACTAGGAATTACCATTGCCAGCTTGAGTTTAATTCTTTCAATGATGATTCCAACAGAGCTCTTAGTGGGCGACAGTGTGGCCAATTCAACTTTCGCTCGATTAGCGTTCTTCGTTTGGACACTTGTTTGCACAACTGCTATTGTCACCTACGTTGGGTTTGCGTTCTTCAAGAACTTATCTGCCTACGAATGGAGAAGTCCATTTTTCAAGCAGGATTTCTAAACTCAATCGGCAATACCTATGCGCTCAAGTGCCTCTTTCCAAGTAGGTTTCTCTTCGCATTCCCAATGACTTGACAATGCCTCTGAAGCTAAGTCTTTGGTGGCTTTCATTGCTTCGACATGTGGCTTCGAAGTCTCGAAATTCATTAGTGATTCCTTGTTTTCCCAAAAAGTCAACGTTCTGTGCACTAGGATTCCCGCTGATTCGACTTTCACCCCTAAATTCCCTTTGGCGTTTTCCGAAGCATTCTTACTTCGAACTGCATGTTTCATAAAGGAAGGAAGTTTCCCTATGTGCTTTAATTTCAAGCGTGTAATTGCTACTATCATGATTCAAAAGTGCAAGGTTCTTCGGAGATGAATTCAACCAAAAAGCTGAACACGCATAAATCAATGTTGAATTGACGCTTGTGGTAATTATACTAAGATGAAGGGCGTTTCGCAAAAGTGTTCAGGGTAACACCGGCTATGACTAAAAATATTCCCAAGATTGCCATGCCACTTAGCTCTTCGCCAAAGTAGAAGTACCCAATAGCCAAGGCGAAAATAGCCCCCACATACTTGATGGGAGTTACTACCGAGGCATCTTCTTTGTGTATAGCGAATGCCATGGCCACTTGTGCCAAAACGCTTAATACGCCAACAGAAAGACCAATTAAAAGTGTATTGGTATCAATTGGCACCCAGTTAACACTTGAAACCCCTCCCATGATGGGTGTAGCAAGCAAGTGAAAGTACATTACTATTAGCACGGGATGATCAGTGTCTTTGCACTTCATTGTGGCGAAGTAAGCAACAGCCGCCAGAAAAGCAGCGGTAACACCTATGACTAGAAACTTCAAGGGAACGTCGCTATTGTCAGGACCTTTCACGAGAATCACACCTACAAAAGCGATGGCCAGGAACAACCATTGAATAGGTCTTACTTTTTGACCCAACCAAATCATGGCCAGAATTACTGTAAACACTGGTGAGAGGTATTGAATCACCGTTGCTGAAGCCAATGGTATATTCTGAATGGTATAGAAGAACAGCGTTAAGGCAATCATTCCGAAAACACCTCTAATTAAGAGCCACTTCTTGTTTTTCCCGAAGAAAGGGAAGCCTTTGTAAAGCACAAAAGACGCACACATCAACAGTGAAATAGATGATCTCAAGAAAACAATTTGTGTAGTAGGCAGGTCCGAAATAAGTTTCACGAGGACGTTGGCCGCCGTAAACAGAAACACTGACATTAACATCAGAAATGGGCCGCTCCCTTTCATCTCACAAAAGTACTTCTAAAAAGGCTTGAAAAAGAAAACCCCCAACCTAAAAGGATGAGGGTTTTTCAGAATTCTTTATTGGTTATCGGATGACCGTGATACTACCACTAAATTCTTGTGGTGTTGGTTCATGCACCGATTTCACTTTCAGTCTATACACGTACACTTCGTCTCTTACGTAGTGTGTTCCACTTTGGTGGTCTCCTGTCCAAGCAACTGTAGCATCCGTTGATTGGAATACCACTTCACCCCAACGGTTGAATATCAATAATTCGTACAGGTCAACATCCCATGCCGAACCAATCGGAAGGAACACATCGTTCTTACCATCGTTGTTCGGTGTGAATGAATTAGGTACAAATACATTGAACGGCTCTTGAACAAAGTAGGCTACAATGGTATCAGACGTTGTAATGGTGTACTCTACTTCTTGGCTTCTGTTATCTGGAGAAGCAAGGTGATTGTTCGCTTCCCATTTGTCGAAGTACCAGAAGTTCTCAGCATACGCTGTAAAAGGCATCGCTCTTTCAGCTTCAAGCTCTCCTGTCCAGTCATCATTCACAACAAGGAAGTCATCTACGATAACCGTTCCTGCAATTGCTGGCTCAACCAACACCGTAATTGTTTGGTGTGGAATCACATCGTAAACTGCGATGATAGTATCCGTCTGGTTGAGGTTGATAATCATATCCTGAGATAGATCATCCGGGAGAACAGCGTGGTTGTTCACTTCCCAATGAGAGAAGATACTCCACTCATCTACTCCTGCTGTAATGAAGTTCATATCAACATCTCCAGCAACCGTCTCACTCCAAGGGTAAGAAGGTAGATCAACACCATCGATGGTAATCCATCCAGCATCAGCTGGTTGAACATCTACCATGATGTCGTAGTGAGGCAATTCATTGAATACGGCAATAATGGTATCTGTTTGCGCTATGAAAACAGTTCCTTCCGGATCTTCATCGTCTGGGTTGATGTTGGCATTAAGAATTTCCCAATGGTCAAATTCGTACCAAATGTCTGCTCCTACTGCCTCTAGGTCTCCTGGACCACCATCTACCATTGTGGTATTCGGATATGGTCCCATAGGCACCCCTTCGAAAAGGATTTCACCTGCACCCGCTGGCTGCACATCGAACATTACTTCTTGCGGATCGATGTCGTTCAAGAAGTAGGCAACAATGGTCACATCTCCTGTGAGTACTATAGTTTGTTCTGGGTTTTCCGGATCGTCAATAACAAGGTCACCTTCAATTACTTCCCAGTAGAGGAATACGCCCAAGCCTTCATCCTCTGCTTCTAAGTCAAGAGGGATGTCAGCAAAGTAGAATCCTTCCCAAGGCACCATGGCAGGCGTTACATCGAAATCAACTACTTCCACTTCTCCAATACCTTCAATTAGTACGGTAAGTGTCACCGGCTCTACATCGTAGCAATCTTCCATTCCTTCAACAACAACTTCAGCACAACGGGTGTCGATGAAGTCTCTAAGCTGTGTCAATTCGGTTTCCCACCCTGCGATGTTTCCACCCCAACGGTCACATTGACGCTGCATTTCAGGTTCAATTACGTTCACCATGCTGTCTAGTGTGGCATGCATGTACTCACAGTTGAAGTATGAGTTGCTCAAACTTGCCCATCTGTTGACGTAATCAGCAAAGAAGTCTTCGTTTTCTAGTAATGCGTTCAAGATTGGAACGTGTCCTTGACCTCCTGGATCTCCTAAGTTGTCTGGGTTGCACGGATCCGCGCCGGGACCTGTATCAGGAACTCCTGTATAGTTCACATAGTGACCAAAAGAGGCATCCATGTCCCATAATACGTATCTCCATCTCTTCGCTCCTCCTTCGGGATGACGACCTCTCCACCATGCGGTGTTCCAGTTCAACCAGTCGGCAGAAACGATGTAAGAGTTTAAGATGAAATAATCAATGAGGCTCATTGTGTTGTAAACAGACTCCACGTATTCGAAGTTTGCTGGGTCTGTCATGTCATTCGTAGTTACGAAGTTCACGAACGTATCCCAATCGGCATCACTTCCATACTCATTCCAAGTTCCACCCCATGTTTTGATGAAATCAACAAAGTGGCGTGGTTGATCGTAGTATTCTCTTGTGAAATCAAGATCATCTACTTTTTCACGGTATTCGTAAACTCCCCAATAGTCTCCGTTTAGGTAAACGATACAGCTTTCACTGGTACGTTCATCCATGTTCAAGTCTGCATTGTGACTCAACGTATGCACATAGGCATCTCTAATGTGCGCGCCGGGTTCGAATGGGTAATTATCATTGGCTGCTGCCTTGAAAATAAGTCGTTGGTAATGGTCACGGTCTTTCGCATGGAAAAGTTGCTCTTCCAATTCGTGCGCCTGACCCATTGCATCTCTTGTAACGTAGTCAAATCCACGTTGTCCGTATGCGTTGGAATCATTTCCGTGCTCGTTTGAATCTCCATTGCTTTCGCACCAGAAGGAACCATCTGGATTGAACAATTCGATTGCAGCGTATTCATCTCCTACCCAGTTCCCGTCTGCTACGGTGTTACCCGTTAACGACACAACGATGATGGTGTGTTGGTCAGCACCAAGGAAATACGTATTTGTTTCTACTTTACTAGGCTGTTCATCTGCTCCAGCCGGATAAGCGATGGCCTTCACTACTGTTGTAGCATTGATGTCTATTGGACCAGCATATTCCGTAGAAGCGTCGGTAGGCTCGTTTCCGTTTAATGTGTAGTAAATCGTTGCTCCCGCGTCTGCCGTCAGTGTCAATGATTGAGCTCCAGCATAGTAACCGGCCTCAACACTAAACTGCACCTTCGAAGAATAACCAGTGTAGGGAGTTGAACCATTGGTGGCTCCTGGTGTAGGGTCTGCAAAGACTACCCAGTCATTACCACCGTCTGTACTGTGACCCCAAGAATGGTTGGTGAAATTAGACGGTCCATCAACATTGTATTGGAAACCACTCACGAGGTTCAAACCAGCATCGGATAAGTAAAACCCTTCATTGTGAGATTGAATCACCTTGTAATTGGTGTTCAGATAGCCGTAAGCGTTAGGATCTTCGTCGAACATTCCTGAGCAAAGCACAACCAGGTAACCATTTGCTGGCACCGTTGTCCCATTGGGAATTTCAAATTTATCGAGTTCGTTGTCGAGGTCAGACAGGAAATAGCCTCCAATATCAATTGCGGCTCCAGTTGGGTTGTATAGTTCTACCCAGTCTTCAAATTCTCCTCCGGTGTTGAAGTCAGTGTAGTTTGCTGCACTGAATTCATTGATAACCACCTGTGCGAACGTTCCAGGTACGATCAGGCAGCTTATCAAGGCAAGTGTAAATAATTTTCTCATTTCAAACAGGTTCCTTTACTTATACACTGTTGATACAAACGAAAGGTTGCATTCCCCAGTGGTAGCGCTTCCAATTTACAACTTACTTCCTGAGTTTCAAGAATAAAGTTGTCCTAATTGAGGGTGTTTTTGGTACTTCATTGGAACTTAATTTCGGCGATTTTGTTCAAGATGATACCGTCCACAATTCACAATCCCCGAAGGACTAAGGGTTGCAGGTACACTAACTTGAAAATGTAGTTGCATTTTCCTTGCCTTATATTGGATTGCATTCTTACTTTTGTAAAAAATTGAACAACATGTCTCACGAACACAAAGAAGCAGAACAGAACGAAGTTGGAGGACCAGTATTGGTTGGAATTTTTGTTTTAGCGCTTATCGTAACCGTTATCTACTTTCTTGGTTAAGAAGAGGAGCCTTGCTCACAATCTTCCAAGCACATTGCAACGCGTCCAATGCTTTGAATGCGGCTCTTTTTAACTTGAATCCTGATTGGGATGATGCGTTAAAAGCTTGCGTTTTCGACTCTGGTAGTTGAATCCAAACCAACGGTTTGTGGTAATTTTTAGTGCTTCTTTCGAACACCCTTTTTGCCTTGTCCTTTTCTGAATACGAAACGACCAGGTCTATGCCTTGTGTAATAATTTGTTCTTCCAGGTCAAGTTCTCTGACAGCGGAACCTGATTTCTTTACTCTTTTGTTATTCAGCGATTTATCTTGCTCCTTTTCGTCTGAAATGTAAAGTGCAAATCGTCCGTTTTCTTCTGAAATAGTAATGAGCGTTTCTACGAGGGAATTCACATTCACCAGCGCAATGTTCTCTCCTCTTGTGAAACGTATAAGTCGGCCAATGGCACCATCTTCAACCAATCCCAGGTTGTTTTGTTTGACTTCAGCGTTCGGACCGAAAGATGATTTAATTTCGTTAAGTCCTACGATATTTAGAAAGCAAGAGGTGCGGCTTTCCATCATGTCTTCTAGGTCCAACAATACGTCTGTATCATTACCTAGAACGAGTTGTTGATTTCTCCAAGAAGCTGTTTTCATGTGATTTAACCTTATTTACCGAAACTAAATTAGCCTCGTTGGAGTTTAATAAGTGTAAGGCATGCGCTCACAATGATGTAGGTAAACTTGAAATTCGCTGCTCACCCTACTTCCTACGTCATTTAATGTTTGCACGTCTTAGTCCTGTACTTGGGGCTAAATCTGGAAAAGTGGGAAGAATATGAGCAAGGAAGAATCATCACCAATGGCCTTATGGTTATTAGGCACATCATCACCTACCGTTTTTGGCGGTGGATCAATTCGATTTCAAATACGACGTGAAATGTCTACAAACAGCGGAAAACTGCAAGCCGGCATGTTTACGGTTTTTACGCTTGAAAGTATTTCACAGCTATTCAACAACGCACATTTCACCATGGATCACTGTGATCTTGAGGTATTCGACCTTCCTTTAACAGGTGCATGGATTACGGTGCACACAGAACGAAAAGGAACCATGTATAGCTCTTCCATTTTTGACGAAGAAAACCAGCTTTTAGCGCGTATTATTATTGGCTAACAGCTTCAATTGGGGTCAACTCACCTTGGTTCTCAGTTTCAGTTTCAGCAGCTTCATCGCCCCAAACAAGCGTCATTTCATCTACAATGTGTCCTGCTCCTGCGTACACATCAATTACCCATAAAACATACTTGACGTCTACCATGATGTTTCTACACCGACCAGCATCGTAGTAAATATCACTCATGGTACTTTCCCAAGAGCGGTCAAAATTGAGACCAATAAGGTGTCCTTTTCCGTTGATGGCAGGCGATCCAGAATTACCTCCTGTGGTATGATTCGACCCTGTGAAACAAACGCGTAGCTCACCATCAGTATGGGCATATCTCCCATAATTTTCTTCTTCCAACAGTGAAATCATGTCGGCTGGCAAATCGAAATCAGGGTTTCCAGAGTAGAATTTCTGAAGGATTCCATCTGCCGTCGTGCAGAACTTATAGGCCATTCCATCTACTGGAGCACTGCCTTCTGCCTTTCCATATGTCAAACGCAATGTGCTATTGGCATCAGGCGAATATTCCTTGTTCGGGAAGAGCTCTGCAAGACCTTGAACATAAACACGCATCTGCTCATCAATTTCATTATTGAGTCGTGAGTATTCTGGACGAACATCTCGAAGATACCCATTGAAGAGGCTCTGATACAATGCGTATGCAGGGTCTTTCTTCAGCTTTGCAAACGCTTTTTCAGACGGATTAGAAAGCAACTTATTCAAGGCTTCTTCGTTCGCAAATACAGACTTTCCATAGAGGCTCTTGAGCATACGCCCCATCTCACCTTTATTCTTTGTTTTGAAGTCTGTCATTTCCTGTGGGAAGTATGCCTGCGGCATGTAATCAAAATAGAGTGCTGTAAGATTTTCAAAAATTGCTTTTTCTGTTGGTGCGTGAAGGTCTTTGAAATGACTCGCAGTAGAAGACTTCAAACTTTCGATTTGTTCTTCCAATTTCCCTTCGCTTTCTAGTTTGGCGTAATTCTTAATAATTCCGTCGAATCCTCTCGCAAAGCCAAAAATTTCTGGTCCGTAGAAGAAGTATTCGATGAAAACATCTCTACTCAATTTCAAGTCCTTTGCCTCTTCATTCAGTTTAGTCAATGATTCAAGAGCATTCAAATAATTTTGCTTGCCTTTTACTTTCGCCAACTCCATGTAGGCTTTTTCCAGGTCTTTCTTTTTCTGAATGGCGTTGAGTTCCTTCAATCCATTGTTTTGACCTATCCACTTTTTGTACGCATTCGAAATACTTGATTGCTTCGCGGCGTATTGAATGTGAATCTTTTCAGAAGATCTCATCGCTGCATCAATAATTTCCAACGACGTTTCTCTCATGTGAATGCGAATTGGGTTTGCGGTTTCTACCACGTATTCCACGGCTCCAGTGGTCAAATATTGTTCTGTTCTCCCTGGAAAACCGAATACCATGGTGAAATCGCCTTTTTCTATGCCATCCATAGAGATTGGCAAGTGCATGATTGGCTGTAGCGGCTTGTTTTCAGGTGCGTAATCTGCGGGTTCATTATCTGCCCCAGCGTATATTCTGAAAAGAGAAAAATCACCTGTATGTCTTGGCCAAACCCAGTTATCTGTGTCACCTCCAAACTTCCCAATTGCAGATGGGGGTGCGCCTACCAGTCTAACATCAGTATAATCCTTGGTAACGATTACGAAGTAGCTATTTCCGTAGTTGTAGGCGCGTACAAAGGCATCAAGATTGGTTGTTCCTTCCAACGTTGCTGCAACAACCTTTTCTTCGTTTTTAGCAATGATAGCAGCTCTTTCTGAAGCCGTCATCCCTTCTGTTACACCATCCAAGAGTTGCTTGGTAACATCATCTAATCGTACACTGAATGTGGCGTACAGGCTCGGGTTCACCACTTCGTCAGCGCGTGTTTTCGCCCAAAAACCATCTTTCAAGTAGTTGTTTTCCAAACTCGAATGGTATTGAATCTGACTGTATCCGCAGTGGTGATTTGTAAGAAGTAAACCATCTTTTGAAATCACTTCGGCTGTGCATCCTCCGTTGAAATGAACAATGGCATCTTTCAGAGAAGAATGATTAATGCTGTATATGTCATCGGCAGAAAGCTGTAGGCCAAAAGCCTGCATGTCATCTTCAATAGCTCCTAAAAGGGTTGGAATCCACATTCCCTCTGTTGCGTGAAGCTGCAATGAGGTTAATACGAATAAGGCGAAACAGATTTTCTTCATGTCTAATTTTTGGAGCCCTAAAGGTGCAAAATCTTCTTGTATTCTGTTTTGCTTCCTTTGTAAGGGGTGTGTTCAAATGATGGAAGGTTAGTTGTCTTTCTTGAAAATGAAGTGATAAATGCCGTAGGTGAAAGCAATCCCTACGATACCTGAAAAAAAGACACTTGTCCAAGTGAGGTTAAGCTTTTCTCGCTCTTCTTCTGCCAATTTCATGAACCAAATGACCGGCGCAAAAACCAACACCAATCCAGCCCCGAGGAAAATATAGTTATATAAATCACTGAGAATCATAGCTGTTTTATACACTGGCGACTGCGTGAAGGCATCATAAGAAGAGTTGGCATTTGCTCTTGCCCGTTGCTGTGCTGCAGCTTGTTGGCGCCTCACCCATTCGTTGTAGATGGCTTCTTTGCGTCTTTTTTGGGCATCAGAGAGTTGATTGGACAAGTTGCGTTGATACATTCCCAGTCGCTGTTCATCTCGCAAGAATTCATATGCTTCGTTGACCTGAACAAATTTTTGCTCTGCATCTGGCAATTCACAAACGTCTGGATGATACTTTTTGGCCAACACGCGGTAAGCTGCTTTGACATCGTTGATATCAGCATCATTTTGCAAACCCAATGTTCGAAAATAGTTATCCATCAAAAAGCGAGTTGTATCCCTGCGGTCAGCGGTGTTAAGTTGGGTAATTGAATTCCGTTATTCACTTCTTCTTGTTTCCGAAAAGAATCATTCAAGGTATACCTTCCCCACAAGATAAAACCATTTAATCCAATTCTAACACTTGCGCCGTATTGGAATGGACTGGTAAAGTTGATTCGTTTCAATACTGTTCGTTGTTGTGCTGAACCAAAGTTGACTTGATTTCGGTCTTCTTCGCGCACCAAAATCATTCTTGAACCAGCAACGAAACTAGTAAAACCGCCAAGATCAACGTATTCCCCTAAGTTGTTCCCTCTTCGTCCTGCATTGAAACGTACATGAATTCCTGAGTTGATAACGTGCTTTTTAATCTGTTGTTTCTCAAACACCTCTCCTAACGAAAGCAAGTTGAGCACGCTATCTTGAACGATGGATTGAGAATTATATTGGTACGAAACCTCCCATCCTAGGGCCAACCATTCAGCTACTTTTATTTTCCCACGTGAACCGTACTCTAAGAACACTCCTCCCCATTTAGTTCGAAGACTATCTGATTCAATGATGGGAATGGGCATTCCGTAACTGATGAATCCATGCTGGTAATAAGCGGTGTTGGGGCCAAAAGTTGTTTCATACTCCGTAGAGTCCACTTCGTAGTAGTAGGCCGAATACTCATCTTCCTGCGCATTCATTGTTGCACAAATCGAAACCAATAAACCGATGATCAATCCCGTCCTAGTCATCATCGAATTTCCTTTACAGTTCCCAGAAAACTAACCCTAATATTGGCATTTTCGTACTCTTTTGGAACACGGATGAATCCTTGCCCATTGCCTTGTATATAGGCCGCGCCGAAACTTAGAATTTCGTTTTCATCTGACAAGAACGAATAGTAAATGAGGGGATCAAACCCGAACTTGTTTTGGTACTTCGTTGGAGTTGTGTGATCGGTTGGTTCAATCACGTAATTGCAATCTACTTCTTCAAATTCCCAATCAAAATGCGTTTCCTCTTCATGGAAATACCGACTTGCATTCGGTAGCCCATACCCCATGGAATAATCAAAGTGTGGATACAAGCTAGCACTTGATTGAATGATGTCAAGCACTTCCATGTTCGTCAACGTCTTGTTGTGTTGCCAAATACATGCCGCGAAACCAGCAATGAGTGGCGATGAAAATGACGTTCCAATTTCTTGGGAGGAACCCAAAGGCGAACTGCAAAATGCTGTTCCATGGGCTACTACATTGGGTTTTAGCCGTCCGTCTGCCGTTGGTCCAAAGGATGAGAACGACGAAGGTAGTCCTGAAAATGGATTGATGCCCCCAACGGTTAAAACACTGTCTGCATCTCCTGGAGCTGCAACGAATTTCCACTGTTCATCACCTTCATTTCCGGCAGCAGTCACAACCAATATTCCCTTTCGGGCGGCCATGGTTGCAGCAATTGATACCGGCGCAGTTTTACCATTCATTTCCTTCTTGAAATAACGTGAATCGGTATATCCTAAGCTACTATTGATAATATGGACACCATGTTTGTCTGCCCATTCAGCTGCAGCGATCCAGCAATCCTCTTCACTTTTTATTTCAATGGAATTGCGTTCCGTTCTTGCCAATAAAAAGGTCGCTCCTCCCGCCAAACCAGTGAACGTATTGAGTTCTTCCCCTGCCAAACAAGACAACACTTTGGTTCCATGAGCATTGGAATGGCCAACCTTTTCATCTTTGCCCACAAAATCATACGTGCGTTCAATAAGTCCTTTGTTTCGAAGATGCTGGAAGAACGAAGACGATTCGTATCCTTTGAAGCCCACATCAAATACAGCTATTCGAATCCCTTTGCCGTTCAAACTGTGCTCACGAAGTAATGTTCCACCAAGTACTTCCGTCTGATGATTCAAAGAAGAGGGGTTGATAATATCGGGTTCAAGATTCTCCGTTGACATCCCAAACACGAATGAAGTTGATGCGATCAATTCCACGCGCTCAACAAAGGGCATTTCTTGAACAAAAAAGCGCTCCTCTTCTGTCAATAAACAGCTTACGGCGTTTAACCATCGGCTTTCATTTTGGAGTTCGGCGCCAACGCTTTGCAATTCGACCTGATACTTTGAGGATACTGGGAAATCAGTGGAGTCAAACAAAGGAATCCCCGCATTTTCTCTTCTGTCAATGGCGGCCGGGTGAAAATACGTTTGGGGGTCGAAGGTCTCCCCTTTTTTGTCGGTAAAATAGACCCAATATTTTGACTCCTGTGCGAACGTCGAAATTGACATCCAACTGAGTAGAATGAAAAAAATCGCGCACAACCAACTACCTTTGAACATTCTGTAAATGTAAGAAAATGAACATCGATTTGCGCAGTGACACGGTCACGAAACCTACTCCTGAGATGCTGAAAAGAATGCTATCTGCACCCGTTGGTGATGATGTATTCGGAGAAGACCCAACAGTCAATGAGCTTCAAGAAAGACTAGCCGACATGTTTGGCCAAGAAGCAGGATTATTTTGTCCCTCGGGAACCATGACAAATCAGATTGGCATCAACGTTCATGTGCAACCAGGAGACGAAGTAATCTGCGATCAGCTTTCTCATGTTTACAACTACGAAGGCGGGGGCATCGCTCGGAATTCGGGCGCAAGCATTCGACTAACGCAAGGGGATTCTGGCCGGTTTACAGCGGCGCAAGCTGAAGCGGCAATCAATCCTGATGATAGCCATTATGCGCGAACAAAACTCATTTCTGTTGAAGACACCTGCAACAAAGGTGGTGGCTGTTTCTACGACAAACAACATCTTGAAGAAATCTCGGCATTGGCTAAACAGCGCGGCCTTGGCTTCCATTTAGACGGTGCTCGTGTATTCAACGCTTTGGAAGAATCTGCTATTGACACCAATGAATACGGAAGCTTGTTTGATAGTATCTCTATTTGCTTGAGTAAAGGACTGGGTACACCCGGTGGATCTGTATTGCTCGGAAGCAAACCATTCATTCAAGAAGCTCACCGTGTACGCAAATCAATGGGTGGAGGCATGCGTCAAATAGGTATCCTTGCGGCGGCTGGTCTGCATGCCCTTGATCATCATTTGGAACGATTGCAAGAAGACCACGATCACGCTAAAAAATTAGAAACCCTCTTGAATGAGCGTTCTTGGGTTGAAGAGGTAACACCTGTTCACACAAACATTGTTATTTTCAAATTAGCCGACGGCGCGTCTGCAGAAGAACAGTGCAAAAAAATGGCAGCGCACGGTATACATGCACTGCCATTCGGGCCTTCTAAAATACGTTTCGTTACTCATTTGGATTTTACTTCAGCGCATTTCGCACAACTCAAGCAAATCTTCGAGCAACACCTTTAATTGAGCGTAATCATTTTATGTGCAATTGGGGTTCCTGCAGACGAAATTCGAATGAGGTAATTCCCTCTTGCGTATTTCGCAACGTTCAATCTTGTTTGTTGGTCAATGAGTTGTTCCATGTGAACTCTCTTCCCATTGGCATTGAACAATTCTAAGGTCTTTTCTCCTTGTGGCAATTCGTTGATGTTGACGCAGTCTGCAGCTGGGTTTGGGTAAACCGCTATGTCTACAAGATCTTGATCATTCACCCCTAAACAGTCATCTACAGTAATGATTACTGCTTCCGCAGCGTTGCAACCTTCTTCGTTCTCGACCGATAAAATGAAGGTATATTCCCCAACTCCAAGGTCACCGGCTTCTACTTGAAAGAACTGATTCGCACTTCCGTCTTGCCATTCATACGTATAACCAATTGGGCCGTTTAATAAGACTGACTCGTCTAAGCACAACAACATGTCATCACCCAAATCGATATCGACAACGTTGTCAGCAACCAAGTTGAAATTCTGAACATATTCACAGCCGTTGTCATCGGTAATCGTCAAGACATATGCCCCTTCTGTTAGGTCGTCTGGCCCTGCAATGTTGTTGGTGTAATCTCCGGGGCCACTCCAGTCAAATTCAAACGGTTCTGTTCCTCCAGAAGGTTCAACTACCACTACACCATCAGTAGAAAGTGGGCAGGTAGGTTGTAGTAAGTCAACACCTATAGAAATTGGTTGCGGTGAAAAGATCGTCCAAGAATCCTCGTAGACGTTCCCACAATTATCTGTAACAACTACACTGTAATCTCCAGGACTCAGGTCTGCAACTCCCGTTTCATCAGAGGTAAAACCATTAGGGCCAGTCCATTCTGCTTCAAAATCAGCTCCGGTTCCAGTTACGTAGAGGTTGATGAAGCCATTTCCTTCTTCTCCTTTGTCAAGTGCACATGGAATGTTGTTTACGAATGCTTCCAATGAAGATTCGCCTTCGTAGGTCGTTGCCTCTACGAAAACATCTCCTGTAGCAGCGTTCCATCCGTCAATTTGCACGTAATACGTTTCACCTGGGTTCAGGCAAGAGACGTAACAACCAGACGCAAATCCGTTTGCAATTCCACAGCCACCGATGATATCATCGTTACTTGATACAATTTCGAATGTATTGAAGTCATTGCAATCTGTTGCTGACCATACTGCAAGTTGCGTATCGAAGTTTGTTCCTTCAACACATGTTGAAAGGAAAAGTGCTCCGTCTTCTGGAGCAACGAATGACGCCCAAACAGTGTTAGACAGTCCACCTTCGCACCAAATCCCGTACAGTGCACAACTACCACCACCAGGTGTTACTTCTCCGGGGAAAACAGAGGCTGTTTCGTTGTTCATCATAACGGCTTCACCGTCTATTTCCATTGGCGAAGCGTTGCAAGGCATGTCGTAAATAGGCAATTCACTTTCTCCAGGTGTGAATGTCCATGAGTTTCCATTTCCTTGTCCGGTATAGTTCCCAATGAAAACACCGTCCAAGAATAGCACGAAACTCAATCCGCCATCGCCGTAGTCATCAACGAATTGAAGAGTAAGTGGCTCTCCTAGCGCGACACATACTGGATCTACTTCCACGGTAATGTTGTTGTCGTATCCGTTTCCGCCAGTGGCGTCTTGTTCTCCGCCACCATCGCAGCCTACTTGGTCAAGGTTACTTCCGAACGTAATGACGTCAACTCCGCATTCTGAGTCAGCTGGTCTCAATTCCCAGTAGGTCTCATACCCCCAAGCATCTGTTTGGATGGTAATTGCGAGTTCAGCCTCTCCTAGATCACATTGCGCAGAGGTAGTGAACGAAATAGCAGTAAGAAAGAAACTTAAAGAGAGCGCTAAGCCCCAATTGTAAAGGTGTTTCATATTAGTCATAGCAGGTTTTGGTTTGAATACTTTCAAAAATAGGAAATCTAGTCTAAAGGAGTGTATCGAATGTGTACCTTTGCGGTTCATGTTTTTTGCAACACCTGGAACTACAGTCACACTGCCAATCGCTCGGATAGAGCGAAATATGGCCTATTTGGATGCTATGGGACAAGCAATTCCCATCTCATTGGGAGAGCTTTCTGCGAAGCACAAAGAGGGTGACGAACTGGAAGTATTTTTATGGACCGACCGTCAAAAGGAGCTCCAAGCCACCATGAAGAAGCCACTTGTCCAAACCGGACAAATTGCTTTTTTGAAGGTAGAACATACCGCTGGAAAAGTGGGTTTTGTTGACATTGGAGTCGACGAAGAGCTCCCATTGTTCCCTGAGTACCAAGGGGATAGGATTGAAGAAGGAAGGCGATACTACATGACTCTGGCTTTCATTGAAATGGAAGAGCGTGCTATCCTCACAACGAACTTAGAAGACTTCCTAACACGTAAAAGTCCACTTGAAGTAGGCCAGGAAGTTCGGTTCATGATTGAGGAAAAATCCAACGCAGGATGGCCCATTATTGTTGACCACAAGTACACCGGATTTCTTCACAAGAACGATGCGCTTCCAGGAATGAGACGCGGGGAAACCTACGTAGGATATGTTCGCGAAAATGAAGGAGCGAATCTTTACATTTCCATGTACCGTCCTGGACGTGCGAAAGTGGATGATGCCATTAAGCGCATCATGGAAAAACTGGATGAACACCGCGGTTATCTTCGCTTAACTGATAGTACACCTGCTGAAGAAATCCAGCTTCGCTTACGCATCAGTAAAAGCACCTTCAAACAGGCCATTGGCCAACTCTACAAGGATCGTAAGATTGAAATTACGCCTAGAGGAATCAAATTGAAAAAAGACGCTTAGTCTGCAAGATAAACTACGAGATATGCTGATACTTCTTTCCCCAGCTAAAACGCTAGATACCAAAAACCAAGGAATTACTGAAAGCGCTAGCCAGCCTTTGTTTCTTGAGGAAGCGGATTACCTTGTCAATAAATTGAAAAAATTCTCTGCTAAGAAGCTAGAGAAAATGTACAAAGTGAGCCCAGACATAGCTGCTGAAAACCATGAGCGTTTTCAAATGTGGTCAGCTCCTTTTCATCTTGGGAACTCACGTCAGGCCGTACTAACATTCAAAGGGGAAGTTTACCGCGGACTACAAGCAGAGCACTTCTTGGAGCAAGACTTTGAATTCGCTCAAAAACACTTGCGTATCCTAAGCGGTCTCTATGGAGTTCTTCGCCCATTGGACTTAATGCAGGCCTACCGATTGGAAATGGGAACGAGTTGGGCAGTTTCGCCAACAAAGAAAAACCTCTACAAGTTTTGGGGAAATAAATTGACAGATAAGCTGAACAATTCTGAAACGCAAGGGCCAATTATCAACCTTGCTTCAAATGAATACTTCAAGGCGGTGAACACGAAAGAACTGAATCGTGAGATCATTACCTGTCACTTCAAAGACAACAAAAACGGAGAATACAAAGCACTCATGACCTACGCAAAGCACGCGCGAGGATTGATGGCTCGTTTTATCATTAAAAATAAATTAACTAATCCTGAGGATTTAAAAGCTTTTGATCTTCAAGGATATTCTTTTAACCCGCGACTATCTGAGACGAATGAACTCGTTTTCACCCGCGATCAAGTACCAACAACATGATGTTTAAATACGGTGCAGCTGTTCTTGCTGCAGGAATGCTAATTGTTAGCTGTAAATCAAATGAGACGGTGAACGCAAACGCGAGTTCACTTGCCACTGCCAAAGACTCTATTTCTTATGCTTTGGGTGTAAGTATTGGTGAAAACCTGAAGTCACAAGGCATCGAAGATATCGATGAATCTAAATTAGCGGCTGGAATGCGCGCTCAATTGGACGGTGATTCGCTTTTCCCACTAGAAGATGCTGATACTTACATCAGAGCCGAACTTCAGCGAAGAAAAGAAGCAACAGAACTAGCGGCGAAGCAAGATGGAATTGATTTCCTAGAAGCGAATAAAACCAAAGAAGGTGTTGTTGTTCTTGAATCTGGACTTCAGTATAAAATGCTTGTTGAGGGCGAAGGAACTTCTCCTCTCTCTACTCAAAAAGTGAAAGTACACTACGAAGGAAAGCTTATTGACGGAACCATTTTTGAGAGTTCTTATCAGAATGGAAGGCCAGCAGAGTTTTTCTTGAATCAGGTCATTCCAGGATGGACTGAAGGAGTTCAATACCTCAAGCCAGGTGGAAAAGCAGAATTCTACATCCCACAAGAATTGGCTTACGGAGCACGTCCTCGTCCAGGAGGCCCTATCCCTCCATACGCAGCGCTTATCTTTACGATCGAATTACTCGAGATTCTTCCAGACGCTGGAGCGCCTCAACAATAATTGATCTGGTAGGAGTTATTATTGCGTCTGTGACGCTTATTTTCATCGCCTACCAAGCTTATTTCTATTACCGCAAAAAGGCCCGGAAAAAAATTTCTGGGCCTTTTCCGGTTTCTTGGCACACCATTTTGAAGGAAGAAGTAGATTTCTACGACAACCTCACTCCTGCTGACCAGTTGGTTTTCCAAGAGCGTGTTCAAGCATTTCTTTCAAGTGTAACAATCACTCCTGTTCAGACTGAAATTGATGATTCGCATCGCTTGCTGGTAGCTGCAGCAGCACTAATCCCCCTTTTCCACCTTGGTGAGAGTACCTACCCCAACCTCGAAGAAGTACTCATCTATCCAAATGCCTTTTCTAAAAATCACGAATTGCAGGGCAAAAACAGAAATGTTGCCGGCATGGTTGGAACAGGCTACATGAACGGAACCATGATCTTATCCAAACGCGCGTTGAAAGGTGGTTTTCGTCGGGCAAAAGACGGACAGAATACGGCAATTCACGAATTCGTACACCTCATTGACGGGTGGGACGGCGCTATTGACGGCCTCCCCGAAGTACTTCTAAAACAACCTGCTGTCTCTCCATGGCTAGAGCTTATTCGCATTAAAATGAATGAGATTAAGCATAAAAAATCGGACATCGATTCTTACGGAGGAACAAGCGCCACGGAATTCTTCCCCGTTGCAGCAGAATACTTTTTCGAAGCGCCTGACCGAATGAAAAAGGAGCATCCGGAACTGTATGCGCATTTCGGAGACATGTTCCACCCCTCGTAGTCTTTCTCTGATAAATATTAATACCCGTTTTCTAGTGTAACCCTTGTTCCCCATTTCAGGTATACGTAGCATGAATCTGCGAGTAAGCTTGAAAACAATGAACATGCGAATTCTTACACTTATCTTAAGTGCAATAGCACTCTCTACAGCTGTTTTTGCACAATCCGACGACGCCCCGTGCGCCAGTGACGTACTCCATGAAGAACTCTTGGAAAACGATGAGATCTACCAGCGTTCCTTCTTTAATTTGGAACGAAGGATTCAGGAACTCAGTGCGTCAGCTCATGAACGTAACGATGAAATCTACACCATTCCAGTTGTAGTGCACGTTATTCACGAAGGGGAACCGATTGGACAAGGCGCCAATATTTCGCAAGAGCAGATTCTCTCTTCTATTACCGCACTTAACGAAGATTTCAGAAAATTACCCGGCACCAACGGAGACGGAGATGGCGTAGATGTTGGCATTGAATTTTGTCTTGCAGCAAGAGACCCCGATGGCAATGCCTCAACCGGAATTAGCAGAGTGGATGGTACCGTTGTTGCTAATTATGCAGACGAAGGAATTCAAGCCACCGGAGATAGTGGAGCAGATGAATTGGACGTAAAAGAACTCTCCATTTGGCCACGAGAAGATTACTTGAACATTTGGGTGGTCAATGAAATTGAAGACAACGACGCCCAAAGTGGCATCCAAGGATTTGCCTATTTCCCCGTTAACAACCCTGTTGACGGAATTGTCATTTTACACAATGCCATTGGAACCGTAGGCAACATCAAACCAAATACAGCCCTCAACAGAACTCTTGCCCATGAAGTAGGGCACTACCTTGGACTGTACCATACGTTCCACACAACTACGGATTGTAGTGCTGAAACAAACTGCACCACTCAAGGTGATCGTGTGTGCGATACCCCTCCTACCATTCTTTCTGCTAGTTGCTCAAACCCAGCATGTTCTGGCACACAACAAGTAGAAAACTACATGGACTACACCTCTGAAAGTTGTAGAAACATGTTCTCTCAAGGTCAAAAAGACCGTATGAGAAGTACCCTCTTAGCAGATCGATTGACCATTCTAAGTTCAATGGGATGCGTGTCTGTGAACGATTACGACGCAGGGATTACTGATATTTCGAACCCTATTGGTACAAGTTGTAGCAGTACATTCACACCTCAAGTGCAGCTTACCAATTACGGTTCTGTTACACTGACATCTGTGAACATTCACTACAGTGTAGACAACACCAACGCTCAACAAATTGCGTGGACAGGCTCTTTGAATTCAGGCGAATCAATTTCTGTTGAACTACCATTGGTTAGCGCATCTGGCGGCGATCATGAATTTAGTGCTTGGACCTCTTCGCCCAATGGAAATACCGATGAAAACTCAACAAACAATGAACGTGTCAATGAATTTTCGATTTCTTCAGGAGCAGGATTAGAGCTGGAAATTAGTCTTGACTATTTCGGGTCTGAAACTACCTGGGAAGTCCAAGAAGACGGTGCTGTTGTTGCTTCAGGTGGTCCTTACATCAATAACAACCAAGGAATGATCTTCAATGAGTCCATTTGTGTCTCTTCTGGTTGCTACACCTTGTGGTTTTACGATGTGTATGGCGACGGGATGGGATTCACAACTGGATCTTACACCTTATATGATGGCGAAGGAACAGTGCTGGTTGAAGGCGACGGCGATTTCGAAGAAGAAATTAGCCATGATTTTTGCGCCGAAGAACCCGAACTAGGACCTGCCCCTACGGCAAACTTCAATGCATCTAATTCGAATGGATGTGCTGGATTGGAAGTAGACTTTACAGACACTAGTGTTGACGCCCCTACTTCTTGGAGTTGGAGCTTTCCTGGTGGAACGCCATCAAGCAGTTCTTCGCAAAACCCTCAAAACATTGTATACAATTCCCCTGGAAACTACAGCGTAACACTTGTAGTGGGAAATTCATCAGGTTCTGACTCCCACACCATTACAGGTTTGGTAGAAGTAATCACGGGCGCATTTGTAACATTAACCGCTACAGATGTATCGTGTTTCGACCTTGCTGATGGATCTATTTCGAGCTCCGTTAGTGGCAATGGCCCTTATGAATACGACTGGAGCACCGGGAATTCGGGCACTTCTATAAGTGGAAGACCAGCAGGAAATTACACACTCACTGTTACCGATGCCTTTGGATGTATCACCGAAACATCGGCAACCATCGATGAACCATCAGAAATGACCGTTTCAATCACTGCCAGTGCACCGAGTTGTGTTGGTTTAACTGATGGCTCCATTAGTGCTCAGGTTAACGGAGGAGCTGGAGGCTACCTCATCAACTGGGACAATGGCGACCAAGGTGTTTCGACCAACGAACTAGCCGCTGGCAATTACAGTGTTCTTGTAACAGATGCCAACGGATGCATAAGCCAAGCAAGCACTACGCTTGACAATCCGGAAGCTATCACGGTGAACTTGACCGATTTTGATATCTCTTGTGATGCTGAACCGGGAAGTGCGAACGTTTCTCCTGAAGGGGGAACCGGAAATTACACCATTGATTGGAGCAACGGAGCAGATGCAAACAGTGTTACTGATTTGGCCGTTGGGAATTACAGCATTACAGTTACTGATGACAATGGATGTTCTGCAACGGAATCATTTGAAATCACCCAAAGTGAATCACTGAATGTAGCTGTTTCAATTACAGAAATATCTTGTGCAGGTCTTACAGACGGAGGTGCTCAAGTAGTTGTTTCTGGAGGGACAGGTACCTACACCTACGATTGGAATACAGGAAACACATGGACTTCAATTAGCAATCAAGGACCTGGAAACTATACGGTTACCGTAATTGATGACGCAGGTTGTGAAGGCGAAGCATCACTTTCACTCTCAGACCCTGAACCATTGACACTCAGTGTTTTTAAGTCAGATATTTCGTGTAACGGAATGCAAGATGGAACAGCATCTGCCACCGGAACGGGCGGCTCAGGTGATTTAGCTTACCTATGGAATGACGCACTTGAAGGAGCAACTATTGACAACCTTGCCATTGGCAACTACAACGTAGTATGCGTGGATGAACATGGTTGTTCTGAAACAGAAAATGTACAGATCATAGAACCTTCTGCCCTTTCTGCAACCGGACTAATTGTTACAGCAGAAACGTGTAGTGGAAACAATGGTTCCGCTGTGGTGAATGCCATGGGTGGAACTGGAAATCATCACTACCTGTGGTCCAACGGAGCGCAAACGGCTATGGTTGAAGGATTGACTGCAGGAGAATACAGCGTAACCACTTCAGATGACAATGCCTGTGTGACCACTACGTACGTAACCATTCCTTTTGACTGCATTGACGCGCCAAGTTCAACTCAGTTGAATGAGACATCATGCCAAGCAACAGGACTGACATTGGACGACCATGTTTACTGTGAGGCGATTGAAGAAGCAACCATGTACAATTGGAGGTTCATCAATGCCGCGACAGGACTTTTCGCTGAAGAGTTCACGTTGGGTGCTAACAACAGTTTCTTGCTTTCAAATGTGATCAACCTCGGATATGGAATGAACGCAGAAGTTTCGGTGAGGGTCATGGGCGAAAATGAAATTTGGTCTGACTGGGGCGAAACATGTACCATTGAAATGCTTCCAGAAATTCCGCTGACCGCCATCGACGAAACTGATTGCAGCGAAGGCATATTTGATAGTATGGACATTCTTGATTTACAGGCTATTTCAGGTGCTACTTCTTATGAGTGGTTGTTCGAAGCGAATGGTGAAACACTCACATTAATGTCTTACGTAAATCAATTAACCATTCAGCCAGACGAATTCTTTTTAGCAGGTACGACCTATTCAGTAAGTGTTCGAACTGAAGTGAATGGCTTTTGGAGCGACTATGGCAGCATTTGCAACCTTGTTTTCGATGCGGAAAACTCAATTACATCTACTGATATACAAGGAGTTAGTATGAATTTACACCCAAATCCTAGTGCTGGAGAAAATATTTTTATCGAATTCGGAAACCTTCCTCAAGGAGCTGACGTAATAGATATCAGAGTTTACGACATAAGTGGTAAGCTCGTTGAAAACAACACTCTATCTATTACAACTCTTCATCCGAGACTCGATTATCGTTTTGAACGAAAACTAACACCTGGAGTTTACTCCTTGCATATCCACCTGTTGAGCAAGGAATATAAAGAAAAGTTGATTATTAGATGATATAGGGTGGAGACCAATTTACTTGGTCAAAGTTAAGCCGGACACACGCAAGTGGTCCGGCTTTTCGATTTTATAAACCTTGCTTACCGTTTAGATCGGGTAAACGATTTTCGTCATAATCTCAGATGGGTCACTCACCGTAGTTGGATCATTCATATAGATCTCATAGGGCGCATGTCTGACTTCAATGTTGTTCGACTTAATGTATTCAGAGAATGGTCCCCACGCTTGGTCAAGCGTTTCATATGAACCATAGTGAATGGTTGTAAGACACTTGCCACCAGGGATGGTTCCAGAAACTAAGTTTTCGGCTACCTCTAGGCTATCCATTACAGGCATTGCAAATGTGAGGTCCATTGTTCCTTCGTTGTACGTATGAGTAATACAAATTGGCATTCCAGCCATTTGAATTTCATTCGTACCCATGAACATTCCGATTTCCCCGTAAGACGCTCCATGCAAAGCTCCATTTTCTAAATCTTCCATGGTTACCTCGCCTACGGATTTCCCTATGTAGTTCATGCTTGGTAAATCTTCTGCAACTGGTTCAAACGTTGGCATCGCTTCAATGATTGTTTTCAAACTCGCCAGTCCTTCGTCGTAATCTGTCTCCAGTCTTCCAACACCGTCCATGACCATCATAAATGCTCTTCCAAAGAAAGGAAGTTCACCGCCATCCATTGACCAAGTTACCTTCGTTCCTTCTTCAACTTCTTCAAATTTCCAATTCGCGTAGCTCGTTCCTTCCCAATCAGAAAAGGTCAATTGTGTATTGATGCTTTCATTTGCTACTGCTTCTGTCAGCTCTTGATTTCCGTTTCCAGATTCTGCAGAAGTCCAAGACATTTTGCTTCCAACTCCGGGAGCGCCTTCGACAGTGGTAACCATGGTCGTGTCTTTGTTCGCCCATGGACTCCAAGCAGCCCAGTTATTAAAGTCCACCACATTATTGTACACCATACTTGAAGGTGCATTGATCACAATGCTGCGTTCTGTTTTAAATTCCTTTGGTCCTAGCAATGCTAACACAGTACCGATACCCAGAATGATCAGTACGATGATTAGTAGTCCTTTTAGTAATTTCATGAGAAAGATTTTGGTTGTAAGTGCGCACAAGATAGATTTTTCGCGCTAGAGTTGAAATACCACAAATCGAAAATTGGATTCAACCGCAACTTCTTATCTTGCGAGTTCCAAAACAATACTCATGCTTGCAACCATCATAACGAACGACGCAGTAGTACTCGGATTATTACTTGCTACACTGGCTATCATCTTCTACACGTCTAGTCATGAAAAGACCAAGAAGTTTTACAAATACGTACCAGCCCTTCTCTTGTGTTATTTCGTTCCAGCTATTTTCAACAGCTTTGGCCTAGTAGATGGAGAAGAGAGCAACTTGTATTTTGTTGCATCGCGTTATTTACTTCCAGCCAGTTTGGTGTTGCTTTGCCTCAGCATTGATTTGAAAGGAATTATCAACCTAGGCCCGAAAGCAATTGTCATGTTCTTTACGGCGACCATAGGAATTGTTATTGGTGGACCGACTGCATTGTATTTGGTGTCTAAAATTCAGCCTCAACTGCTGCAAGCAGAGGTCATTATGTCTTCTAGTTCATTGAGCGAAGACAATCGATCAAGAATCGAACTAGAATCAAATAACTTGGTTGCCCAAGGAGATATCATGCATTGGAACGACGTGAAATTCAATGTAGACTCCATGTATACGGCTGATTTTAACGAACAGACCGGGATCCACTCAAGCATTGTTGACTTGAGCATTATTCAAGAAGAGGAAGACGAGCTAGTGGCGTTTCCGGTTATCAATCACGGAGATACGCTCATCAACAGGAACAGTGAATTTTGGCGTGGATTGTCTACGGTTGCTGGAAGTTGGATTGGCGGTGGAGCAAACCAAACTGCCCTGAAAGAGATAAGCGAGACACCCAAGACTCAATTCAGTGCGATGGTCATTGTGGATGTGTTTGTTGCGAACATCTGGATGGCATTCCTTTTGGTAGGTGCGGGAATGAGTCTGGTATTGGATCGCAAATTAAAAGCAGACAATAGTGCCGTTGAAGCCTTGAAGACAAAAGTTGAAGACTACCAAGCAAGCATTGCGAAAGTGCCAACGTTCAATGATATTGCCATAATTCTAGCATTCGGATTTGGGGGTGTAGCCATTGCTCATCTCATTGCTGATTGGGCTGGGCCTGGATTCAAAGAATCGTTTGCCGCCATTAAAGAAGTAGACCCTGAATCATTGGTTGTTTATTTGGGGTCCCTAGAAAAAGAATTCTTTTGGATCATCATTGTGGCGACTGCTACAGGAATTGCGCTTTCATTCACCAGAGCTCGAAACTATGAAGGTGCTGGTGCCTCCAAAATTGGAAGTATGCTTCTGTATGTATTGGTGGCGACTATAGGGATGAAGATGAACATTGTTGAACTGTACCACAGTTGGACCAAGTATTGGGCTGTGATACTAATTGGTATCATCTGGATGTTGGTGCATATTACCATCTTGCTTGTTGTTGCGAAAATAATTCGTGCACCGTTCTTTTTTGTAGCCGTAGGAAGTCAAGCAAATGTAGGTGGTGCAGCAAGTGCGCCAATTGTGGCTTCAGCCTTCTCGCCTGCGCTAGCTCCCGTTGGAGTTCTCTTAGCTGTTCTAGGATACGCAGTAGGAACTGTAGGTGCAATCCTATGCATGGAACTCATGCATGCCATCTATCTCTAAAATAAGCTTTTAGAATTGAAACCTGTGCGCAAATGACGCGTAAATAAGGGAAAATACTACCCTTATGAAACGAGCTATATATTCACTTCTCATTGCATTTTTTGGACTCCTGTCTGTATCTTCTTTTGCTCAATCAACAGCAAAGAACTCATACCACTTCAGAGCTGCAGGCAATAGCACACCAGAAAATGCCAAGGTATTGATGGAAGAAATTCGATCTGAAATAGGTCATGCCATTTCATTCAATTACAACCCTAAATCAGGTGAATTCTCAATTCTGAGTGATCTACCTATCGATTTGCCTTCTGTATTTAAGTCAATGGAGAAAAAAGGATACTACTTGGCTGATACACAAGCTGGAAGTCAAGAAAACACGACTGGGAAGTCAAGTAAAGATTTTGAAGCTGAAGTGGCTCGGAAATGGGCCGAGGCAAAAAAATCCTCTACCTCTTCCCTTCCAAAAATGATTCTTACTCAATCAGAGTATGATCAAATTCCAACAGAGAAAAGACAACAACTTCAGCAGCGCTGGGAAATAATCATTCAATGAAAACCATCTTCTTTTTGGGTGGGATATTCGTTCAATTATTAATCATAGCACAGTGTCCAAATGACAATTCATTTTACTTAGATATTACGCCGGCCTCAGCAGGCGATTCAGAAACGGCCTATTGCGTGTATGGCGGTGAATACTATACCGTTGACGTAATTGCTGGCGAAACCTACACCTTCTCTACGTGCGGAGGTACTTGGGATACACAAATTACCCTATACGCTTCTACCGGAGGTGATGCTCTTGCCTACAACGATGATGCTTGCGGGTATCAATCGGAGATTTCTTGGGTTGCCACTTTCACGGGAACCGTTTGGGTTCTAGTAGACGCCTACAACTGCGCGGACTACTTCAATTGCGGTGTAAATCTGGTTGCAACATGGGGAACTCCCGCACCAGCTCCAACCAACGACACGTGTGAAAATGCCCCAACTATTGATTGTGGCGAAACACTTTCTGGCACCACATCTGGAGCCAATTACGACGGTCTCGGTGGTTGCGGAACCAGTATTTCTGCTCCTGGAGTGTGGTATGCATTTGATGGCACGGGAGACTACGTCACCATTGACGTGTGCACCAATGACTACGACACCAAATTGAACTTATTTAGTGGCGATTGCAGTGGGCTGAATTGTGAATCAGGAAACGATGACGCTTGTGGCATTGGTTCGATGATTAGCTTTTTAAGCGTAAGTGGAATCACATACTATATCTACGTTCAAGGTTATGGAGGCGCTACAGGGACATTCGACCTAACAGTTTCATGCGAAGACTACTCTTCCAATTTACATCAAGATTGTGGAGGTGCCTTGACCATTTGTTCCGATGGAAAATTGACGGAATCAGCTCTGATTATGCCGATTATCAAGACTTGAATGCAACGAACGCTGACTGCCTCAGTGTGGAACACCAAAGCCAGTGGTTTGTCTTTGCTCCGATCACAACAGGCACTATAGGGTTTACATTGATACCAAGTAACGGAATTGACTACGACTTTGCCATTTGGGGGCCGTATGACTACGACGATGTACCTTGTCCGCCAGACGAAGCACCATTAAGATGCTCTTATTCAGCACTATATGAACCAACTGACTTAGCACTCTCTGCCGGAGACTACACCGAATCTCCATCTGGTGATGCTTGGGTGGAAGCCATTACAGTGGCCAATGACGATTTGAACAAGTACTACTTGATGCTCATTGACAATTTCACCGCAGACAATACTTCTTTTTCGTTTGAATGGAATTTAGACGGGGTGCAACTTGACTGTGCCATCATGTTACCTGTTGAATTGACCGATTTCTCTGGAAAAGTCTTGAACGACAGAAATGAACTCAGGTGGACAACCGCTTCGGAATTGAATAACAGCCATTTCGAAATAGAGCGATCCACAGGCGGCATTCAATTTGAAAAAATTGGAGAAATTCTAGGACAAGGAACCACTTCATTTTCAACGAACTACCTATACAATGATAGAGAAAGACCCTTTGGAACTGCTTACTACAGGCTAAACCAAGTGGACTTGAATGGAGCGTCAGAACTTCTTCCAACCATTTCGCTTACCAACGATGCGCATGCGGAACTCATGAGCCTATACCCCAACCCAGGAAAAGGGATATTTGCGTGTGACTTGAAGATGAAAGAAGCGAAACCCATTGGAATTCAAGTATATGATCTTCAAAGTCGAATCGTTAGTGACTTCCGAATGGAAATGGAAGAGGGTGTGAATCACATGGACATCAACCTCACTGACTTAAGACCCGGAACCTACATTGTCGTTTTCGTAGACGAAGAAGGTGCTTTCGCTACTGAACGGATAATTCTAAAACCAAAGTAGAACAATTTTACCTTTGCCGTATTGTATCTGGTACAAGGACCTATGTTTTACGTTGCTCACCACGCCTGTTATGCCCACGACCTTCCTGAAGGACATCGATTCCCAATGGAAAAGTACGATCTGTTGCCTCGTCAATTAATGCACGAAGGCACGCTAGCAGCTAGCAACTTTTTTGCTCCTGGTCCGCTCACAGAAGAAGCAATCTTAACCACCCACGACAACATTTATTGGCAAAAACTCAAGGAACAAAACTTGACCAGAGCTGAAGAACGAAAAACGGGCTTTCCCCTTTCGGAGCGATTGGTACAACGAGAACGTGTCATCATGCAAGGAACTGTTGATTGTGCCCTTTTTGCTTTGGAACATGGCGTTTCAATGAATATTGCGGGTGGAACGCATCATTCCTTTACGAACAGAGGCGAAGGCTTTTGTTTGCTGAACGACATCGCACTCGCATCAAATCATTTGCTCAATGAGCAACTCGCTCAAAAGATTCTAATTGTAGATTTAGACGTTCACCAAGGGAACGGCACGGCTGAAATTTTCAGCGGAAACGAACAGGTATTTACTTTTTCAATGCACGGAGAAAAGAATTACCCCATGCACAAGGAAAAAAGTGACCTGGACATTGGTGTACCTGACGGTATCGATGATCAACATTACTTAGCCTTGCTTGACAGGCATTTAAAGGATGCGGTGGATCGTGTGGCTCCTGATTTTATCTTCTACCAATGCGGGGTGGATGTGCTGTCAACAGATAAGTTGGGCCGACTAGGATTGTCTATGCAGGGGTGTAAAAAACGAGATGAAATGGTTCTTGGGATCTGTCATTCCAATCAAATTCCCGTAACAGCAGCCATGGGTGGGGGGTATTCAGAAGACATCAGGTACATCATTGAAGCACACGCCAACACCTTTCGAATTGCTCAAGCATTGTACTTCTGATCTGTTATAGTTTTTGTAGAAAATGCCCCATTCCTTCTAGTTTCGCTCTGAGGTAAGCTTCATTCTCTTTTCGTGGGTCAATTTCCAACGCCTTTCGCTCTACAACTTCAATTCCTGATGTTTCAAATGAAGCTACTTTTTCAGGGTTGTTGGTGAAAAGGTTAATTCTGGAAATCCCCATTGCTTTGAGCATTTCTATGGCTGGAGTGAAATCCCTTAGGTCCGTATGAAAACCAAGTGCATGATTCGCTTTGATCGTATCCATCCCTTCGTCCTGAAAATTATAGGCCTTCATCTTGTTTACCAAGCCTATTCCTCTACCCTCTTGTCTGAGGTAAAGCAACACCCCTCCATTTTGACCAAAGAAGTCCATGGATGTATCCAATTGTTCTCCACAATCACAGCGAACACTTCCGAAAACGTCCCCTGTCATACACTCAGAATGAATGCGCACATTAATAACGTCATTGGAATCAATCTCACCTGAGACCATTGCCAAATGGGGGAATTCAGAAAACTCACTTGTGAAAGCCAACATTTGAAATTCACCGTGAACTGTAGGTATGCGTGTTTCAGCCAGTTTGTCTATACTCATGTGATAGGAACTGTTTACAACATTATTTTGTTCTCACAAAGGTACATTTTCTGCGTCGAGTCAAGATTGGATGTTCTACAAAAAAAGCCAACGAGGGTGGCTTTTGTTCATCTGTCAGAAATGAACCACAGACCTTTCCGCTTTCGTCTTATAATGTCAGAATAATGCCTGTTCTATTTTCGAACTATGCAATTACTCTCGAAATATCTCTACCTCATCGGTTTTCTGAGCTACATCGGCTCGGTCAACGCCCAGTTTGCACTCCATCACTTCAACAGTGAGCATGGACTAGACAATGAACTTGTTAAATGTTCTGCCCGCGATTCCCTTGGTTTTATTTGGGCTGCAACAGACGACGGTCTCTATCGATTCAACGGTGCTTCTTTCGATGTCTATCAAGAAGAGTTTACAAGCCGTTATATAAAATGGGTCGAATGCCTGCCTTCGGGAGAACTTTATGCCGTTACCGATTTAGGCTTGTATCAAATTGATTACACCCCCACTACAGCCGAAATAAACTTGGTCATTCCTGGTTCTACAGAAATGAAAAAAGATCACTTATGTTATCCCAAATCAATCTCACCCGGAAATGATGGCAGCATTTGGGTTTCCGATGATTTCGGAATAGGGCGTTTTTATAAAGATGAATGGGACTACTATGAATTTGGAAAAATGAATACGTCTGAATGTTTCCTAAGAGCCGGGTGCATGGTAGAGCTGGCGGGGGACGTTTTTGTATTTGCTCAGAAAGGAAGTGCCTACAAACTTTCGCCGGAGAAAAACCATTTTGAGGAAATCAACACATTGAAAGGAATTGGTCAAGTAAATCATGCGATGGATCACGATGGCAAGATTTACTTCGGCACTTCAAGTGGTCTTTATTCTTGGAATGGTCAAGATACGAGCGACGTGAGTCTTTTAGCTGATATGGAATCTAGCCATTTTGCATGGTTCGAAGAGAATTTATTCTTTGGGAGTTGGGCACAAGGTATTCTTCAAAAGTCCACGCAAAAAGACTCACTGGTTACCACGTTGTTTGATGCTAAGGTGGTTGGCTCCGTAAACCATATCAATAGTTTTGGAGACGAAATGTGGGTTAGTTCTGACGAGGGGCTTTTCTTCCTTGAACCACAGTCCTTTCAGCAAGTGAGCACGCTGAATTCCTTTTCATTTATTGCTGATTTAAGTGCTTCGGAAAATGAGTCAGTATTAATTTCGCAAGGAAATAATTTAATCAGAGTAGCGCCCGACAAATTACCAGAACAAATTCATCATCACAACAACAAAGTGCTGTGCTCCTTTGAAATCAACCAAAACACTTTCTTCACAGACGACCGAGGTAAAGTGTACAAAAAGACTGACTATGGGGCGCGTATGATTCAGAACTTCAGCCGCAGTGGGAATGGTATTCACGAGGTTGAAATTGATAACTCAGGAAGGGTTTGGTGCCTACAAGAAGGGAACCCAGAAATCATTTGCATGCTTTCTGAATTTAGCTACTTTATGTTGGGCGAAGACGATGGGTTGACAGCTGACCCGACCGTTTTGAGAACAAGCCCCGATGGCACTGTTTATTGTGGCGCTTATGGCGACGAGAGTTACCTTTTCAAGTACAGTGAAGATACCGAACGATTTATCAATGTGAGTGAACCACTCAACTTTGACCACAATCTTCCACTGAAAGTAAATGACCTTTCATTTCGCAATGACAGCGTTTGGCTGGCTAGTAATTTTGGTCTGTTAACATTGCACGACCAGAACTTGGATCGGTTTTCTCTTGGCAGACTTACCGATGAAGAGATCAAAAGTATCTCGGCTACAGAAAAAGCACTTTGGGTTGGCGCCAGTGTTGGTCTCATTCGAATCGACGAGCGCAGTCAACTCATTTTCGATGCCAAGCAAGGACTACCTGCTAAAACCCAACAATACCGAGGGCTTCTAACTCACGACAATGCCCTTTGGGTAGCAACGAACAATGGACTCGCTTACATGCCTATTGATCTTATTCCAGAGAAGAGTTCTGCCCCTATCATTGTCTCGCTAAATAGAAGTGGTGAAAATATTGAGTTGGTTTCAAAAGTAGAAATCGACACGCAAGACATGTTGAAAATTGATTTTCGTGCTCCGGAATACCCAGAGAGGCATGTTGAATACCGTTGGCGAATACCGACCCTTTCTGAGGAATGGTCTAACCCTGAGTTGGGGAACGGAATTATAGTAAATCACTTGAGCGAAGGAAACTACACTTTGGAGGTTCAGGCCTTGAAAAAAGGAAACCACCTTTGGAGTGATACCACCATTCTTCCTATTAGGACGAACGTAGTATGGTATTTCTCTACTTGGTTCATTGTTTTCGCAACTGTCTTACTCACTACGCTAGGACTGCTTGTCATATTCTTGCAAAGGTATCGTTACAAGAAAAGAGAAATCAGGCTTTCCAACTTGGTTCAAGAGCGAACTTCAGAGCTCGAATTGGCAAAAGATGTAGCAGAACGTTCAGCCTTGGCTAAAAGTCAATTCCTGAGTACCATGAGCCATGAAATTAGAACGCCGATGAACGCTGTTATTGGTATTTCTCACTTGATGTTGGAATCAAGCCTGGATGATGATCAGACCGAAAAGATGGAGTCGCTGAAGTTTTCGGCGACAAACTTATTGGGCATCCTCAACGATATTCTCGATTACAACAAAATTGAATCTGGGAAGCTTGAGTTAGAAAACAGAACCATAGGCATTAGACAGTTCATGCGGAATGTGCATATGAGCATAGGTGTTCAGGCCAAGCAAAAAGAAATTGGACTTGATTGGGAGGTAGCTGAAGATGTACCTGATTTGGTTGAAATGGATTCAACTCGAATGAGTCAAGTGATCATGAACCTTTTATCGAATGCCATTAAGTTTACTTCGAAAGGAGGTGTGGTAACGAAAGTGAAGAAAGTTGCTGAAAACGAAAACTTAACATTACTATCCATCGAAGTGCAGGATTCGGGGATTGGTATCCCAAAAGACAAACAAGCTCTTGTATTTGAATCCTTCACGCAAGCCAATTCTTCCACCACCAGAATGTACGGCGGAACCGGATTGGGGCTGGCTATTGTAAAGCGTACTTTGGAAATAATGGGGGGCGACATTCGAATCGAGAGTGAAGAAGGCAAAGGAACAAGCTTCATCTTCGAAGTTTGGCTGGAAACCCGTCAAGGTTGCGTGATTGAAACGCCGTTGGAAAAGGAAAATTCGTCAGACATCAAGGGACTCAAAATTCTCCTTGCTGAAGACAACGACATGAACATCATGGTTGCTACAAGCTTTTTGAAGCTATGGGACGTTGAGTTTAAGGTCGCCAAAAACGGTTTAGAAGCCGTCGCCATGTGGGAAAAAGAAGACTTTGATGTTATCCTAATGGACCTTCAAATGCCTGAAATGGACGGAATTGATGCCACAAAGTGCATTCGTGAAAAAGAGAAAGGGTTGAACAAACATATTCCTATCGTGGCACTGACGGCATCTGCATTGACGCAATCGAAAGACAAGGTGATTGATGCCGGAATGGATACCTTCATCACCAAACCTTTCAAACCCGAAGAATTGATAGAAGTTCTTGGCCGATTAGGACACGCTTAATCTACCCAGAAAGGAATATTTGAAGTAGCCACTTTACCGTCTTTATCTCTAACGTAAACAAAGAGGCGGTATGGTCCTGAAACAGCTGGCACGTCTAACGTGGCCGCTCCAGAGGTCATAGAGTAGGTCACAGCTCCAGCAATGGCATCAGGTCGTTCTTCAACGTCTCCCCCAGCCTTGATATCTGTACTTTCTGGAAGCAGTTCCCAATCCACGGCAGTTACATCGTTATCGGCATCTGAATATTCCAATTCTACCTTCACTTTTTGCCCTCCAGCTAGCTTAGGCCCGTCTTCCTTAGTACTCCCATTGATCTTGTAAACACTGATCTCCGGAGCTTTGGTTGAAGGTTCTTTTCCACTCCAAACCGTGTGCAAAACATCAATGGCTTGCGTTTTTTCTCCAGACTCCAAAAATACTCCGTACCAGGTAGGTGTTGTTTCTTGTTTCTGCCCCCAATGGAACACAAAAGACCCCATGCACTGCTCTTTATCAGCAGCAATTCCCTGTAAATACCTGTTGTGGTAGGCAGTTGCTTTTTCTGTACTACTTTCTTCAATTGGCGCTCCCCAAGAAGTCTTTGCTACTTCCCAGTGTCCTGTTGGTCCCCACTCTGTTACCAAATAAGGCTTTGTCCATCCGTACAAGTCAATTTGCGTGCTCAGTCCATCAATTCCACCGTAAGTGTTGATTCCTAAAATATCAACACTTGGTGCCATGGATTGAATGAGTTGAATTTCCGCCACATCAATTCCTGCAGTTACGGCACACGTTGGGTGATTTGGATCTACTTCATGAATCATAGCGGCAATTCGTTCAGTTGCTGTCCACACATTCAAATCTGAGTAAAACAGGTCAACCTCATTCCCTACTCCCCAAAGAAGCAGCGCTGGGTGATCTTTCAACTCTTTCACGGCTTGTGTAAACCCGATTACCTGATCTTCAACTGCCCATTCATCGCTGTAGTCAAAACCATGGCGTTCATGTGCCATCCAAAGTCCTAACATCACCATTAATCCGTGGCTGTGTGCTTCGTCCAAGATTTGCTTCGCATTGTCTAATCCCCAAGTACGAATGGTATTACCACCGCATTCAACAACAACATCCATTCGCACGTGACCTCCTGCGCCATTTACGTAGTAAGGCTCACCATTCTTCAACAGTGTCCACTGATCATTCTGTTGCTTGATTTCTACTTTAGCCGGTCCTTGTGCTTGTGCACTGCAAACAACTAGAAGACAAATAAATGTTGCTAAAAATCTCATTGGATGATTACTTTTTGGTTCGAGACGCCATTGTTCCAAGAGACAATGTACGCTCCTGAGGGAAGTTGAATCTCTTCTTGCTCGAATGCGTTGATTTGCTGGTTTGCGATGAGTTGTCCCGTGATTCCGAAAACGGACACCGTTCCTGTTTCGTTTGCCATTACACCTATTCCATTAGCGTTTGGAACTACATTCAAAGCAGACGTTTTGTTCCCTACTTCTTCTAGTCCAATGGTGATACAGTCACTTTCGAAACTCGAAATGTCATCGAGGTAAAAAACGTATGCAATATTTTCTGCCACTGTTGACTGCAGCGTAAGGTGGTTAACCTCTAACTCTGATACGTTCATGTCAATGACTTGCTCGAACGTGAAGTACAGCGTTTCCCACTCTTGGGTTGCTGAAGTTTGAGCAGTGAATGAGCTTCTTCTTCCATTCAACGATGGAAAACCTGTCATTCGGTGGTTTTCCAAATAGATTTTTAAGACCGTTCCAACCGGGGCATTGGTTAACACCTTCATGGCAAGCACCTTGTCACCAGACTCGAAATCCAAGGAATTGGAAATCCCATCGATCCCCATTCTCAGGGCAGATTGACCGTCAGTTCCGCGGGTATATTTCGCGCATGAAAAACTACTATTCACTTCATCTGGAAAAGGAACTCCTAATTCGCTGTATGACCCATTAAACCATGTCCACTGAGCTTCTCGAACATCTTCAAAATTGGCAAAAACGGTCTGACAGACTCCACCAACTTGAACATCTCTAGTAACGTTTTGTGTACAGCCGTCATATGAAATTGCAACGGTTACTTCTTGTGATTCACCTTCTTGCCAATCAACTGTAACCGCTTCAGAACCCTGTCCTGACGTCACTTCTCCATTGGTCGCTGTCCAGTTGTAGCTTGCTCCTTCAAATGTTGGAACGGTATATTCGATCCCTTGTGCTTCTGCAGCAACAAAATCAGGTCCTACAATAAACGTGTCATCTGCTTTTTGGTAAACTCGCACATAATCCACTTCCATGCGTTGAGGAAACGACGTAGAGTTGTCAGGGTAGCCTGGCCAATATCCACCAATTGCGAGGTTTAGGATGATAAAATACTCCTGATCATACCTCCATGGGAAATCTCCCAAATTCGATATTGTTCTCACTGAAAACAACGAACCATCAATGAACCATCTAATTTCTTCATCACTCCACTCTACAGCGTATGTGTGAAAGTCATCTGCAAGAATGCCAAAAGACAATGATGCTGACTCACCGGTAAATTGATTGTTGGGCCACATCGGTCCGTAATGAACGGTACCGTGTGTTGTAGCAGGATCAAACCCCACCATTTCTGTAATGTCTATTTCTCCAGAGAGCGGCCAATTTCCATACTTTCTTTCTTCCGGAAGCATCCAGAAGGCCGGCCACATTCCTTGTCCCTGAGGCATTTTGATACGTGCTTCTATTCTTCCTGAGGCAAACGTTTGTTTCCCTTCAGTAATCAATCGGGCACTGGTGTATTCAAATTGATCTCCTGGGTTGTATTGTCCTTGAATAATAAGTTTTCCGTCTTCTATGAACGCGTTTTCTTGACTATCTGTGTAATACTGTAGTTCAGCATTCCCCCAGCCACAAAGCCCTGGACAACCATCACCTATTTCAAAAGACCAATTGTCTAAGTCAATTGAAGGAGAGTCGAATTCATCACTCCACACTAGCTGTTCACATTGAGCATAACCTGAGGTCATTAGCCCTAGAAACAGAACACTTCCTATCCACTTTTTCATTTTATCCAAAACGACGCTGTTTGATTGTTAATTTGAACGTTGAATTCACCGGGTTCCGTTTCCCAATCGAGTGACTCATTTACAAAAGCCAAATCACTCATTGAAATCGTAAAGGTCAATTCAACATTTTCACCTCCTTCGATTTCCACTTTCTGGAAGGCGCGAAGGCGTTTTACAGATGGTGTAATCGTAGCTACCAAGTCTGTAACATACACTTGAACAGTCTCTTTACCCGAAATTTCCGATACGTTAGAAACAGTTACTTTCAATTCAAGTTCATCATCAAGACTTAACGTGTCAGATGAAAGTGTGAGGTTACTATATTCATACTCAGAATACGACAAGCCCGCACCGAATTGGAATAGCGGGTTAAATGCGTCGGTTCCAAAGGTTGGTGAAATTAAGTCGGTGTGCTTGTGGTCATACGTAGCATGTGAAGAGGCATACCTAGGGTAAGTAAAAGGCAACCTTCCAGATGGATTATGTTCTCCGAAAAGAACGGCTGAAATAGCCTCTGCACCAAAATCTCCCGGCAACATCGCTAGCATAACAGCATCCACTTGGTCAGGCAAATTGAACGTTCTTGGCCTTCCTTCAACTACAATTAAAATGACGGGAGTGTTCAGTTCTCCTGCCGCTTCAATCAGATCCAATTGATCTTTCGGCAAATCAAGGCTCTCAATATCTCCTGGCGTTTCCGTGTATGGCTTTTCACCCACTACTAAAACTACAGCATCTTTTCCTTTGGCTTTTGACGACAAACCATTTGCATTTCCTGCCCACAATTCTACGGCTACTCCTTCTTGTTGAAGTTGGCCGAATACGCCAAACTTACCAGGCGTGTTCAAACTAGCGTCATCTCCTTGCCAAGTACGTGTCCAACCGCCATTCAAAGCGTTTAGATCGTCTGCATTCGGGCCAGCAATCAGTAACTTTTGATTTCTAGACAATGGAAGAACGTCTTCGTTTCTCAGAAGAACAAGTGATTCTTTTGCGGCTTCTAGTGCTGTTGCTTTGTGCGCATCACTTGCAAAATCAGGATAATCTTCAACGGTCGGTACTTCGTGTCCGAAGAGACCCAAATCATATTTTACTTGCAGAATACGACGAACAGAAAGGTCCAATCTATCTTCGCTAATTCGGCCTTCATCAACCAACTCTTTCAAGAGAACAGGAAAATCATAGTCAACAGGCACCATGCTCATATCGATTCCGGCATTGATACTCATCTCGATTGCATCTTTGTATGTGGCTGCTACTTTGTGTCTGCTTACCAAGTACTTAATATCTTCCCAGTCAGTAACTACTAATCCTTCAAATCCTAATTCAGTTCGAAGAAGGTCAGTGAGGATTGTCTTGTTCACGTGTACAGGAATTCCATTCATTTCGCCAGAGTTAATCATGATGGTCATGGCACCAGCGTCAATGGCCTGTTCAAACTGCGGCAAGAAATACTCCCGTAATTGTCTTTCTGGGATCCAAGCTTGTGTTCTGTCTTTCCCACTCAGCGCCTGACTATAGCCCAAAAAGTGCTTTAAGCATGCTGCTACGTGGTCATCCCCTATTTCATCTCCTTGGTACCCGTCAATGATGGATTCACCCATCTCAGAAACTAAGAGTACATCTTCACCAAACGTCTCCCAAAATCGCGGCCAACGTGGGTCTCTTGCGATATCCAATACGGGTGAAAAATTCCATCGAATACCTGAAGCACGTGTTTCATAAGCAGTTATTGCTCCCATTCGTTTTGCCATGGCAGTATCCCAAGAGCATGCTAGCGCTATTTGTTGTGGAAACAGCGTTGACTCATCGGTGTAGGTTACGCCGTGGATGGCATCAATGCCATACAATACTGGAATTTCACTTCTGCTACTGTCTGTATATTGCTTGATACTGCGGTGAAAATCTAGCCACTTCTCTCTAGAATAGGAATGTCCCGCGCAATTCAGAATTGAACCAACATGAAGCTGATTAAACACGGTGTCCATTCTAGCTGGGTCAATGGTATGAGGCTCTTCCGCCACGTATGCAGGTCCTACAACGAGCATGTCAAGCGTCAACTGCGTCATTTGACCAATCTTCTCTTCCACTGAAAGCGAAGCCAACACGCTGTCTACGAACGAATTTTCTCCTTGTGCTTTATTGCTTTTGGCAGCTTCTTTTGTTGTTGGCTGTTCGCACGCAACAAAGGTGAAGCAAGCAATGGCCAATACGCTAAATTTTAATTTCATTTTCCGACAATTCTCATGTTATCAATCAACAAACTTCCTTCTTCTTTCATTTGGAATTGGAGCTGTTTGATTCCTGATTTATCTATAAAATCAGTGAACTCAGACAATGGGATTCGAACCTTTCGCCATTGTCCATCATATCTTCCTCCTTCAACCCATTCGCTGGTGAGCTGCACGCTCTTGTTCGAATAGTCATATGCTTGAAGGTTGAAAAACATTGGTACAGAAGGCGTATTGCCTGCTTTGTTCAGTACCTCTAGTTCTAAAAAGCCTTCAAAATCGGATGCATCAACTGCTTTCCACTTGGCCCAGCTAAAGCCCATCTCATAGGTCTTGCAGTCAGTGCAAGCCTTCCAATCAAGTTCCATGACAGTATTCCCGTCAATCTTGGTCATTTGAAAGTTTCGCTGGTCGTAAGATCCTAGTCCCCACACGTTTTGAAATTCTGTTTCAAACAAAACCGTAGGCTCCATAGGCACTTTGCTCGCAGGGAATGCTTTCTTGTCTTTACTGGTGTCGCGTGTTTCTTTCGGTCCAATCCGAATGTTGTCAATGATGATGTCACCAGCACCTTGGAATTCAATTACCAGCTGCTTAATGTTGGTCAAGTCAATACCAGAGCTCTTCAGGTCGAAACGATCTAATGTTAACTGAAACTCTTGCCATTCCGAATCAATTGGGTAACGCTCCATGCAGTGGCTTCCTACGACTCCTGCTGAATTTACTCCGCCGTAATCTTGTAATAAAAAGATCAAGGTTGGAATAGTTGCACGATCATTGACAGCTTTCACATCAAAGAAGAACGCTCCCGTCTCTGAAATAGAGCTCAGGTCTTTGGGAGACCATCCGTCCCATCCTATTCCAAAACCTACCCAATCACAGCTGTTTTTATTCCACTGCAGCTGAAGCGCTTGTCCACCTTCTGCCGAAACCGAGGTAAACTCTTTACAAGGATCTTTTTCAAGTCCCCATACATCAACTGTACTGTTGACAAAAACCTGTCTAGATCTGAAGTAATCAAAACCATCAGATCCTTCAAGCGGAACAATACCAACATCTTCCAATGTCAATTCCTGCATCGTAACAGCGCAACCTGCAAAAAAGACGGCGCATACGGCAATCAAACTAATTTTTAAGGATTCCATGGCGTGTATCTTGTGAAGTTGCAGTAATCCATTCCATAACCTACAAACCCTGTACTTCCTTCAGCTGCAAGCAGCAAGAATTCAACACTTAGTATTCGGTCAATATCTTGATTTCCTGTTCCATCGATGTTACCAAAACCTCCAACTGTACTGATGTTGAAGCTACTAAGTGGAATAGAAACAACTTTCCATCCTACCCAGTCAACCACAAGTTCGGTGTTGTAAGTTCCTTCTGTGAATCGATCGTATGCTCCATCCAGGTTATCGTCTTCCTGAAGTCCAATGGACATTCGAGTGTTTCCGTCACCAAACCCGTGTATCAACATATTGATGTACACATTGTCAGGATTGGTTGTACCCAATTCGAAATACGGTGAAGTCTCTGCTTGTTGAGATTGTTCCGCAAGAATGTTCGCACCACAAATGAAAATACTGTTGTTATTGAGGTACGTCATTCTCCAATGACCCTCTCCTTCTGGAGAAAAGACCTGAATGAAATCAGGCTCCGGGTTCAACGGGTTTTGCACGAAGTAGCTTCCTGTCAATTGCTGATTGGTTGCGGCGGCTTCTGCGAAGCTTCCCCACCCGTTTCCAGTAGAAAAATCAGAGATCAATACATCAACCAACGCTTCAGGTTTCACGCCTTCAACAGTAATAGTATCTCCCCAAAGCGTATCTGGGTAATTTACAAAGGTCATGTATGTCTTCACATCTTCCGTAGAGAACAATGGTGCGAACGTGATTCTTCCATTCCATGTTGCTACATCTCCTTGGATATCACGTTCTCTTCCTTCGATCTCATAACGTGCACCAGAAGTCATTCCCTCAACGGTAATGACCCAATCGGTACGAATAGACAATTGAGCACTGAAGGTGATCATTTCTCCATTTTCAAAGTTGACCGTTTCGGAATCAGCAGTGAGGCTTTCAAACACATCAAACTCTCCAAAAATATCCTGGAGTTCAGGTCCTTCAATTTCGTCTTTACGACATCCTACGAATGCAACGAAAGCAACGCAAATAAGTATTAGAGCATTTTTCATTAGAAGAACAGGTTATAAGTGAAAATGAACTGATTCCAGTTGTACCCACTGGTTGGGTCTAGTTCATTTGTAATTTCTGAGGTTCTAAATTGAACCTGAAGATTTGATGTTGGAGAGAAACCGTATCTCATACCAACTAAATAAGTCATGTCTGAAAAATCGTATTCAGCGTCAGTATAGTCAACCACCTGGCCAAACCCATCACGCAACGCAATGAATTCATTTCCATTTGCTGAAAGTCCAACGGCTGCAACATGCAAGGCAAGTCCTTCAGCTATTTCATGTGAAATACCAGCTTCAAAGTAGTTTGACGACAAGTCTAATTCGCCGATCCCTGCCACAGCAGCTGACTCAGCATCCAACCCATCTCTACTCGTATTTTCGAGGTGAAAGTGAGCTTCAACCTTCGTCTTCATTTTACCTCCCCAGAGGTTATGAAGCGACAGTTCAGCGTCAATATCAACCATGGCAAAGTTTCGGTAGGTAGCAATTCCTTGTCCAGAAGCCTCGGTAAGCAAAGCAACATCTGCTCCTACTTTCGAAACTACTAACGAATCAGCCATTCTCACGATTCCTGCAAGCAAACCTTGTCTGTTAGGTGTAGCCTTTCCGTAAGGAAGTACGTTGCTGTATCCCGGGTGGAAATCTTGAAGATTCACCACAATGGTATTGTTGTAAACGGTTGCGTCCTGAATCAAGTCGAAAGCCGTTAGCGCTCGAGTTGTTTCCTGATTCGTCTCAAAAGTTAAATTCTGAGCGAACGAGTTGAAGTTCACACGACGTGATTGAGCACCCGGACTTCTGAATCCTGAACTTACGTGCATGATTTCACCGTAGTACCCAAATTTTCCGTCTTTGGCTGGTTTACGCAATCCAAGGTCAACAAACCCGCTGATCTCTTTCTCTTCAGGTGCTCCTTCTTGCTCAACATAGCCTTGGTATGACATTCCACCTTCTCCGTATAAGACAAAGGACTTGTTATCAAACGGCGCTAACTCAGCACCCAAGGAATGTGCACTGGTTGCAGAAGTCCCTTCGTTGAACTGAGCTGTTTCAGCAATTTCGAAGAAGTTGTTTGTTTGGGCAAAAACCCGACCAAGTCCTTCTCTATTCCAAACCACTTGACCTCCTGTCATAAGGCGGTCTGGCACGAAAAAGAAATCCGTTTGTCTGTTCTTCGTCATGTATCCCATGAAATCAACACGGTCTCCCTTCTCTCCCATCAGTAATTGAAAGTCGATATGAGCACCTTGTTGTCTCCACTGATTGTCACGTGAGAAGTTCTCGTATTCATTGATGTCTTGAAATAGACTCAACGCACTCATGCTATGGGTCCCCAAGTCTGGATTCGAATTGTACAAGGTGAACGGCGTCATTTTCAAGTCAAGATCACCAACACGGTATCTCACTTTGTTCTTCACCAAACCTCTTACGTAAAGCTCACGAAACGTGAATCCTATTCCAGCCCCCCAAAATCCATCTAGATCTCCGCTGACACGCGTCAATGCATTGATTTCAGTTGAGCTGTTTGGTTTGATTCGAAAACCAAGATCGAACAACGCTACACCACCAATTTCTCGGCGAGTGCTCACGGTGTCTGCTGCTAACGTATCTCCGTTCAGAATAGATTCTTGAAAGAGCTCCCCAGAGCGACTGTTGTTTTGCAGAATGAATCGACCAGATCCGTAGACCGTCAATTTATCATTTTGTGCTTCCGCAGTCATGCATGAAAGCCATCCTACAATCAATAGTAGTATGTATTTGGTTCTCATTAGAAATAAACTTTTAATTCGATTGTAGTTTCTGTTCCCTCAATATCGTCTGCGGTAAAACCGTCATCCTTTTGCCAAAATCTTCGGTGTCTGATGTACAAACCTGAGTGTGGTGATAATTTCACATCCACTCCGGCGCCTATCATACGCGACTTTTGATTTACAAATGTCAGACTAGGAGTTGATGCGCCTTCATAAGAAGCTGCTGGAATGTATGTTCCGTCTATCAACTCATCTTCAGTAATGGTTGCCCCAGCCAATGCGCCGGAGTCATCGAGGTAATAAATATTGTTTGTTTGGCTATTTCCTTGAATACGTTCTAGACCAAAGGCTAGGGATACGTCGAAGGTTTTCGATAAGTCGTAAATAAGGTCAAACTCTGAATAGCTTGTTCTTAAATAAGCGCCATCATCAAAAATTGGCAATACCGAGAACTTATCGGCAGCACTTCCATACGTTCCAATGTAAAGCAAATACAACGCTTTGTCTTTCAACATCATTCGCTGCTTGAATTGAAGTTGAACTGTGTTGAAATGAATTTTCGACATTGGAAGTCCCGTTGTATCAACATCGGTAATAAACAGCTCTTCCGCTACACCTCTGTAGAACGATGTCCATCTTCTATACGGACCCACACCCGTTGCAAATGGGGCAAAACGCGACAATGTTTGTCCGTTTATCTTATGTCCAAAAGAAAGCCTGTTCGATAAACGCTCCATCTCTTGCGAGATCATGGACCCAACATTAATGCTCGTATTCTTCTTTTTCCACCACGTATTCAATGTGAATCCTTGGCGGTTGTTTAAGATTTGGCCAACATCTGTAATACTTCCTACGAAGTTCGTGGCACCACCTCCACCTCCAGCTACACTTTGCGATGCGGCATCACTCAAGAACTGTGTGTTCAAACTGAGGAAGTTTCCGTAGTAGTTGATGAACTGAGGCGACAAACGAAAGAAACCTACTTCGATTGGCAACTTCGTAAGTGAGGAATCAAGCATGATGTTTACACGCACTCCTTCCCCCGTTTCTCTTGTACCATCTGGAGAATAGCGTTCGGCAATTCCTCCTTCCGCTGTAATTTGAAACTTGTCAAAACTCCATTGAACATCTGCTGTATGCAATCCAATTCCCGAACGTGTTTGCGCAGTTGAATCTTCATACTGAACGTAATTCATTGAGTTGAACCCAACGTGGTTCGACCCTACATTCTTGCGAAGTCTACCTCCCACTGTAAAGCGTGGAACATTATCGTCCAAGCTTATTGTTGCAGGAGTTTTCCCATAAAGCACTCTAGTTGAAAGCCCCCATGGGAGTTCATACAGATCTACCAATATTCCTTTGAATGCTTGACGCGCCCATCGTTCTTCACGATTGATTCGTCCGGTTTCAAGAAACAAAGAAGCTCTGTCTGAAGATTGACCAATTCCTTCCCAAGCCCAACGCTCGAAAAGGCTAAATCGATCATATCCCGCGAAACTAGAAAATGTCATTCCACTGACATCGGTCCAGTTGATACCGCCTAATTGAAATCCGAGTTTACCGAATTCCATGGGAACGGTTCCATACAAGCTAATACCAAGGTTCAAGTTAGAAGGCACGCTACCGTTGCTATTTGTGAAATTCGAATACAGCGCGTAATCCATGCTGATACTCGCTCCACCACCAGGTCGAACTGACGCCGTCATCAAAAAGATGGGTGGGTCACGGTAAACATCTCCAACTCCAAATACGAATGGAGGTGTATTGGCGAATTGGTTATCTGAAAGAACCCTGAAAGGTTCTACCAGGTTTCTATTCAAGCCATAAAAGCGATAGTACCCGCCAAGAGAGAACCCTTCTGTCAGCTTATTCAAGCGGTACGAAGGTCTGTGACTAGACCCCTTCCAAGAAAGGGAATCATTGTCAGCCCCTAATAAAGAAAGCGGAACTACGCATATCAATGCGATTAATAGCTTTTTCATGCGATTCCTAATGGGCTAAATATGAACCAAATAGCGATTACACTTATGATCAAAACAATGGTCAAAGCCAGATCTCTTCTCATGACAATGCCCCATTTGTTGGTGCTTGCCTTCCGAGAGTACACCAGGTCAGAAACGTCTTTAGCTCCTTCTTGTCTAGCGTAGCTTACTGCGATCATCACAACACTACAAATTGAGAATAAGAGTAAGGCGAAGTGAAGGAAATTGATTCCTACTACCCATGATAAAAATGTTCCATTTCCAAGGTCAAGGATTGCTTCGGATCCATCTGAAGGAGGGGTCGAAAGGAATTCCAACACCAATCTTCCAATTCCGAGCACGAAGCCAGTCCATAAAGCAGCCAGTGCTCCTTTGGCATTGATTTTCTTGACGAATAGTCCCAGCAAGAAAACAGCTGCAATTGGAGGCGAAATGTAGGCTTGTATACTTTGAAGGTATTTGAACAACCCACCATCTTGCATCATCGATTTCATGAATGGAATCCACAATAGACCTGTTACAACAAGAATTGCGGTTGTTACCTGGCCTACGACAACTAGTTTTCGTTCGGCAGTATCTGGCTTCCACAACTTGTAAAAATCCATTGTCACCAATGTTGAACAAGAGTTGAAAACACTACTCAGGGAACTCATAAGGGCTGCCAATAATCCAGCTGCAACTAATCCTTTCATTCCTGAAGGCAAGTAAGAGATAACCATTGCTGGAAGGGCGCTATCATGAGAAATCTCACCTGCACTATCTAACAATAGTACCCCATCTGTATTGTGCAATGCGAAAGCAATTGTTCCTGGGAATACGAAAAGGAATAACGGAAGAAGCTTTAGGAAACCAGCGAAGATTGTTCCTCTTCTCGCCTCCGTTTGATTCTTAGCTGAAAGCACACGCTGAACAATGAACTGATCTGTACACCAGTACCAGACTCCGAGGATTGGGGCACCAAATAAGATTCCCGTCCATGGATAATTGGTGTCTGAATTTGATCGCCAGAGATTGAAATAGTTCCCTGCTTGTTCACCCGCGTTGGCGTCTATAGACTTTGTCAGTGCATCTAACCCACCTAGCGCATCTAAACCGAACCATGTAACGGCTATGGCACCTGCGGTGAGCACGAACATTTGAACCAAGTCGGTGTAAACAACCGCCTTTAATCCTCCAAAAATCGTGTAAACCCCTGTGGCAACAACCACCAATATGGCTCCTGTCCAGAATTCAACCCCAAGCAATTGGTCAAAGACCAAGGCTCCAGCGAAGATGGTAACAGAAATTTTTGTCAAGACATACGCCAAGATCGAAATCACACTTAAGTAATTTCTGGCTCCTCTGTTGTATCTCTTTTCCAGAAATTCAGGCATGGTGTAAACACCACTTTTAAGGTAGTAGGGTACAAATACCCAACCTAGGAGGATAAGGATTAAAGCAGCCAACAACTCGAATTGACCATTAACAAAATCCCCTCTGGCTCCGGATCCGGATAGACCAATTAGGTGTTCACTACCAATGTTGGAGGCGAACAATGACGCACCTATAACGAACCAACTGGAGTTCTTTCCTCCTAAAAAGTAGGACGACGAAGACTTCTCCTTACGTTCTCGTCTCGTCACCCAAAAGGCAACAAAAAAAACGAGTACGAAATAGGCTATAACAATTCCGTAATCAAGGATTCCCATGTCTATTTTTTAGTGAATGAGAACGCGCTCTGTAGCAATAGCCCCTGATTCTGTTTGAATTTTTACGAAATAAACTCCTTCACTTAGAAACGACACATCAACCGTACTTGTCAATTTCGAGGTACTGTAAACAAGTTGCCCTGCTAAATTCAGCACTTCAATTGAAGCGATCTTATCAGCCCCTTCATTGACAATGTTTAGCACACCGTTAGAGGGGTTTGGATAAACACTGAAAGAAGTGGTTGCCTGTTCGTCAACACCAATGATTGACTCAATTGTTAAGTTATCAATGTAATAAGACTCAACTACCAATTGTCCTGGCTCAAAAAGCATTACGAAGTTGGTCGCATTTGGAAGACCTTCTAAAGCGCTCAAATCCATTTCCAATGTTTGCCACTCATTTGCCAACGTCGAAGTCAAGTTGAATTGCGCTAGTTCAGTTCCAAAAGCATCCTGAATTGAAAACACCAACGAACTTGGTGGTGCTAAATCCAACAAATCAATGGTCATTACAGCGTTTTCTCCAATTTCCAATGCCCCGTTGAAGTTCCCAACAATTACATCATCAGAAGCACCTCCGTTACGTGCATACTCAAGCACGTTATTGTCACCATTCAATGGATCTGGAAAGATGCTTAAACGGCCATCGCTGTATTCTTTGATGAATCGATCATTCTCACAATCAGCATCCATCAATACAATTGGATCTGTGTTTGACTCAGCGCAAGGCTCATCTACTCTTTCTGGACCATTGATATTGTCCATGTAGAACACATCAGCAGTGTTTGAAGCTGGCGCGAAAAGGATTACCATTTGGTCACAAGCGATGTGAGCTTCAGCAGCAGTTGGCCACCACCCAGCGTTTGCAGCTTCTGTCCAAGGCTGACCTGCTAGTGTAAACTCTAGTGTTTCCCACTCACCTCCTGTTGTAGTAACAGCGGTATATTCAGAGTGACGACCTTCTGGGTATCCACCCATGGCCAATAATTCGTTTTCTAAGGTAATTTGAACAGTAATTCCTGGTAGCGGAGAAAATACATCGAAAGACATCGTCTTCGCCCCTGAAATGTAATCCCCTACATCAGCCATCAATCCTGGATGTACTAGCACTACGTCGTAAAACTCACTTGCATTTCTTACGTACTGACCGCACATCGGTGAGTCGTTTGTAGCGTCAGGACCTGGGTTCAAATCATACTGTATAAAGGTTCCGTGCCATCCTGGCCATTCAGTTCCTCCAATTCCGTTTCCAATTTGATCAGCGAAAGGAATATCTAGTCCGTAATTAACTGTTCGCACATCGTCGAACGTATCGTACACAGATTGTGCAGATGTAAAGAGAGGCGCTACTAGTACAGCAGCTGCCATTAAGAGTCGAGTTGTTCTCATGATTTTTGGTTATTTCGGAGCAATCTAGCGATTGCATGTCTTTCTTCGACTTGCAGCGCCCCAACAACACTACTTCCTGTTAATAAACCACTACTTCATTACTACATCACACCCCTCTACAATGACCATTAAGGAGCCTTAAAACCCCATAATTAACAGTAATTGATTATTTTCAGCACTACAACTAGAACGACACATCAACCAAAAATGAAAAGCAGGCACTTTCTCACATTCGCATTTATACTGATGTACCTTGTTCAGGCACAAAGCCAAGGTCTTGGTAACGCTCAAATCATTAACCACGCCAAAAATGATTTTGGAGGTGGAACGCAAAGCTACGAGCTCACCCAGAACGCAAACGGATATGTATTTGCCGCTAACAACGACGGTTTGCTTATGTTTAACGGGGCCGAGTGGAGCTGTTTCAAACAACCGAACCGAAGCATCCTAAGATCTATTGAAGTTGACAATGCAAAAATATATGCGGGAGGCCAAAATGAATTGGGCTACTTCACCCCAGAGACAAATAACGAACTGAAGTATGTTTCCTTGTTAGACAATCTTCCAGACTCTATTTCAAATATAGAAGAGGTATGGGATATTGATCATTACAATGGAAAACTCATTGTCCGCTGCTCTCATCACTTGCTTCAAATTGAAAACGACTCCATTTCACTCCTATTAGAAAACCCAGGCCTATCTAGCTCTTTTATGTTAGAAGACAGTTACTTTTACCAAGTTGGAGACAGCATCTACGAACTGGGTTCAAACGCGTTCGTTTTCCAAACACCACCACAAGACCGGTGTGTAGGTCTCTTTCAGTCAGAAGTAGACACCTTAATGATTTTAGCTTCAAATGGACTATCCTCGTCTACCGGTCAACTGGAACCCTCAATGGAAGTTTTAGATGAGTTATTGTCTAATTCAGGTGTAAACACAGTGCAGTCTACCTCAAAAGGGTATGCCTTCGCTACAAGAAGAGGTGGATTGATTCTCACGAACCACCTGCTCATTCCTCAACGACAATATACGGTCAATGAAGGGCTACAACGAAATGATGTCATTGCCGTTTTCGAAGATAGGCACCATGATTTATGGGTCGGAATGAGCAACGGTATTGACTACATCGAAGAAAGCTCGCCCTTTAAATATTCACATCCAGACTCTTTCTTACTTGGGGCTGGTCATGCTGTTGTTTCCTACAAAGATGAACTCTACTTCGGTACTTCAAATGGTCTGTTCAAGGCAATCCCTCAATTAGATGGGCAAACCAACTACGAACTTATTGAAGGGACTTTAGGCCAAGTGTATGGATTGAATGTTATTGGAGATAATCTTTGGATCGGGCATCAGGAAGGAGCTTTGGTATACAATGGGGCCAAAGCGCAAAAAATTGAAAACTCATATGGTGTTTGGACACACTTCTCTATCCCAAACGACAAAACGCATGTTCTTGCCGGTCACTACAATGGTTTGTATCTTTTCTCTAAGCAACAAGATAAATGGGTGCTAGAAAAGCAACTTGAAGGCTTCGGTGAATCTTCTCGGATCGGATCCTACTCTGGAGATTACACCTGGTGGATATCACATCCATACAAAGGGGCATGGAAAATCACACTTGACCCTACAAGCTTGGACATTGTATCGTCTGATTTTTACGGAAAGAACAAAGGATTTCCGTCAGACCTGGGGATTTATGTTTCAAAAGTGAACAACCAAACCATGTTCACTTCTGAAGAAGGAATCTATACGTATGATTCCCTTCGAGACTCAATTCGCCCAATGGACAGCTGGGACACAAACACTGATCAACACTATTTACGGGTTTTCGGCAATGAATTCAACACCATTTGGGCTGTTACAGACCAACGAGTTGAGTTTATTGAAATCATAGAGTCTCCAGTATCTAAGTCCATCGAAGTTCACCCTATTTCAAGACTTAAAGAAGACCTCGTAGCCGGTTTTGAGTTGATGTATTCTTACGATGAAAATCACGTTATTGCCGGCACTGAAAGCGGCTTCGCGCACATTCACTTACCCACTCTCCTCCTTTCTTTAGATGAGTCACCTAGGCTTCTGGTTTCTTCCGTTGAAGACCTTAGCCAAAACGATTCAACGGTCTATTCTGCATTGAATGATGTGCGTGAAAACGGGACACTGACACTCGACAAGAGGAGTACTTCCCTCCGGTTCAATTTCACCTGCACGAGTTTTCACGACGTAAAAGAATTGGATTACGAGGTCTATTTAGAAGGGTTGGAAACCGCTTGGACCTCGAGTGAAAAATCATTCAGCAAAGAATACACAAATCTTGAGCCAGGATCATACACATTTCACTTACGCGCTGTTGATCATTCTGGAAATATCCGTCACGAAATTGAATTCCCAATTATCATCGAGGCGCCATGGCATCAAACACGACTTGCGCTCATCATAGCTATCACAATTGGCTTGATATCGCTAACACTTATGGTATTGGTACCTAGGAGGAAGTTCGAGCGAGAGAAAAACCAGCTTGTGCAGCAAAAAGAACAAGAGCTTACCGTTCAAAAAGAAGAAAGTGTTCAGGCAATTGACGAATTGAAAAGTCAGCGCTTGCAAGACGAATTAAGTTATAAGAACAAGGAACTCGCCTCTGCTACTATGCACTTAGTGCAGAAAGGGCAAATTCTTCAAAGCGTCCGTGACTCGCTCAAGCAGCTGGACTTGTCTGCGTTAGAAAAAAGTGAAACGCAGATTCGACGCATTGTTAAAGTCATTAACGAAGACATCCGATTGGATAACAACTGGGAACAGTTCGAGCGTCATTTTGACCAAGTACACGTTGATTTTTTGAAACGACTTCGTAAAACGTATCCGAACCTCACAGCGAACGATCATAAGCTCTGCGCTTATTTACGAATGACGCTTTCCACCAAAGAAATAGCTACCATTATGAACATCTCCGTTCGGGGAGTTGAAATCAGTCGTTACCGCCTTAGGAAGAAGCTGCAACTTGAAGCAGAAGTGAAATTGAGTGAGTTTATTCAGAATATTTAAGGACAAACACTGTCAAAAGCACCTAAAAAGGCAAGCAAGTCAGGTGTATCAATGTTCCCATTACCATTCAAATCTTCAGGACAATCACTCGATAGGTCGAACATACAACTACCATCGTCTATGTTTGCTGCAGCTTCGAAATTTGATGCTTCTGAATAAGTACAGCCGGGCAAAGTGGCGGTCAGGCAATCTGTTTCAATAGCAGACGCAAAAGGGTTGTACTCAATAAACGTTGGGTCAGCACAACCATTGCACAAATTGCATTCATTAAAACAAACCATCGGCAAGGCCATATCATCTGAAATAATCGTTCTTATTCCAGACGCCATGCATTCATTAGATGCCGTTTCCGCAGCACCATTTACTTCGTAGTTATAAACTACCTCTGAAGATCCTGGGACAGTAATTTCAGCGCTCCATATCCCCCACCCTAGGTGAGTCATCGGCAATGCGCTAGCGATTCCATCCACTTCGTAATTCAACGTCACAATTCCAGCCTCAGCTTCATTGAAAACATCAACAGTGAACTCCATATCTACTGTTGGGTAAATACAGCTTTCACAAGCGTTAAAACACACTTCTGAAGGTGCTAATGGCGCAGTTCCTAATGTTATAGCTCTGTTTGTCCAAACTTCGCCCCCTCCACCAAACGTAGTATTGGTGCAAGACATTCCTACATCGAAGGATTCAATCAAGCCTTCCCAGCCGTTGGTCGTGAATTTGTACTCATAATTTCCTGGTGGAAGGTCCAACGAAATGAAATATACGCCGTCATTATCTACATCGATCAATTGATAGCAGTCTCCGCACCAATCATTAAATGTGCCATTCACATGTACATCGTCATTGAACCCAAGTGCTTCTTGTCCCATATCTACTGATAACAACAGTTCGTACACGCAGCTACCATCGTCGAATACGGCTTCTGAATTATAATTCGAAGCATCACTATCAGTGCAATTTGCCAAACCTATTGGAATACACTGCTCACATTCATTGAAACAGAACGGCGGCATTGAAATATCCTCAAAGAGTACATTTACAAATCGATTGATGTACACGTCCTGGCCATCAATCGTAACCATTGTACAATTATTATTTACAACCCAGCCCTCAGCTAGTCCGTCCCATCCGTTGATCGTGAATTTATATTCTTGAATTCCGACTGGCAAATCTAACGACACACTCCAGATACCATCTCCTTCATCTGTCATGGGCTGACAAGTAGAGCACCAATTGTTAAATGTTCCTGCGAGATAAACCGCGTCACCTGCCTGGAGGTTTTGTTCAGTAACATTGACCCTGAACGTTACATTGGAGGTTGGATTTTCTTCGTACTCATACACTCTTACATAGTCTACAAGCATATCCGCTGGGAAAGAGGTTGTACCATCCGGTGCACCTGGCCAGTTGCCACCAACAGCAAGGTTCAATAAGACATAATAATCTTCATCAAGTAGCCACTCCAAGTCAGCTGGCATTTCGCTTCTGTTCATGGCGAAGTATTCCACACCGTCAAGGAACCATATAATGTTGTCTGGTAACCACTCGATAGCGTAGGTATGAAAGTCATTTGTAAGTGGTTCTGGAGAATAATAGCTTCCTCCGTAAGAATATACATCACCAACTGTTCCTTGATGAGTTGTACCATGCAGCACATTTGGTTCAGAACCAATGATCTCCATGATATCAATTTCCCCTGGCCAGAACCCAGCCTCAGGGAGCATCCAAAAGGCTGGCCACAAACCTTGACCTGCTGGAAGTTGAATACGCGCTTCTATTTTTCCGTAGGTCCAGAACTCATTCGTGTGAGTCCTGATCCTTCCGCTGGTGTAGTTCATTCCACCAACATTTTCCTGTTCAGCTCGAATACGGAGCATTCCGTTTGCAACGCTCACATTTGATTCGTCATCAGTATAGTACTGAAGTTCGTTATTTCCCCAACCATTTAAGCCAAATTGGGACCCTGTACCAAGGTCGTAAATCCAGTTATCAAGGTTCAATGCGTTACCATCGAATTCGTCGCTCCAAACCATCTGCCAATTTTGGGCTTGGACAGAGATGAACGATAGGGCGAATATTAAACAGAATATCTTCTTCATTTTCATAAAATTAAAAAAAGGGACCCACATTTGGGCCCCTTTCTTTTTCACATTGTAGTTAACCGTACATGTACTTTACAAACATATACTTCCAAATGCACCTAGGAATTGTAGTAAATCCGTTGCATTGACTAAACCATCTCCGTTCAAGTCTTCAGGACAATCAGATCCTGTAGTAAACATACAAGAGTTGTCGTCTGTGTTCGCTGCTGCGTCATAGTTGTCAGCATCTGAGTACGTACATCCGTACACCAATCCAGTCATACAAGAACCATCGTCCATTCCTGCGAATGGGTTGTATTCAAGTGAAAGAGGATCAGTACAACCAGCACAAGCGTCACATTCTCCGAAACATAGAGTGATTACTTCATCAGCTCCAGCAACAGTGTGCGTTCTGTTGAACTCGCCCATTCCGTTGTCAACTCCACATTCCATTGGCACCATTTCGCTCATCGCAAAATCGTTACCATTTAGGAACTTGTATTCGATTGTTTCATCTTGGCTAAGGATGATTGAATACTCCCAAATTCCGTACCCCATGTAAGTCATTGGAGTAGATGCTGGGTCCCATCCTTGGAAAGAACCTGCTAAGTGAACTCCTGCAGCATCAGCTACTTCATTCCACATATCAACTCTGAATGTTAACGTGTAAGGAATTGCTTGACAAGCGATACAGCTTTCCCAACATACAGTACTCAGTGTTGTAGGTCCTACAACATCAAGCGTACGGTTGGTGAATCCATCGATTGTAGATGTACAAGACTCTCCACCTACGAAGTTTTCTTGTCCGATCCAATCATCGTGGGTGAACTTGTACTCAACTGTTCCTGCTGGCAACAATACCGTTCCTTCCCACACATTGTCCATATCTGAATCATCCAATGGGTTAGACAAACCGTCCCATCCGTTGAATGTTCCGCTGATATAAACTGTTGTGAAAGCGTTTCCATATTGACTCATATCAACTGAAACCATCACTTCATAAAGACAAGATCCATCATCATTTGTAGCTGCTGCATCGTAGTTTGATGCATCAGAATCAGTACATCCGTCAACAGATCCGCAATCACCACACTGACCATATACGTCAGAGATGTTCGGATCACCAATTGTCCATAGACGGTTTGCAAAGTTTGCGAAATCCGTTACTGGAGCACAATCACCACCGTCGATCATTGCTTGGATCAAATTCTCTTGAACTCCGTCAACAACCCATAGGTATTCCATATCCGCTGCTGGAGCAGGATCAAGTGTTATTGTCCATGTTCCATCGCCGTTGTCAACCGCTACCGGTCCACCTGCTGGATCCCAGCCCCAGAAAGGACCTGTGATACGTACTTCAGTTGGGTTTGGAGTAGCTGTACAAGACATATCTACCGTCAGTGTCAATGGAACTGCATCACATGATGTACACTGTCCGTATACGTCATCAGTAATACTTGGATCACCAAGTGTCCATAGACGGTTTGCGAAGTTTGCAAAATCCGTT
>JAQWQB010000066.1 GCA_029245065.1 Flavobacteriales bacterium | reverse complement strand
CCTCTTCGAATAGTGGATCCGATTTCGATACCTGCCATTCACCAAGCGCGTCTGTGTCGACGGACAAGCTATAGTCGGAAGTTCTGTGTCGTTTACATTGAGATCGAAGGTGCAGTCTGCCGTGTTTCCAGAGGCGTCTGTTACTTCCAAGGTGATTGAATAAGACCCCGTTGATAGCACCGTTCCTGATGGAATGGATTGTGTTACCGATTGAACACTGCAGTTATCTTCCGCTGTTGCCAACAAGGTGAAGTCTTCCACCGTTTAGTTACAGCTGCCATTTACCAAGCGCGTCTGCAATGACGGACAAGCAATGGTTGGAAGTTCTGTGTCTTCCACTGTGAGCGAGAAAGTGCAGGTTTCGGAGAATCCACCATCTCCTGAAATCAACAAATCCACTGTGTGCATTCCTGCAGGCAGTGGAGTATTTAAAGCTGGTGAACTCGATATGGTTATTACTTGGCCATCTGGATTAACAGTAAGTAATGGTGCGAAATCTTCTAACAGATAAAAGCATGAACCGTCGTCGACTTGCCTGGTTTGATTCCCAAAGCAAGTAACTGATGGTTCTGCAGCTACTGTTATTACCTCCGCTCCTCTTACATCCATATTCGAGAGAGAAAAGATGGTAAGCCGTACGTAATGCTCTAGGGTGGTAAACATTTTTTTCGGTGCTAACTGTCATCTATTACGCTGATAAATCATGTAGGTTACATCCTACACAAAGGAAAATTTCAGATTTAACATTTAGTTCACTCAATTCATGGAGCGCCTGCAACTACTGTGGAAACGAGGAATTACAACAACGAATTAACCCTACTATTTTAATGGGGTTTACATTGAGGTTTGGGAAATAGGAAAAAAATTCCCTTATCTTTGTAGCAGTTATGAAAAAGACGTTTACAAATACTTGTTGCTGGTGTGCCACCCATTAGGGTTCGGACTGAAACTAGTATTTGAAAAAATATTAAGCCCTTCCGAATCACTCGGGAGGGCTTTTTTTTGGTTTATTAATTGGTTAATACAAACGTTCACATGAGAAATATGCTTCCAAATACAACTTGTTGTTGCTGTTGTGCCATCACACGACCCGAGAAGCCTATGTCCTAGTTGAACATTCTTGTAAAAGATTTCAAAGGCCCTTCTCGAGTTGAGAAGGGCCTTTTCTTTTGCTCTAACAATTTAGAATTCACATTTCGACCCCCATTATATCATGAAAAACGCAACGCTAACACCTGATCTTTTAGACCACTTCAATGAATTCAGACCCTATGTGGGAAACACCCCGCTTTTAGAGCTGAAGGGTTTTCATTCAAACCCAAACGTAACCATCTTCGCGAAAGCAGAATGGCAACAAATGGGAGCCAGTGTTAAAGCAAGGCCAGCTTACAACATAATGCGCCGAGCCATTCAGCGAGGTGAATTGAATAGAAACGTCAGGCTTCTGGATGCCAGCAGTGGAAACACAGGTATTGCCTATGCCATTTTTGCAAAAGCTGCTGGAATTCCAATTACGTTATGCATTCCTGAAAATGCCTCTCAGGAGCGTAAAGACATGTTAGAAATCCTCGATGCTCAACTCATTTTTACAAGCAAATTTGAAGGAACAGACGGCGCACAGCGCGTGGCACGGGAGTTAAAAGAAAAGAATCCTGAAGATTATTTCTACGCAGACCAATACAACAATGAAGACAATTGGAAGGCACACTTCAACACTACCGCAAGCGAAATCCTCCATCAAACCTATGGTGAGATAACACATTTCGTTGCTGGCTTGGGAACCACAGGAACATTCACTGGCACTGCGCGAAGATTGCTAGAGGAAAAACCAGAAGTAACCTCCATTGCGCTCCAACCTGAAACAGCCTTGCATGGATTGGAAGGATGGAAACACTTGGAAACAGCACATGTTCCGGGTATTTTCGATCTACATCTTGCTCATAACATCATGACAGTCGATACGTTGAGCGCGTATGGTGTTCTCAAAAAAGCGCATGGTCAAGGATTGGCATTGAGTCCGTCATCTGCTGCAAACCTTCTCGGAGCCATACAGGTAGCCGATGAAATAGAAGAAGGCACCATTGTTACCATTTTCGCCGACGATGCAACAAAGTATTCTGAGGTGATCAATTCAATTCTGAAGTAATGGAAAGGGTTCAACTAGTAGAATCTACCGGCGAAGTCATGAGAGCACACGCCATTGGCACATTCCCAAACGAATGTTGTGGATTTTTCTTTGGCGAAATTCAAGATGGCAATAGAAATGTAATCGAAGTTCGTCCGGTAAGCAATACCAAGGATGGTGACCAGCGCAGACGTTTCTCCATATCACCGATGGATTACCTGCAAGCGGAAAAATACGCGTTGGAAAAAGGGCTGGTGCTGTTGGGAGTATACCACTCCCATCCGCTCCACCCGGCCATCCCCTCGGTGCATGACCTGAAACAAGCTGTCCCTTTCTTTAGCTATATCATTCTAAGTGTCTACGACGACGAAGTGACAACTATTCGTTCATGGCAACTAGACGAACAATCACAATTCCAAGAAGAAGAAATTCACGAACATCAACCCATAAAACACTAACCATGGCAACTTTATTAATCCCCACTCCCCTTCGAAAATTCACCAACAATGAGGCAAGATTTCAAAGTGCAGGTGGATCTGTAAAAAGTGTAATTAACGACCTCATCACCACTTTTGATGGATTGAAACCTCATCTTCTGGATGGTGACGGAAATATTCGTTCTTTCGTAAAAGTCTATTTAGAAGACGAAGACATTCAATCGTTGGATAACGAACAAACCGAAGTCAATCAAGATTCAATCATCTCCATCATTCCTGCCATTGCAGGCGGAGCTATTTAACACTTCTGATCATGAGTACAGATTTCAGTAAAGCAGAATTAGAACGGTACAGCCGGCACCTCATTATTCCGGAGTTCAACATTGAAGGTCAACGAAAACTCAAGAATGCGAAAGTGTTGGTCATTGGTTCTGGTGGTCTCGGTTCTCCGTTGTTGCTCTATTTGGCAGCTGCCGGAGTAGGTACCCTCGGTATTGTTGATTTCGATGTCGTTGACGAATCCAACTTACAACGCCAAGTTTTATTTAGTGTAGAAGACGTCGGGAAACCGAAAGTGGAAGCTGCCGCTAAACGAATTCAATCGTTGAATCCGCATATCACTGTGAACACGTATAATACGCAGTTCACTTCACAGAACGCGAAAGAGATCGTTGCAGATTATGACATTGTAGCCGATGGAACAGACAATTTCCCGACGCGCTATCTGGTGAACGATGTTTGTGTTTTACTCGATAAAGTGAATGTTTACGGATCTATTTTCCGTTTTGACGGGCAGGTTTCAGTTTTCAATTTCGTTGACGAAAAAGGAAATCGCGGACCAAACTACCGGGACCTTTTCCCTTCTCCTCCACCTCCAGGACTGGTCCCAAGCTGCGCGGAAGGCGGCGTGATTGGCGTTTTGCCTGGAATCATTGGCTCGCTTCAAGCAAACGAAGTAATTAAGGTGATCTCGGGCGTTGGGGAACCACTAAGTGGAAGGCTTTTCCTATTAGACGCGGCCACCTTCGAGACACGCACCATGAAAGTAAAACGCAGTGCTTCGAATCCGCTCAATGGCGAAAACCCTAGCATTACAGAGTTAATTGACTACGAACAATTTTGCGGATTAAAAGTGACTGAAAAACAAGAGTCGCTTGATGTGAAAGAAATTGATGTGCATGCTTTGCGCTCTTTGAAAGACAATGAAGAATCCTTTCAATTAATCGATGTGCGTGAACCGTACGAATACGCCATTGCGAACATCGCTGGAGAATTAATGCCGTTGAACTCCATAGAAGATTTCGCTGCCCGCATTGACCGAACTAAAAAGGTCGTTGTTCATTGCAGAAGCGGTGTTCGCAGCGCCAAGGCGATTAAAAAATTAGAAGATGGATTTGGTTTTGACAACCTGTACAACCTGACTGGAGGCATACGGGCATGGGCCAAAGAAATAGATGAAGAAGTTGCATTATACTAAGCAAAAAGAAGCATAAGTTGTTATGTGGTTAAGGAGTACTTGCAGAGGTGCAGGTAAAAAAAGGCTACCCGATGGGTAGCCTTTTTGTATGTATAAACTCCGTTCTGGAGGTATGATTTCTCTTCGTTGTACGAATGGAAAATTGGTAGAATAGGTTTCTACAATCCCAACAACACCTGCGCTGGGTCCTTCGCCCCAAACAACATCGTTTCTGGATTCTCCAACATCTCCTTCACTTTTACCAAGAAGCTAACGCTTTCCTTTCCGTCAATAATACGGTGGTCGTATGAAAGAGCGATGTACATCACTGGACGAATAACCACTTCTCCATTTTCAGCAACCGGACGCTCAACAATGTTGTGCATTCCTAGAATCGCACTTTGTGGAGGGTTAATGATTGGGGTACTCAACATTGATCCGAAAACACCTCCGTTGGTAATGGTAAAGGTTCCACCCGTCATTTCATCAATGGTGATTTTTCCATCTCTCGCTTTGATCGCCAGACGCTTAATGTCTGATTCGATTTCGGCTAAGCTCATCTGTTCTGCATTTCGCACAACTGGAACCATCAATCCTTTTGGTGAACTAACCGCGATACCAATGTCTGCATACTCGTGGTATACAATTTCTTTGCCTTCAATTCTGGCATTTACAGCCGGATAAAGGTTCAACGCGGTTGTTACAGCTTTGGTGAAGAACGACATAAACCCGAGGCCTACACCATGAGACTCTTTGAACTTCTCCTTGTATTTCTTTCGCATGTCCATGATTGGCTTCATGTTCACTTCGTTAAAAGTGGTCAACATGGCTGTCTCATTCTTAACAGAAACAAGACGCTCACCAATTTTACGACGTAGCGTAGACATTTTCTCAGTGCGCTCTTCTCTACTTCCGCCCCACGTCTGAGCAGCAGAGGTATCGAATCCTGCAGCCATAGCCGCAACAACATCTTGCTTGAGAATGCGTCCGTCTTTTCCAGTCCCTTGAATTTGACCGGCCTTCACGCCGTTCTCATCCATTAGCTTTTTCGCCGCAGGAGATGGATGCCCGGAAGCATACGAATCTGACGCCACAGGTGCTGGAGCAGCAGCCACTTTTTCAGCGGGCTTCGGTGCTTCAGCTTTTGGTGCCTCTTCCTTCGCAGGAGCTGGTTTTTCTGCCCCCGCAGGACGCTCTGCTGAAGTATCAATCAGGCAAACTACCTGTCCAACAGCAACCACATCACCTTCTTCCGCCTTGAGCGTAATGACCCCAGCGGCTTCCGCCGGCAATTCGAGTGTTGCCTTATCTGAATCTACTTCGGCAATGGTCTGATCTTTATCAACCCAGTCTCCATCTGCTACTAACCAAGCAGCAATTTCAACTTCTGATATCGATTCGCCCGGACTAGGGACTTTCATTTCCAATACTGACATGGAATGGGGTTTTTAATGTTATTAAGCGTTCACTTTACTGTAAGAGAACAACTTTTCAATGAGTGTTTGATGTCTTTGTTTATGGATCACTGGCGATCCTGCTGCAGGGCTACCACTAGAAGATCGTGCAATCACTTCCAATTTAATTGGCAAGTCTGTTCGGTACAATGAACTCAACATGTACGTCCAAGCGCCCATGTTCTCTGATTCTTCTTGAATCCAAACAAAACGTTTTTTCGCCCCGTACTTCTTAATGATGGCTTCAATTTGCTTTTGTGGGAACGGATAAAGCTGTTCCAAACGCACAAGAGCAATGTCAGATCCAATGTTGTTTGCTTCTCTATACTCCAACAGGTCGTAGTATATTTTACCTGAGCAAAGAGCAATGGTATCCACCTCTTTTGCCTTCACAAATGCATCGTCCATTACTTCTTGGAAACTTCCTTTCGCCAACTCAGCCATTTTACTCACAGCTTTAGGGTAACGCAGAAGTTTCTTCGGTGTGAAAACTACCAGTGGCTTTCTGAATGAACGTTTCACCTGTCTTCTCAACAAGTGAAAGTGGTTGGCAGGTGTGGTTGGATTACACACTTGCATGTTGTACTCAGCGCACTGCTGTAGGAAACGCTCCATACGTCCGCTCGAGTGCTCAGAACCCATCCCTTCATAACCGTGAGGCAAGAACATCGTTAAACCATTCATGGTTTTCCATTTGTCTTCGGCTGCAGTGATGAATTGGTCAATCATGATTTGTGCACCGTTGAAGAAATCTCCGAACTGTGCTTCCCAAACCGTTAACCCATCTGGTGTCCCAAAAGCGTAACCATAATCGAAGCCGAGTACACCATATTCACTCAACAACGAGTTGTAAATGGAGAGCTTCGCTTGGTCTTTGCTCAAATTGTTTAATGAGATGTACTCTTCTTCGTCATCTTCCGTTTTTACAACGGCATGACGGTGAGAGAACGTTCCTCTTTCCACATCTTGTCCTGAAACGCGCACAGGATGCTTTTCATTGAGCAACGTAGCATAGGCTAGCAATTCGCCCATACTCCAATCCAATCTATCTTCTTTCACCATTTTCAAACGATCAGCCATTAGCTTCTTCGTCTTTCTGAAAACGTTCTTTCCTTCAGGGAGTTGAGCAAGTTTCTCTGCCAATTCCACCAATTTCTTTTTCGCTACTCCGGTTTCTGGAGAATCATCAAAATCAGAAGGTACAGCTGAATCGTATCCTTTCCAGGTTTCTTCCAAGAAGTGCTTCACGTGCGCCTTTGAAATTTTCTTTGAAGCGTCAAATTTCGCATCCAATTCAACCTCTAACGTTTTACGCATTTTATCGCTTTCCTCCTCTGAAAGCACTCCTTCTGCCTTCAACTTCTGGAAGTAAATGTCTCGTGGTGTTGGATGATTCCCAATCGCCTTGTACAATTTAGGCTGAGTGAACTTAGGCTCATCTCCTTCGTTGTGCCCGTATTTTCGATACCCCAAGAGGTCGATAAACACATCGCGACTAAATGTCTGACGATACTCCAAAGCAATTCTCATTACCTGAATAACGGCTTCCGCGTCATCTGCATTCACGTGGAACACAGGACAAAGTGTTGCTTTCGCAACGTCTGTGCAATAAGTTGAACTTCTACCATCGAGGTAATTCGTGGTGAAGCCAATTTGGTTGTTGACCACAATGTGAACCGTTCCACCAGTTCTGTAGCCATCCAATTGTGCCATTTGTACCACTTCGTAAACGATTCCTTGACCTGAAATGGCCGCATCACCGTGAATAAGAATAGGTACAATTGCTTTTTCGTCGTTGAGGTAATGATCGATTTTCGCTCTGGTGAGTCCTTCTACTACCGGATCTACCGCTTCAAGGTGTGATGGGTTAGGCGTTAGTGTCAAGTGCACTTTTTCACCAGAGTCCGCAATCACATCTGTGCTGTAACCAAGGTGGTATTTCACATCCCCGTCAAAGCCGTCATCCTCATCGTAGTCCTTCCCTTCGAATTCAGCGAAAATTTCTTCATAGGGCTTTCCAAAAATGTGCGCCAAAGTATTCAATCTACCTCGGTGAGCCATTCCAACAATGAACTCTTTCACTCCCATTTTCGACCCCGATTCAACCAAGTCATCAAGGGCAGCAACAATGCTTTCGTTCCCTTCAATAGAGAAACGTTTTTGCCCTACGAACTTTCGCTGTAGGAACTGCTCAAATACAGTGGCCTGATTCAATTTCTTGAAGACCTGCATCTTTTCATCTTTCGAAAGTTGCGGCCTGTTTTTGAGCTCAATTTTATTACGAATCCACTCAACACGTTCCGGATGGCGGATGTATGTGTATTCGATACCGATGTGCTGGCAATACGTGCTTTCAAGATGAGCAATGATATCTTTCAACGTAGCTTTTCCAATACCGATTTCTTCTCCAGCCTCAAAAGAGGTTCCTAGATCACTATCAGATAAGCCGAAATTGCCAATTGAAAGATCTGGAGAATATTGTCTTCTGGTACGAACAGGATTGGTCAACGTAAAGAGGTGACCTCTAGAACGATAACCATCGATTAGGTTCAGAACTTTGAACTCCTTCTGAACATTTTCAGGAATTGCTCCTCCTTCTTCGTAGTTGATTTGTGCGAAATCGAAGCCCTCAAAGAACTTCTTCCACCCGAAATCAACAGATTCAGGGTCTTTACGGTACTGTTGGTAGAGCTCGTCAAGTGCATCTACGTCAGCATTACTCAGGTAAGAATAGTTATCCATGCGGATATGCTAAAATTCGATTTGTATTACAAAGTTAACAAGTATAACCGACCTACAAGTCAGTTCCTGCCTTGATTTTCAGACGAAATAAAACCTTCTGTACTTCCCGTTTGACAAGCATTGCCGCCAATTGGTCACCTACATGTTCCATCTCTTCTGTTTCCATTACGCGTTTTACTTCGTGCTCACTTACGTCAACACGGTACAGGAGTTGCGATAATTTCGACCTATCTGAGGTAAAAAGTTCATTTACTAATGATTGCACTTCGTTGAACAGCCAAGCGGCATCTGCATCGGTTGGAATTTGTTCCATTCGAATCCATTCCCCTCCTAAATCTTTGTTCAATTGAGCCGCTGTTTGAACGAGCACATGTGCTTGGGACGTCCCTTCGGGAAACTGATGAAGTGGGATGAGGTCCTCCATTCGTTACACGTTTCTGATATGAACCAATTCTGCCAGAAAGTTAAACAACTGTTTTCCTTCATCAGTTAGCTTCAATTTGCTCAATGCACTCAATGCTTTATCATAATGAAAACGCATTTGCTCTTGAAGCACGTTGGCTGCGCCCGTTTCTACAAACAGTGCTTTCACTTCTTCAATTTTTTCTTGGGGCGAAGCTGTTTTTCCTACCCATTTATCAAGTTGCGCTAACTGAGACGATGAGGCATTGGCCCTACACGTGAGGTAAAGATGCGTTTTCTTATCGCTGAGAATGTCCCCTCCTATTTGCTTTCCAAATTTTGTTGGATCACCAAAGGCATCTAGGTAGTCATCTTGAAGCTGGAAAGCGAGTCCGGCTTCCAACCCAAACTCATAACCGAGCAAATGCTGCTCTTCAGAAGCACCGCCAATGATCATTCCCATTTGAATAGAAGCCGCAAGAAGCACTGATGTTTTGAGGCGAATCATTTCCATGTATTCCTCAATTTCAACGTCTGTTCGTGTTTCAAACTCCATATCAAGTTGCTGACCTTCACACACTTCAATAGCTGTTGTATTGAACAAAGTCAATAGCTTAGGCAAGTGTTGGGGCGAAGATTTCGCCAAGTATTGATACGCCTGAACAAGCATGGCATCTCCACTCAGAATAGCGGCATTCGCGTTCCATTTTTCATGCACTGTCACTTCACCTCTACGCAGGGGTGCATCATCCATGATGTCGTCATGCATGAGGCTAAAATTATGAAACACTTCAATGGCCAATGCCGCGTGGAGTGCGTCTTCTGGATTCCCACCAATGCCTTCACAGCCAGCGAGAACCATGCATGGGCGTAATCTCTTTCCTCCAATTTGAAGCAAGTATTCAATAGGCTCGTACAGGCCCTTTACTTTATCATTGGAATTTCCATTGAAGAGCAGCGATTCAATGCGCTCTTTATATCCTTTCAGGAGTTCTTCTGGTGTTGTCTTCACTACTTCCATTGTATTACTCAGGATGCCTTAACTGCTCCAACAGGTATTCGCCGTAACCGCTTTTTCGTAGTGGCTCGGCCAATGTTTTCACTTCTTCGTCAGTGATGAAACCCATTCTCCATGCGATTTCTTCAATGCATCCAATTTTCAACCCTTGACGTTCTTCAATTACTTGAACATACTGTCCGGCCTGCATCAAAGATGGGAAGGTACCGGTGTCTAACCAAGCCGTGCCCCTTGTCATTTTAGCTACTTGAAGCTTGTTTCGTCTCAAGTATTCCCTGTTCACATCGGTGATTTCATATTCACCTCGTGCGCTAGGAGACAAGTTCTTCGCGATTTCAATCACGTCATTATCGTAGTAATACAATCCTGGGACCGCATAGTTCGATTTTGGCGCAGTGGGTTTCTCTTCAATGCTGATGGCTTTGTTTTGATCATCGAACTCTACCACTCCGTATCGTTCAGGATCTCTTACGTGGTAAGCGTAAACCAACGCACCATCTACGTCTGTGTTTTCACGAAGGATTTTACCGAAGCCTCTGCCATAGAAGATGTTGTCTCCAAGGATGAGTGCGACCTTGTCTTTCCCGATGAAAGACTCGCCAATTACAAAGGCTTGGGCCAAACCATTCGGTTCTGGTTGTTCGGCATAAGTGAATGAACACCCTAGCGAAGAACCATCGCCCAACAAACGCTGAAAACCGGGTAAATCTTCTGGGGTGGAAATAATGAGTATTTCTCTGATTCCACTAATCAACAAAGTAGATAGTGGATAGTAAATCATGGGCTTGTCGTAAACAGGCATGAGCTGCTTACTAACTGCTTTGGTAATGGGATAGAGTCGAGTTCCACTTCCACCCGCTAAAATGATTCCTTTCATAGTTGTGCTTTACACGACGAGACCTCTAAGGTGGCGAATTTCAAACGGTCGTGAAAATTAAGCTCCCGTTTCCCCTCTTCGAACCTCTAGTTCTTCCAACTCAATGTCTTCCTCTTCGTCAATAATAACGAGGAAAGGCTCGCTGAAAGCCTTCGTAGTCAACCATCTTTCGAAGCTCAACAAAAGTGAGGGTAACACTACCAAGTTAGAGAACATTGCTACCAAAAGGGTCATCGAAACCAGGATTCCTAAGGCGCGTGTTCCATCAAACTCAGAGGCGGAGAACATTCCGAAACCGAAAAAGAGAACCACCGAAGTGTACATCATACTCACGCCCGTTTCTTTCACAGCGAGTAGCACAGATTCGCGAATGTTCCATGCTTTGTTTCTCAATTCTTGACGGTACTTCGCTAAAAAGTGAATGGTATCATCAACCGAAATTCCGAAAGCAATACTAAAGACAAGAATGGTGGAAGGCTTGATAGCAATCCCAAAGTAGCCCATGACGCTTGCCGTGAAGATCAACGGGATCATATTCGGAACGAGCGAAATAAGGACCATTCTCAGTGAGCGGAAAAGCAGCGCCATGATGGCTGCAATCACACATATAGCAAGCAACAAGCTTATGAATAAGTTCTTTACCATGTAGCTCGTGCCTTCAAGAAACACGATACTCGTACCTGTCAAAGTCACCTTGGTTCGTGTAGCATCAATACTGTTTGAAATGGCCTCATTCAACGCAACCATATCTGTCACTTCACGCAGGCAAGCCAATGGGTCTTCGCATGCTGATTTGACCGCTCCTGAAGCCGCCAAGTAATTGTAAGCACTGTCTGCAAAAGTTTCGTATTCCCCTAAAAAGGCATGCAGCTCTTCAGGTGTTTTGGCAGCGTTAAAGGTGCTGTCCACTCGAGCAGCTGACGGATTGAAAATGGAGTCAATTCGGGGGCGCAACTCTCCAAGGAGGGCCGCCATTTCTTTCGTTCCGATATCAGCTACTTGCGAAGTAATGCGCGTGCGTCTTCGGTCCTCATCCATAAACGTCTTTTCGATCCCCCCTGTTTCATATTCGCTCTGAAAGTAAGGTCCTATGAACGACTGTTCTTGTCTGTTCATCAGCGCATACTTGGCCGGATCACCGGCGTAAAATGCCTGCTTCCCAAATTTGACCGCGTCTACAATAGAAAGCGATTTACTGAACTGCTCGTATTCCCCCAAAAGCGTTTGCATTTTCTCCATGCGCTTGAGGTTTCGCGACTTCAGAACTTGTCCGTTTCGGCGGGTATCAATAATTACTTCGAACGGCATTACACCGTTGAAACGAGACTCAAACCACTGCAAATCTGTGATGACACGATCGTCCTGTGGGAGGTCATCTACTACGTTTCCTGTTGTTTCTACACGACTAATCCCGTAGAATCCGAGCAACATCAAAATGATGGTCACCACGTACACAGGCTTTCGCTTATTGGTAACAATTGCCACCAGCTTATTGACAGCATGAAACACCCACTTTCTATCGAGGTGACGAACATGCTTTCTCTTTGGAGGAGGCAGGTAGCTGAAGATGGTAGGGATGGTTACCAGCGAAATTACGAATACCGCCAAGATGTTAATGGAGGCGATCACACCAAATTCTTTCAGGATGTCAGAATGGGTGAACATGAACGTAGCAAACCCCATGGCTGTGGTAGCGTTGGTCAAAAATGTTGCGTTCCCAACCTTGTGAATGACGCGGGTGAGCGACTTTGCTTTGTTGCCGTGCTTTTTATACTCGGCATGGTATTTATTGAGGAGGTAGATGCAATTGGGGACTCCAATGACAATCATGAGCGGAGGAATCAAGCCCATGAGCATTGAAATCGGGTAATCGAACATGGCGATAATCCCCATGGACCACACTACACCAATGCCCACTACGAGCATAGAAACCAGCATCACACCAAAATTGCGGAAGAATAGCAAGAGCAAAATTGCGGTAACGAGGGCAGCCAATAACACAAACAATTTCAGCTCTCCTTTCACTTTGGTGGTCATGGCCGTGCGGATGTACGGCAATCCAGAAATATGTGTCTTTAAACCTGTTTCGACCTCAAAGGCATCTACTTTAGCCAGGATATTCTCCACAGATTCGCCCCTATTTTCAGAATTAAAGAGCGCAGCATTGACGAAAACCATCATCAAGGTTGAAGGATCTTCATTTTGGTAGAGCAGCCCTTCGTAAAACGGAAGTGATCTGACGATAGCTAACCCTGAATCTAGCTCTGCTTGGGAGCGCGGCATTCGACTAAAGATTCGCTGAAAATCGAATTGTTGGAGTGAATCATCTCGAACAATGGTATAAGACTGTCCGATGGAGAATACCGAGTCAATTGCTGGAATTCCTTCTGAATTCAATTCTGGATATACCTGAATTTTCTTGACATCTTGGCCTAATTCATACCACTTCGAAAAATTATCAATGGTATAAAGCGCTTCGTCTTCGACCCCAATTACGATAACATTGCCGTCTTCTGAGAAATTCTCGATAAAGTCTGCGTAAGCCAACGAGGTTGGATCATCTTTCGGTAGTAAGCCACCAAATTTGTAGCTCATTCGCACGTCTTGCGCCTTCCAGCCCATGAATGCAGTGATGACAACCAGGATAATTAATATTGGAAGTCTATATCGAAGAATGTAAGAAGCTAAGGATGTCCACATGTGTTTTCAGGCGCTTGTGCTCAGCCCTCAATGAAGGCCAAGCTGCAAAGAAACAAAAATCTGCATCAAGGAGATGTGAAATAAGCCCAAACCTGCCTTCCGTTCTTGTGGGTTTCATAACTTTGAAGTCGGAAATAGATAAACCTCATGGCAAAATATGATGTAGCCGTTATTGGCTCTGGACCTGGCGGATATGTAGCAGCTATTCGTTGCGCACAACTCGGATTGAAAACCGCAATTATTGAACGCTATTCTACTCTTGGTGGAACTTGCTTGAACGTAGGGTGCATTCCTTCGAAGGCGCTACTTGACTCTTCTGAACATTACCATCAAGCCAAAGAGCAGTTCGAAACGCACGGTATTAAGCTCGAAAAGCTGGCGGTTGACATGCCTCAGATGATCAAGAGAAAGGGCGAAGTAGTGAAGCAGACTACAGACGGAATTGACTTCTTGATGAAGAAGAACAAAATCGATGTGCTACACGGACATGGATCTTTCAAATCAGCTACACAGATCGAAATTGCCAAAGAAGACGGTTCGAAAGAAGAAATTGAAGCGAGCAAAGTAATCATTGCCACTGGCTCTAAACCAGCAACATTGCCGTTCATCAAGATCGACAAAAAGCGCATTATTACGTCAACTGAAGCCTTGGAATTGAAGAAAGTCCCTTCCAAAATGGTTGTCATTGGCGGAGGCGTAATTGGTCTTGAGTTAGGATCTGTATATGCACGTCTAGGCTGCGAGGTAACCATTGTGGAATACATGGACAGCATTATCCCTACCATGGATAGAAGCATGGGGAAAGAACTAGGACGTTCCATGAAAAAAATGGGCGTTAAATTGTTGACGAGCCATAAGGTGAAAGAGGTTACTGGAACTTCTAGAAGCGTTACGGTCAAAGCAGACGACAAAAAAGGAAAGGAAGTAGTATTGAAAGCCGATTACTGCTTAGTAGCCGTTGGAAGACGTCCATACACTGACAACCTTGGACTTGAAAATGCAGGTGTAAAAGTTAACGATAGAGGTAGAATCGAAGTTGATGAACACTTGGAGTCTTCTACAAAAGGAATCTTCGCCATTGGCGATGTGATCAAAGGAGCAATGCTCGCTCACAAAGCTGAAGAAGAAGGAATTTTGGTGGCAGAGTACATGGCCGGACAAAAGCCACACATTAATTACTTACTGATCCCAGGTGTGGTTTACACATGGCCAGAGGTAGCAAGTGTTGGTTATACAGAAGAGCAACTAAAAGAGAACAAAACGCCATACAAAGTAGGTTCATTTCCGTTCAAAGCCAGCGGTAGAGCCAGAGCAAGTATGGACACCGATGGGGTTGTAAAAGTGCTTGCACACGAAGAAACGGATGAGATTTTAGGAGTACACATGTGCGGTCCACGTGCAGCAGACATGATTGCTGAAGCGGTTGTTGCTATGGAATTTCGAGCTTCTGCAGAAGATATTTCTCGCATGAGTCACGCTCACCCAACCTTCACAGAAGCACTTAAAGAAGCGGCTCTTGCGGCCACTGATAACAGAGCACTACATATCTAATGAACCAACTGCAGTTTTGACTGTTGGGTAGTACATATGAAAACAGGAATTTTGATCATCAACTTGGGAACGCCTGATGCGCCAACCCCGAGTGCAGTTGGAAGGTACCTACGTGAATTCTTAGGAGACGGAAGGGTTATTGACATCCCTTGGCTGGGACGAAAAATTCTTGTGAATGGCATTATTGCGCCGACCAGAAAATTCAAATCAGCGAAAGAATACAAGAAAGTATGGACCGACGAAGGGTCACCTCTTTTGTTGCATGCGTTGGCTTTGAAAGACAAGCTCCAAGAGCGTTTCAAAGGGGATGAAATTACGGTAGAGATGGCCATGCGCTATCAAAGTCCATCCATGAAAAGCGTATTGGACAAAATGAATTTGGACAATTACGACCGCATTGTAGTGGTTCCATTGTACCCGCAATATGCTTCTGCTTCAACCGGATCAACAATGCAAGAAGCCATGGAGCTTATTGCGAAATGGTATGTTATTCCTGAAGTAACCGTCATCAGTCAGTTCTGGGATGATGATGGGTACTTAGATGCTTTCGTCAAAAGAGCACAAGAGTTTGACCTCACTAGTTACGACAAGATTTTGTTTAGCTACCACGGATTGCCGGAACGTCAAGTAGACAAGGTATACGAAGACAGGCAATGTTCAAATCACTCGTGTGAAGAGGAAATCAATGAAGAGAATAAGTTCTGCTACAAGGCCACTTGTTACGCAACAACTCGGGCTCTTGCTAAGAAACTCAATATACCTGAAGATCATTACACCGTTTGCTTTCAATCTCGACTAGATAAAAAATGGCTTCGTCCGTTTAGTGATGAAGTCGTTGAAGAATTGGGGAAGGAAGGAAAGAAACGAATTCTGGTGTTCTCACCGGCTTTTGTAGCTGATTGTCTTGAAACGACCGTGGAAATTGGAAGTGAGTACCTCGAAATATTCGAAGAACACGGTGGTGAGGAACTACATTTGGTGAAATCGCTGAATAGTGAAGACTATTGGGTTGATGGACTGGAGGGAATTATCCGCAAAAGATTATAAGTTTAAAAGAGATAAAGGCTCCACGTTAGGAACCTTCATCGAGCTAATCATCTGAAATAAACTCCTGGCTATCGGTTATCTTTGACTACCAGTGAGAGTCCGGTTCAAACTTAGCAACATACATACCAAAGCGGCTAATTGAATAAAAGGCACTGCAAATCAATATTTTAAGACAATCACCAAATTGGGATTTTTCCATTTTGGGAATACAGTTTCGAATTGGGACGAAAAACCATTCTTCCGAACCTCTCCAATCTTACCGATTCAACATGCCTCTACCTGCATGACGGATTGAGAGAGAGCAGATCCTTGCTTGCCATTGGCCAAAAAGAACACCAAAGCTTTCGCAACCCCACAAGAGAAGATATTGTCAAACTAAAAGACTTCATCAAGAAACAAAAGGGATGGAAATTTGGATGGATCTCTTATGATGTGAAAAACGCCTTGGAAGATTTAGAGACTCCGCTGCCAGACCCCATTGGCTTCCCAGATCTTCATTTCTTCGTCCCTCGTATTGTTATCTCCGTTGAAAAAGGAGAACTGACGGTGCTTTCAGGGAACGACCAACCTGATTGCCACGAGGTAGTAAACGCGTTAAAAAAAGACCTCCCGAACCACCAAACTTCAACAGGCACACTTTCGCCCCGCATTACCAAAGAAGAATACCTGCAAGCAATTAGAACGCTTCAGGAACATATTCAGCGCGGCGACATTTACGAGATCAATTTCTGCCAAGACTTCTACAGCGAAAACCACCCAATAGAACCCTTCGGCACCTACCTTTCATTGCACCACTTGACCAAAGCTCCTTTTTCGGTCTTTCTAAAACACGAAGACAGCTACTTGTTGTGCGGATCCCCCGAACGATATATTAAGAAAGCAGGGACGAAATTAATCAGCGAACCCATCAAGGGCACCATCAGGCGAGGAAAAGACGAAGCGGAAGACGCCTTACTGAAAGAAGCACTTCGAACCGACGTGAAAGAACGCGGAGAAAACATCATGATTACTGATTTGGTGCGAAACGACTTGAGTAAAATCGCCCAAAAAGGAAGCGTGAAAGTGGAAGAATTGTGCGGAATTCACTCGTTCGAAACCGTGCACCAGATGATTTCTACCGTTACCGCCCAAGTAGATGAAGAAACGGACTTCGCCGATACACTTTTAGCCACCTTTCCAATGGGCAGCATGACAGGCGCACCAAAAGTACGCGCTATGCAACTGACTGATCGTTATGAGGTTGAACGACGCGGGCTTTACTCAGGAAGCGTGGGCTACATTGACCCCAATGGAGATTTCGATTTCAATGTTGTGATCAGAAGCCTTCTATATAACGCGCAATCGCACTATCTTTCAGCGAAAGTAGGAGGCGCCATTACCGCGCTTTCAGAGCCCGAAAAAGAATACGAAGAGTGCTTACTCAAAGCAGAAGCACTTTTTAGATCGTTACACTAATGCTACTCGAATTTCAGCAACATCTTGCCACCACTAGGCTTCTAGGAAGCGACGACTTCACCATTGTTGCTTGCAGCGGTGGACCAGACTCCATGGCGCTCGCACATTTGCTGCATAAGAGCGGAATGAACATCTGCTTGGCCCATTGCAACTTTCAATTACGGGGCGAAGATTCAGATGCAGACGAAGCATTGGTGGTTAACTGGGGTGAATCACTGGGGATCGAAGTGCACGTCAAAAAATTCGACACGAAGTCGATCTCAGAAGAAACCAATCAGGGCATTCAAGCTACAGCGCGCAGACTTCGCTACATGTGGTTTGACCATCTTCAGGCTGAAATAAAAGCCACCGCAATTGCCACCGCTCATCATCGAGACGATCAAGTAGAGACGCATTTGTGGCACATGATGCGCGGAAGCAGCTGGTCAGGATTTACAGGGATACCTCCCGTTAGCGGCGATGTCGTTCGCCCGCTTCTCTTCGCCCCTAAAGAAAAAATCCTCACTTACCTCGATGCGCAACAAGTTCCCTTTCGCACCGACAAAAGCAATGCATCGGCAGACTATACGCGCAACCGCATTCGAAACGAAGTCATTCCGTTGCTTGAAGACATTCGACCCGGATTTAAGAACAATGTCATTCGTCAAATAGCAGCCTTTTCAGAGGCCGGCTACATTCTAGACCAATTCATTGCTGAACTGGAAAGCGGCATGCTTGAACTGGGTAAAGACGGACTGGAATTGAACATCGCAGACCTTAAAGAAATGCCGTTTTCAAGGTTGCTACTATTGCACATTCTGCCGGGCAATGGTTTTCCTGGACGAAGAGTTGACGAAGCTCTTCACCTCATTGATGCGCAAGTAGGAAAAACCATTTACTCCAATTCGCACCGCATCATTCGTGAACGTGATTCACTTCAAATTCGTCCGCTTGCCAGCATAAAACAGCCTGGCATCCACATTCTAGAGGGCACACCAGAAATTCACGCACCGCTACATTTAATCATTGAGCAGAGTTCAGACTGCTCGATTCCCAAAATGGGAAAACATCTTTCGGTCGCATTTGACATGGAACAACTAACCTTTCCATTGGTACTGAGAAAATGGGCACATGGCGACAAAATGACCCCGTTGGGTATGACTGGAAGCCAGAAATTGAGCGATATTATTACGCAGCAAAAACTAACAACCGTTGAAAAAGAGCACGTCTACGTTCTACAAAGTGGAGACGACATTCTTTGGGCTATCGGACTGAAAGTCAGTGATAAACACAAAATCACCAAGACGACGCGTAAGACCTTCCGCATACAATGTGTCAGTGAAATTTGAAACCTTTACCATTTACGGTCGTTTACCTAACCACCTAACGACTTAATACCATGACACCTTTTCTTATTCACCACCCTGTTACCAGGGCGTTCCTTTCTGGAATGAAATATTCAGACATAGACGTTTTACCTTCTGCCATTGCCCAGCGCAAACGAAGCCGAAAATTATTCACCGCCATCTCTTTGGAAACCATGAAAGAGCAGCACGTGGTGCTTTGGATAGAATCTTCCCATTACTGCTTCCCTATTTCAAGTCGCATTGTTGCCATCGGAGACCGCATGGTTCATCTGGAGAAAAACATACGTATTCCTATTCGCTGTATTTGTCAAGTTGAACTACTGAGCGCAAATTAACTTTGTTCGTACCTTCGCGCCATGGCGCAATTGAGTACAAAAGACCGTGAGTCCGCCTTCAGGCTTTACCTAATTCTGGGGGCATTATTCATTGCCAGTCTTGTTTCTTGCAACCTTATTTTTCGAAAGTTCTTCACCTGGACCGTCTTTTCAGAGGACTTTTACACCTTTGAACAAAGCGTGGGCATATTACCGTATCCAATTACTTTCTTGCTTACCGACTTGATCTCCGAATTGTTTGGTGCAAAACGTGCCAACCAAATTGTAGTAGCCGGCTTGCTATCTTCCTTGTTCGTACTGCTCATCATTTGGGTTGCTGGAGCAGCGCCCGCAGCTTCTTGGTCGCCTGTTTCAGATGGCCAGTTCGACCACGTTTTTGGGCAAACCGCCCTAGCAGTAGGTGCTAGCATGTGCGCTTACCTGATAGCTCAGTTTGTAGACATTCGCGTCTTCCACTACCTGAAGAAGCTTACCAAGGGAAGGCACCTATGGATTCGAAATAATTTTTCTACCATCACCTCTCAATTAATCGATACTTTTACGGTCATTGCTTTACTTTGCCTGCTTGGTGAAATTGAATGGGCCTTGTTTTGGACACTCTTACTCAACGGATTTCTGTTTAAGATGTTGGTGGCCGCTTTTGACACACCATTCTTTTATTTAACTACTTGGCTAGCGCGAAGAAGATTTAAATTGAAGGTAGGGGAAGAGCTTGAGCTAATTTAGGAATCCAATTTTAGGATTAGTCAGAAACAACTCAAACACCTAGTTATAGGTATATTTGATAGAACACAACTAACAGAACCCATGTTGAGAATTAAATCGGTATTTTTATTATTGGTTTCCTATCTAGCCATTTCATCCCAAGTAACGGGCCAAATTTTTGATCCTGTAGAATGGGAGTTCACCACGTACAAAACAGCTGAAAACGAGTATGACCTTGTATTTAAGGCCGAAATCGAAGATTGCTGGCACATTTATTCGCAGGTATTAGATGGAGACGAAGGTCCATTACCACTCTGGTTTAGCTTTGAAGAAAACACCACTATTGAATTCGTAGACGGTGTTATTGAGTGCGAAAACCAAATGTTGACTGAGTACGATCCGAATTTCGCCATGGATCTGAACTTCTATGAGGGGACAACAACCTTCCACCAACACGTTAAAGTAGTAGATCCAAGTGCCGATACCATCAAAGGGTTTGTGTCTTTTATGGTTTGTGACCCTTCGAAATGCTTACCACCTGAAGACTTGGACTTTGAATTCTCTTTGGCAAGCGCAACAGATTTACCAGCCGACATGAACTACTGTCCGGATAGACCACGTCCACCATGTGACATGCATGAGGGTGGTTCTGGAGAGCACAGTGAGTCCTCCGAAGAAACAAACGACACCAACTCAACAGGTGAAGAAGAAGAGGAACAAGGGATTTGGACGCTATTCTTCCTAGGATTTGGATTGGGGTTTGCAGCGTTGTTGACACCGTGTGTGTTCCCGATGATCCCCATGACGGTAAGCTTCTTCACGAAGACGTCAAAAACAAAATCACAAGGGATTCGAAATGCGCTACTTTATGGGTTTTTCATCATTTTCATTTACACCGGACTTGGGCTTCTTTTAACAGCTATTTTCGGAGTGGATGCATTGAACGCATTCTCTACCAACCCTTGGTTTAACTTATTCTTATTCGCCCTATTGGTAGTCTTTGGATTATCCTTTTTGGGTGCGTTCGAAATCACACTTCCTGCTTCATGGGCGAACAAAGCGGATTCAGCTTCTGACAAGGGAGGAGTTGCAGGTATCTTTTTCATGGCCGCAACGCTTGCTATTGTATCGTTCTCATGCACAGGTCCACTTGTAGGCTCTGCACTTGCAGGAGCCGCGCAAGGTGGTTATGGAGGCCCAGCAACCATTATGTTCGGATTCTCATTGGCACTTGCTCTTCCATTCATGTTGTTCTCTGCCTTCCCTGGTTGGCTAAACAGCTTACCGCAATCTGGAGGCTGGTTGAATTCAGTAAAGGTTGTTCTCGGTTTGCTAGAGATTGGCTTCGCTTTCAAGTTCCTATCAAACGCTGATTTGGTATGGCAAGCAGGTTTGCTGAAGCGCGAATTGTTTATTGCCATTTGGATTGCGATCACGACCGTCATGACCTTGTATCTTTTCAACTTTATTCGCTTCTCTCACGATTCGAAAATTGAAAAAGTAAGCACACCTCGTTTCATGTTCGGATTGCTCTTCTTTGTGCTGACGATTTATATGATCCCAGGATTGACAGGGGCTCCTCTTAAAATTATTTCAGGTTTCCCACCACCGATGTTCTATGCTGAAAATCCACCGGAGCATCACGTGGAAGCTGAATTCATGGACTATGACTTGGCATTGGCTGAGGCGAAAAAGCAGAACAAACCCTTGCTAGTGGATTATACTGGTTGGGCGTGCGTTAACTGCAGAAAGATGGAAGAGACAGTGTGGCCCGATCCTGCTATTGCGGAGCTGATTACCCAAGAGGTAATTTTGGTATCACTTTACGTTGATGAGCGCATCGATCTTCCTGAAGACGAGCAGCGCGTTGAAGAATATGGTGGCAAAGACTTCAAGATAAAAACGGTTGGTAACAAGTGGTCATATATGCAGGCCTCTAAATACAACACCAACGCACAACCGTATTATGTGTTAGAAGACCACGACGGAAACGCCTTGAACGGTAGCGCATCATACGATCCTGACGTAGAAGTATTCAAGAAATTCCTCGAAGAAGGAATTGCGAAATTTAAGTAAGAGCGAATGCTTACTAATTGAAAGCGGATGACCTGAGAAGGTTGTCCGTTTTTTTTTGTTGGGCGGACGCGCACGAGCGGGGCGTCCGTGTCTGGGATGCATTGGACTGCTTTTGGATCCCTTTCTATCTTTGAAGAGTGTGATCAAGATTGGGTTTAAATGCCCCTTTGCAAAAGCTGGGACCAATCTAATAGATAACTTAAGTTAGTACCAGGATATCACCAGCCCCTTCCCTGTGCAAAGCTCCGCACTCAACCAACACCCCCAACATCAATTTTACGGTCGTCCTGAATTAATTTGTGGGCGCTTGTTAGCGGAACGTCAGTACCACTATACCCTCATCTCTTCATACCATTTTCTACCTACAGAATCTGCCGAAGCCTTGGCGCAGGCGGAACATCCACAAAACAAACCAGTACGCCCACAAATTACTCGTCCATTTTTTTTGGTAACACCTCATTTTGTCCCACCTTCGAGGAATCATGAGCACAACGAACATCAAACAACATTTCGAAGAGGCGCACAAAGTCTTGACCGATTTTTTGAACGACAACAACAACCTTCAAGCCATCGCTAACGCAGGCGACGTCATGGTTAAGTCGCTCGCGAACGGCGGCAAAATAATGTCGTGCGGGAACGGCGGATCCATGTGTGATGCCATGCACTTCGCAGAAGAGCTATCAGGCAGGTACCGCGAGAATCGTCCGGCTTTAGGAGCTGTCTCCATCTCTGACCCTTCGCACATGAGTTGTGTTGGAAACGACTACGGTTATGACCATGTGTTTTCTCGTTATGTCGAAGGAATTGGCCGAACGGGTGATGTGCTGCTAGCCATTACAACAAGCGGCAACTCAGGAAATGTGATCAAAGCCGCAGAAGCTGCCAAAGCCAAGGGAATTACGGTGGTTGGTTTGACGGGGAAAAACGGCGGAAAGATCGCCTCATTGTGCGATGTAGAAGTGCGGGTACCTTGGAATGGTTACGCAGACCGCATCCAAGAAATACACATCAAGGTTATCCACTCCTTGATAGACCACATTGAACGACACCAAGCGTAATCCTACCATGCCTTCGTAGGCTGCGCTTGCTACTTAACATAAACACTACATCCTTCATTTACTATGCTCGTCCAAACGTTCGGCGCTGCCATATACGGCATTGCGGCTACTACCGTGACCATAGAAGTGCGCATCGACAAAGGTGTGAACTTCATGATGGTCGGATTACCAGACAATGCTGTTAAAGAAAGTCAACAGCGCGTCAAAACTTCTATTGAGGAATCCAATCTTAAGTGGCCTGGAAAAGCCATTACCATCAACATGGCTCCAGCTGATATCCGAAAAGAAGGAACCGCCTATGATCTCCCGCTAGCGGTAGGTATGCTAGCAGCCAGCGAGCAACTTCCTGCCTCGGCGCTGGAGAAAACGATGATCATGGGCGAATTAAGTCTTGACGGTAGTTTGCGCTACATAAAAGGTGCTTTACCCATCGCGCTGCAAGCGAAAGATGAAGGTTTTACGCGGTTCATATTACCTGAGGTCAACGGACCCGAAGCGGCCATGGTGGAAGGACTTGAAGTATACCCCGCCGCACATTTATCGCAAGTTGTTGCCCATTTGAAAGGGGACGTCCCGTTACAACGCATGGTAATTGACACGGAAGCATTGTTCAAGGAGCGGATTGAGAATTTTCAGTTCGACTTTTCTGATGTGAAAGGACAAGAGAACATTAAACGCGCCTTTGAGATCGCCGCAGCCGGCGGACACAATGCGATTCTGATAGGTCCGCCAGGAGCCGGCAAAACCATGCTAGCCAAAAGACTTCCTTCTATTCTTCCTCCACTAAATCTTTCAGAATCGTTGGAAACGACCAAAATTCACTCGGTCGCAGGCAGGCTTCGCCGAGATGATGCGCTGGTAACCAGCAGACCCTTTAGAGCTCCTCATCACACTGTGAGCGATGTAGCTTTGGTTGGCGGCGGTGGTTGGCCACAACCGGGGGAAATATCGTTAGCGAACAATGGTGTGCTTTTTCTAGATGAACTCCCTGAATTCAAGCGAACTGTGCTTGAAGTGCTTCGCCAACCATTAGAAGACCGTGTGGTCACCATTTCACGTGCCCGGTTCAGCGTAGATTATCCGGCCAGCTTCATGTTAGTAGCAGCCATGAACCCTTGCCCTTGCGGCTTCCACAACCACCCGATCAAAAAATGCGTTTGCCATGGCGATGCCGTGCAGCGCTACCTCAACAAAGTATCGGGCCCTTTACTAGACCGCATTGATTTACACGTTGAAGTCACTCCGGTAGATTACGAAGAATTGCTGACCCGTCCGTCTTCAGAAGTGAACAGCAAGGACATTCGTGAGCGTGTGATCAAAGCACGGTTGGTTCAGCAGGCTCGTTTCGCAGATCATGCGGCCGTCCATTCCAACGCTCAAATGAGTTCTAGCGACATTAGGAAATATGCTGATATAGATAATGACAGTCGGGAAATGCTCAAAAACGCCATGAAGCGCCTCAACTTGTCAGCTAGGGCGTACGATCGCATCTTAAAAGTGGCGCGTACCATTGCTGATTTGGCGTGCAGTGCCGACATACAGCAGCCTCATTTAGCTGAGGCCATTCAGTACAGAAGTTTGGACAGAGAGAGTTGGGCGGAGTGAGTTTGGAGTTGGGAGAAAAAATGAAGAACAAAGTACAAATCACTTGATCATAAACCTTCTCTTATCATCCGCCGAAGCTTCAGCGGAGGCGGACCAACCAGATTCATCCAATTACAAGACCCATTTGAAAGCGATGCCGATACCGGTGAACTTATTCCAATTGAAATGAAGTTGCTTCCAACCCTGAACACAGGAAGATTCTCTTTTGCCTGTTTCTCACTTTTGTATTGCTCTTCGAGTCGAAGCATCTGGTTGGAACGGTCTTATTCGCTAAAACCGACATGGTACCCATCGGGAAATCTTCTTTTTCGTAAAAAGGCAACATGTCGGTGTAAATTGCCCTGGCCACTTCATATTTCTGTTGGTTCTTGTAAATAATGGCCACACTAATTTTAGCGCTTCCTGCTGCCAAATAATCACCAGCCTCCTCGTACGCTGGAATTGCCTTTTGTGCGTATTCAAGCGCTTGGTCAAGGTCATCCTGCTTTTCGAGAATAACTCCGATCGTTGTGTAAAAATCAGCCATGTAAGCATGAGCATGCTGTTCCTCTGCTAATTTCAAGCCTTTAAGACAGTTCTCCATTGCCTCGTCCATTCGGTCAATGTTCACATTCAACCATCCCTTCTTAATGTAGAAGTGCATGATGTTAGAAGTATCTTGCACTTCCAACCGGTATTTCAAGGCCTCGTCAAAATAAGATAGGGCCTCATCAGACTTCCCTAATTGTGAATAAACGGACCCTAGCGATACTTGGCAATGGGCTTTCTCATTCCATTCTTCAAACTCGTCTGAAAACTTCAAAGCTTCTTCGTGCCAATACAAAACGGAATCATGTTGGCCTGTCCAGTAATACATTTCTCCCCTGATCTGAAGCGCATTCAAATAAGCGAAGGCATTTCCATTCAACTCATACGTTTCCTCTAATTGACCCACCACGATCTTTGCTGAATCAAGTTTGCCTAAATCCAACAACTTCCACGCTCTGCTACTTAATTTCTTGGCTTCGTCATCAGTTAACTGAGCTGAAACATTGATCGCAGAAAAAAATGCACAAAGGAAAATAACAGTCCACTTCATAGCGGAAAGATACGGCTATTGAACCATGCGGGTCAACGAATTTTTTCGAATCGAATCCCAAAAACGGTTCCTTCAGATGCCAGCACAAATCCGAGCGCTTCCCCTGCTGCATCAAACCCAAATTCATAGACTGTTCTATCAAAAGAACCGAACTCATCTTTGCGGCATGTGTGAAGCGGTAGGTCGTCTTGCTCTCCGAAGGACAATACCAACGCATCATCCTTCACGCGAAAGGTGTAAATCAGATCTAAGTCAGATGAATAATACGCTCCTTCATACAGTGATAAATCCACTTTTTCAGGATTAACCATTTCCACTTTCTCAAACCGGAAAGCAGCGCCATTGAAGTCTACCAACAAGTCATACTCCTCTGAGTAAGGAGGAAATGAATAGGTAACACTCGCGGTGGAAAAACGCTCAAATAAAAAGTGCCCTATTGGACGAAGAGGAACTCCGTTTCTCCCGAATGAACTCTTGGCGTACAAGGTATCATTCGAAGAATAAATGGTCATGGCTAAATCGCTATGTTGTTCTTGGTAGGTTCCCAGCAAACGTTCGTAATTAATTACCCCTTCAAATGGCTTCTCTTCTTCTATCGAATCATCTTCTAAGAAATAATCCAACACGTCATACGACAGGTCTACTACGTTGAATGCGTTGGTATTTGCACCAATCACCACTGAAAGTCGCAATTCTGGAATACTTATCAGTTGACTCCTGGACCCCCTGGTTCTCCCTGAATGATGCACCACTTGGTATCCCTTGTACGTACTCACGAAAACGCCGTTCGCATACGAATTTTCTTCACCGTTAGATAACGGAAGTTGCTCAGTTAAAAACTCCCCAAGCGATGGCCAACCGGAATGTCCTCCTTCAAATACCGTTGTCCACTTGAGTAAATCGGGTAAGTTGGAGCCCATTCCACCCGGACCAACAACAAGGGCCTTTGAATTCTGATTCACGTATTCTTCTCCTTCAAAATAATACCGTAAAACCCCACTTGGATTGGCTTTAATGCTATCTGAAACAAAAAAAGCGGCGTCCATACCAAGTGGTAAAAAAACCTCATCTCTCATAAACTGATGGAACGGTTTTTTGGCAACCTTCTCAATGAGTTCCGCCAACAAAACATAGTTCGAATTGGAATACAGCATCCGCTCATTGGGCCTGTTGCTCACACCACGCTGTCGCAACAACAGGCGGTAAATTCCTTCATTGGTCGTGATTTCATCTTCTTTCGAACCCAGATAAGCTAAGACGTTGTAATTGCGAATTCCACTGGTATGATGCAGCAAATGACTGATGCGAATAGGCTCTTTGTTGTAAGCAAGCATGTCTGGAAAGTGCATGCGGATATCATCGTCTAGCGAGAGCATCCCTCTTTCTTTCAGGATAAAAATGCCGGCCGCGGTGAATTGCTTGGAAATGGAGGCCATGCTGAATACGGTGCCGTCGGAAGCAGGAATGGCCTGGTCAATATCATCGAAGCCAGAAAAATAGGAATAGACATTCGCCCCATCTTTCGAAACCATTATTCCAGCTGCCGGTCCATTTTCGTCAAACACTTGTTGACACAACGAATCCAACGTAGGAAATGATTCAACTTGGCCATTGGCGTATCCCAAGGCAACCGTAAAAACGAGGGCAAATAGTAATTTCTTCATGTAGTTAGAATGCAAAACCTATGAAACGGGACAGCTTTATTTCGATTCTACCCATTTTGCCTCATTCTTTTTCCATGCGTCACCCGTAAATTTCGGAAATGGGAGAGGGAGTGAATCACTTGCTACACTCAATACTGACAGTGGGGTCACAGCGCTCCAAATGACGCTTTCATAAACGTTGATATCCAAGGGCAACCCTTTGTTCAAGCATTCAATCAATCGGAACATCATGATAAAATCCATGCCTCCATGTCCTTGTTTAAAGGATTGACTCACTTCTTTCAAACGGCCAATAACGGGATGGACATGTTTCTTTTTGTAAGACGAATAACCTTCTTCATCAAGCCATTTGTGTCCCCAGAAAACGGGTTCTTCTGAATCAATGAACAACCTACTTGGATAACCATCATGTACTGCTTTCGTGCCAACAACCTTATTGATACGAGAATAAGGTCTTCCGGTGTGCGTGTCAAATTGAAGGAGCACCGTTTTCCCTTTGTTCGTTTTCATCATGGTCGAATTCATATCGCCACAAACAATTTTCCCGAAATCCTTCCCCATGCGTTGGGCCGTTTGACTGAGGTTCAACTCGCGAGAACTCATGGACGTTAGGTACTCAAAACGATCCCCATTCCCGATCCCAAGGTAAAAGCTGATGGGTCCAAGTCCATGCGTGGTGTACAGGTTTCCATCCCGGGCAACATGATGCATGATACGCCACTGATTTTCGTAATAAGTATCATCTAACATATGTGCTCGAAGATCATGTAGGTACGCTCCTTCGCAATGAGTAATATCGCCAAACACCCCGTCCTCTATCATCTTCAGAACGAATAGCTCCTCTTCGTTGTAGCAGCAATTCTCCAGCATGATGCAGTGCTTTTTGGTTCGTTCAGCGGTGGCAATGATTTCCCAGCAATCCGACATCGAATAAGACATGGGAACTTCCGTTGCAACATGCTTTCCATTGTTCATCGCAAAAAGCGCCATTTCAGTGTGCCATTCCCAAGGAGTCGTCACCAATACCAAGTCTACATCATCTTGTTTTACCAAGTTTTCCCAATCGCGCTCCGTCTTGCCGTAAATCTTAGGCTTCGACTTTTGCCATTGATTTAGCTTCTCAGTTGCTTTGGTTAGCTTTTCAGGGTTAATATCTGCGAAGGCCGCAATTTCAGCCGAACCATTCTCGATCATCAGTTGCAGCATTTCTAACAAAGAGGAACCCCGGTTCCCCATTCCGATGATACCGATTCTTACTTTCGCGATGGGCTCTGCCGCAAAACCAACCATGCTCCCGTCAGCTGATTTTTCAACTTCCTTCAAAAGATGTCGGGCCGCCAGTGGGTCATTCGCAATGGCACTGTATGGAAGGGAGGCAAAAGCAGAAGCGCCAATGATGGTTTCTAGAAAACGTTTTCTGTTCATGGGGATGAATTTTTCTTAAAGCTACTTTTTTTGAAGAGTAGATACAACGGCTGCCCTTGACTCGGTGGTTGATTCGGTTCTTGTTGGGGTTTGTAATCTTGTTGCGGTTTTTTGGGTTAGGGCGCAGGCTTCATTTTTCGAAGCTGTATACCTTAGGATTACAACCAGCCCCTTCCCTGTGCTAAGCTCAGCACTTTTTCAAAACCCTCAACATCAACTTTGTCAACGTCACAACTTAATTTGTAGTTGATCGAACCGCCTATTCTTAAAAACCGTTAAGGCCATCTCTTTTGAAGCAACCTTTAGGGGTTTGCTATGTCTTTATTGTACTTATACTGACAACTCTCTCTTATGACCTCTTCCCCATTAATGGCATTGTACGCGCAACGGTTGGGCACACCAATTCATATTGGAGCCAACGCTGATGTGCTTCGTCATCTTCACAGCAAGCATCAACAAATGATCCCATTTGAGAATCTTTGGATTCGAAAAGGTGTTGATTTGAGTTTATCACAAGAAGACTTGATTGAGAAATTACTGCTCAACAACAACGGCGGATTCTGCTACGAACTCAACTTACTTTTTAGAGACCTACTTGCTCAAATGCACTTCCGAACTCGGTTGATATCAGGGAGGGTGTTCTCGAAAAAAGGCCTCATCGGACCGGCGTATGATCACATGGCGATGTGCGTTGACTTGACGGGCAAGAAGTACCTCGTTGATGTGGGGTTTGGAGGTTTTTCGGCTACACCTGTCCCAATGGTGTTAAATGCGATTCACCAAGATCAAGGGCAGTTTTACCGCGTTCGGAACTGGGATGAGCAATTCAAAGTGGTTGAAAAATCACGCGATGGTATTCACTTTTCTCCACTTTACCTATTCGATTGTGTGCCACGAACAGTGGAAGAATTCCAACCGATGTTTCAATTTCATCAACGTTCAGAATTGAGTCTTTTCACGCAAAAGACCATTGTTTCAAAAATCACTTCAGAGGGGCGAATTACACTCACAGATAGCAGCCTAATTATTACGGATGCCCGTGGTAAACGCATCATTCGAATGGATGACACCAGTACCTTCAGCACGCTACTTGGCCTACATTTCGGGATAACCCTTCCCCAGAAGCAGCAAATGGCCTAAAGTTTTAGCTAGCTTCGCAGCATGGCTTTAATTCTAGACGTAAAGGGCGTTCAGCCTGAATTCGGCGAAAACAACTGGCTCGCCCCGAATGCCACCATTTGCGGAGATGTGGTAACAGGAACAGATTGCAGTGTTTGGTTCAATGCGGTAATCCGCGGGGATGTCCATTCCATTCGAATCGGCGATCGTGTGAACATTCAAGACGGAGCAGTCATTCACTGCACATATCAAAAAGCAGCAACTACCATTGGGAACAATGTATCCATTGGTCATAACGCATTGGTTCACGGATGCACCGTTCATGACCATGTGTTGATTGGAATGGGGGCAATAGTGATGGATAACTGTGTTGTTGAAAGTGGCTCCATCATAGCCGCAGGTGCCGTATTACTGGAAGGTACTCACGTGAAAGCGGGGAGTATTTATGCCGGTGTACCAGCCAAACTCGTCAAGTCCATTGATCCCAGCTCTTCTATCAAAAATCTGGAAAACCTGGCTTCTAATTATGTGATGTATTCGTCTTGGTTCAAATAGGACGAGGGCTATCCCACATCTTTACTTCTTCTAACGAAATGCGCTCTTTGAAAAACAATCGGGTACTTCGTTCGAAGGAATCTGTTTTATCGGAAACCATGAAGTGAAAGGTTGGCTCATGGTGCGAAGAAGCCGCTAAATCATTCACAGCCAGTAACTGCTTCACTTCCTTTGCTACGAGACTTGGACTATCTAAAATTGCAACTTCTTTACCGTAGTAAGCCGAAACTTGTTTCTTGATTAGCGGATAATGAGTGCAGCCCAAAACAATGGCTTGAACACCCTTCAGTATGGGTTTCTCGAGATACGAGTTGATAACCGTTTTACTGATTGAGTTCGAAACGAACCCTTCCTCAATCATGGGGGCTAGAAGTGGGGTCGCCAAGGAGCTCACTCGAGCTTGTTTGTTCAGCTTCTTAATCCTTTTAGGATAGACTTTGGAGTCTATGGTCCCTTTAGTGCCAATGATCCCTACCTTCTTTTTGGTGTGCCGAAGGACAATTTCCTCTACCACAGGGTCAATCACATTTACAACAGGTATATCTGGACCTGCTACAGCATCTACTGTTTCGTGCGCATGGGACGAAGCCGTGTTGCAAGCAATCACCACCATTTTACAATTGTGTTGTAAAAGAAAATGGGCAATCCTGGCTGAGTAATGACGAATTAGCTCTGGCGACTTATCGCCATAAGGCAAGTGTGCCGTATCTCCGAAATACACCAACGACTCATTCGGCAACGCTTTGCGAATTGCATTGGCTACCGTAAGGCCACCAATGCCAGAATCAAATATACCGATGGGTCTTGTGTCCATAAAAAAAGGGAGCACTTTCGCGCTCCCTCACATTTTAGTAGAATTCTTATTTAATGCCTAGTTCCGCTTTCACGAGTGGCATAATGTCTTCTCCTCCGTTGTAAAGTGTAGCACCTGCGCTCACATCGAAGATATAAGTAAATCCGTTAACCTCACCTACTTTCTCGATGGCTGTTTTAGCTCGTTCGATCATTGGGGTGAAAAGCTCTTGCTCCAATCTTCCCAATTCGGTTTGAAAAGTTGTTGCTGCATCTTGCATTCCCTGCTCCATCGTTCTCAACTCTGTCTCGCGTTGAGTACGAATTGCTTGAGGCAAAGTAGCTCCAGCTTCAAGGTAAGATTGGTATTTCGTTTGGAATTCTGTCTGCATGTTCGTCAACTCTGTATCATACATCGTTGCCTGATTTTGAAGAACAGTTTGCAATGAATCGCGCTCCGGCATTGATTCAAGCAAGGCTTGAGAGTCAATGTGGCCAAATTTCTGTGCCAAAGCCGGAGTTGCAAGTCCAGCCATGAGGATTATCATTAGTAAAGTACGCATTCTGTTTATGATTAAAATTTAGTTTCTTATTTATTTTCTTTGCATTGAACCAGAGTTTCCTCCCGTTTTACCACCGGCACCAACTTTACTTCCACCGCCAGTTTTATCACCTTTGGATCCCGCATTGTTGCCGCCTTTATCGTCTTGGTTAGCTGCCTCTGGCTTTTCGCCTGGCGTGTAACCTAGTTTCTTAATTACCCTGTCCGTTACATCATACTTTGGGTTTGTATAGAGCATGTTGCTCTGGTTGCTTTTGTCGAAAATCACCATATACCCACTGCTAGAAGCAATGTCCTTGATGGCTTCGGCAATTGCATTTTGAACCGGCTGAATAAGCTGTTCACGTTGCGTGAAAAGCTCTCCTCCAACTCCAAACTTTGCTCGCTGCATTTCTTGTGCTTCTGTTCGCGTCTTGCGAATGTCCTCTTCTCTTCGAAGAACCATTTCCTTGGACAACAGAATCTTTTCTGCTTTGTATGACTCTTCCATAACACGAAGTGCCTCATACTTTGCTTCAATTTCTTCTTGCCATTGTGCAGACATCTGATTCAATTGAGCCTGTGCCGCATAAAATTCAGGCATATGCTCCAAGATTTCATCAGTGTTTACATAAGCGAACTTTTGTGCTTGCACTGCTCCTCCTAACAGAAGGATCATTGAGAATACAGAAAGTAATTTTTTCATCTTAAATCAAATTTTCGATCAAGGAAAACGAAAATAGAATAAATCTCCGTTACAGCTCTCCAAGATTCATGCCAATACTAAAATGGAATTGTCCGTTCGGCATTTGAGGTGCCTCTGGAACATCGTCAAAACGCCAACCGTAATCAAGTCCTAACAAACCAAACATAGGAAGGAAGATACGCAGACCAACACCCCCTGAACGACGAACGTTAAAAGGATTCAAATCGCGTGCATTGGACCAAGTATTTCCTGCTTCAAGGAAAGAAAGGGCATAAATAGTGGCATTTGGGTTGGTTGAAAGTGGATATCTCAACTCAAGACCATACTTCGCCAACACCGGTGATCCGGTATCAGGGTTTGGATACGTTAACGACAAATCATCATAACCACGCAGGTTGATAATTTCACGACCGTCAAGTACAAAACCAGACAAGAAAACACCTCCCAAGTAGAATCTTTCAAATGGTGATAGACCTACTTGCTTGTTATAGATGCCAAGAAGTCCCATTCCGAAGTTGGCATTCAACACCAATCTACGCGGATTGGATTCACTTGCTTTTGTCAATGGCGTATACCAGTTCGCTGTGAACTTGTACTTGTGGTACTCAACCCATTTGAAACGGTCTTGATCAGACAAGTCTGAATAATCTTTCCCATTCACTAAACTGTAAGGGAATGTTGCCTTCGTTGTGAACTTAATGCTTGAACCCCACGTTGGAAAAATCGGGTCACTCACAGAGTTTCGCTGCAAGGTCCAGGTCAAGGCTAGGTTGTTCGCATTCCCGTTCGCAAACGAGAAGAAACTCTGGAAGTTGTTCAAGTCAAAATGCTGGTAAGACAAACTTGCGTACATCGAAAACCAGTCATCTGGACGTTTCCATTGTTGTCCAAACCCAATACTAGCTCCTGAGATTTTCAGCGCTTGTCGCAATGGATTCGCTTCACCTTCTACTTGTCGTGGCTGACCGTTGGTCTGTACAGAGTGAAAAAGTCCAACCGTCAATGAGTTTGGTTTCTTTCCACCAAGCCACGGCTCCGTGAAACTGATGTTGTAACTCTGGAAGAAGATTCCGTTTGATTGTGCACGAATACTCAACTGTTGACCATCACCAGCAGGTATTGGTCTCCACGCACCTTTCTGAAATACCTTTCTCAATGAGAAGTTGGTAAAACTTAGACCAAGCGTTCCAACAACTCGGCCTCCTCCCCAACCACCGGAGAGCTCAATTTGATCTGAAGGCTTTTCTTCGACTACGTACTCGATATCTACAGTACCGTCTTCAATGTTGTTTACTGGATTGATTTGAAACGCTTCAGGGTTGAAGTAATTCAACTGGGCTAACTCTCGCTGCGTACGAATGATATCTGTTCTGGAGAACAAATCGCCCGGGCGCGTTCTAATCTGACGGTAGATAACGTGGTCATTGGTCTTCGTATTTCCAACCACTTTGATTCGACCAATACGGAATTGCTTCCCTTCAAAAATTCGAATTTCAAGATCAATGGAGTCATTTTCAACCAATATTTCTACAGGAATGGCCTGGAACATGAGGTATCCGTCGTCTTGATACAACGAGGTAATATCAATTCCTTTTGGGTTTCCGTAAAGACGGGTTTCAAGTACTTCACGGTTGTAGATGTCGCCAGCCTGAATTTTCAAGATGGAATCCAACTGCGTTGAACGGTACTTGGTGTTTCCTGCAAAGGTGATATTACGGAAGAAAAACTGCTCTCCTTCTTCCACATACACATCAATGCCAATGGTGCTTTCGCTGGTTTTATATACAGAATCCTTGACAACGATGGCATTTCGATAACCTGCCTGGTTGTACTTCGCAATGATCGTGTTCTTATCTGTTTCGTAATTCTCTTCAATGAACTTCGAACTCTTGAACACTCTCCACCACCTCTTCTCTTTCGTTTCCTTAAACGCTCTTTTAAGCTTGCGTTCTTCCAACTGGCTGGCTCCGTAGTAGTTGATTTCGCTAATCTTTACACGCTCACCTCTATCGACGTTGATTTGAAGTTCAACACTATTCTCCATTCCAGGATCGTCTACCTGGACAATGTCAACCGTTGCGTTGAAAAACCCTTTGTCGATGTAATAATCAAGGATCTTGTTCGATGTATTCGTCACCAAGTTTTCAGTAACAATACGTCCTTTGATGAGGTCAATTTCCTCTCGAAGGTTTTCTCTTTCCGATCGCTTCAGTCCTGGAAACTTGTATTTCGAAAGACGTGGCATCTCCACTACGTCTATGACCAAATAGATTTGTTCTCCACGTGTTTCTGCTGCATAGATGGTTACATCAGCAAACAACTGTTGTCTCCAAAGATTTCGAATTGCTTTGGCTACTTGCTCTCCTGGAACAGCAATTTCCTGTCCAATCTGCAGGCCGCTGAACAGCTTGATAGCTTGCACATCTGTATACTGCGCACCTGTTACCGCTATGGATGCAATGGTGTAGTCTCTAGGCGTAGCATAGTCTACCATTTCCCCTAGTTTTTGAACTTGGGCAATGGTGGCACAACTCGCTATTGATAGGAGTACCGAGAAAAGTAGCTTTCTCAAATTCATTCGTTACCTGTTTGAGTGATCTGTTCTGCTGTTTTTCCGAACCGTCGCTCACGGCTTTGATAATCACGAAGCGCATCAAAGAAGTCTTCTTCGCGAAAGTCTGGCCAGTACTTCGCAGTGAAATAAAGTTCGGAGTAGGCAATTTGCCAAAGGAGGAAGTTGCTAACGCGGTGCTCGCCACTCGTACGGATAACCAATTCCGGATCTGGTATGGAATGTGTACACAAGTAAGAGCCGATTAGTTCTTCGCTCACAGCATCAGGTGAGATGTTGTCTTTAACTATATTCTGAACGGCACGTACCAATTCCCATCGAGCGCTGTAGCTCAAAGCAAGAATTAATTCTATTCCGTCGTTGTCTTTTGTTTGATCAATGGCCGTTTGAAGTTCTGCATGACATGATCCTGGTAAACTTTCCAGGTCACCAATGGCATTCAGCCTGACGTCATTGTTATCCAATTCTTTGACCTCTTGAACAATGGTCTGAACCAACAGGTCCATCAGTGCTTCAACCTCTTCTTTTGGGCGATTCCAATTCTCAGTAGAAAAGGCATACAAGGTGAGGTATTTCACACCTGCTCTTCGGGCTGCTTTGAGAGATGCGCGCACGGCTTTCACGCCATTGAAATGTCCGAAAATACGATCCTGGCCCTTTTCTTTGGCCCATCGTCCATTTCCGTCCATAATCATGGCTACATGTTTTGGAACACGAGTACTATCTATGCCGTGTATTTCACTCATTTAAAGCACGCCGTTGTTTTGGTCATTGGTAGAACGAACAAAAATTGCATTCTTATTCGCGAATAACACAAATTAACAAGGTGCTACTCGGAAAAAGTTTGGCAAATGTACCCTAAAAAATGAACATCTTATCTGATCCAGTCACACGAAGTTCGCGGTTTGCCCAGACGAATGGATAAAGTTAGCGTTGCGAAGCTGTACCAGTCATTTCGGCCTGCATCTCCTCGGGCGAGACCATCGTTGCCGGTAAGGCCATCAGGAACCGATAAACTACGGTCTGAAAGCGCAGCAGACAGCTGTCCGTTTTCGGTGGCTAAAACCACCGGACTAACATAGGCGCCACTGACATCATCGAGGTAATCAGTATACGTCTTTCGAATCCCCCATTCCCCACTCAGCGCTACAATGGAGAAGAGATTGAACTTAAATCCAACCCCAAACGGGAAAGCCAACCCATTGAGTGAATATGCTTCACCCCCTTCAGTTGTACCTTGTCCTTCTGTTCCTAGAGGCTGCAGATCGAACCACTTTCCTTCAAACTCGGCTTGTGGTTTGTGCGAATACAATGCAATCCCTAAAAAGAGGTAAGGTGAAAATTTCGCTCGCTTGTTAGCAATCTGATAATCGACATAATTTAACTCGGCCTGAATGGCTCCTTCAAGAATTTCATTTCGAAAACTGAGGTTTCGATTGACCATCCACGGATCTTCGGCTCTGGCGTCTGATGCGCCAATTCGCCCATAAAAGAACTGACCTTTAACAGACCATCTTTTATTGAAGTTTTCTCGGTACATGAGTCCAGCACCAAGCTTCGTGTCCCCTCCAAAGTGCTTATCTGGATTGAGGTCACCAATGTAGTATCCTGTTCCGAAGACAAGACCGAATTCCCTGCTTGAGTCCATGGCTTTTTGTCCGAATGACGAAGCTGTCATACAAGAGAAAAAGAGAATACCGAGGATGTATTTAAATTGGTTGGGCATCACGTTGTTAACGTTCAGAATCAAAATGTGTTGCAAAAATACGCAAAGAGTTAGTTCCTTTTATCGATTCCCCAGAGCATCTTGTTACGAATGGTCTGGAAAAAATGCTGTGATGGCAAGTTCAACAACTTTAACTCAAACTTGGCTGAAGTGAGTTTCACTTCGTCTTTCGCACTAATGGTAAACGATCTTGAATCTAAGGTGAGTAGGTAGTCTTCTTCACGGCCATCGGCGCACAGGCGAATGCACCTATTGCACGGCACCACTAGCGGACGTACATTCAAATTATGCGGAGCAATGGGTGTTAGAATGAAGTTTTCTGAGCCCGGCATCACGATGGGGCCTCCGCAACTCAAACTGTAAGCTGTTGACCCTGTTGGGGTTGCTACAATCAATCCGTCTGCCCAGTAGGTATTAATGAATTGATCTTCCATGTATGCATGGACCTTGACCATACTAGACCTGTCTTTCTTATGAATGGTCACTTCATTTAGGGCGAAAGGAAAATCGCCTAGCAGCACTCCTTCTGCTTCCACTTGAATCAACGAACGATTGTCAATCGTATACTTCCCTGCTTCCAAGGTGTCAATGGCATCTTCGATTTTTTCAGTCGATATATTCGACAAGAAACCCAATCGCCCAGTGTTGATTCCCAGTACAGGAACATTTGAGTCGCGAATTAAACTAGCGGTATCGAGCAAGGTTCCATCTCCTCCAATTGAGATGCACACATCACAATCAGCTACACCGGTGTAATCACTGAAAACAGCAAATTGACTTGGGTCGAAGAGTAAATCTCGGTATTGGAGAAACGTGGTAAACGGCTCATAAATAGTCACGCGGTGATTCCTTGTCCGCAAGAGTTGCAGCAGGTCCCGAATGGCCGAATCAAATTCACTTGTAAAGTGTTTACCGTAAATCGCAATGTTCATAGAACTACGAAGGTAGCAAAGGAGCGCTTAGATATCTAAGTAACGCATTAATTCATCGTAACGTCTGCGCATATCATCTTCATAATTCGGCGCATCGTAAAATGCTTTGATCTTATAATCAAATCGTTGGAAACCCTGAATAATCCCGCGAATAGCCGTTTTATTGATCTTCAAAGACACTTCTGAAAGCCTGCTTCCTTCGAGGTTCGTGATGGTAGCACTCAGTATTTTCGCGTCATTTTCTTCTACCAATCGTGCAATTTCGACCAGCGAATAATCAACCATGTTCATTTCCAGCACAATCACTGCACCTTCACTTCGCACTGAATCCATTTCAGCTAAGTAACCCATTACAGAACTTAGACTGATTTCTCCGAGGTACCTTCCTTCTTCGCCCACAACAGGAACAGTTGACAGCTTGAAGTCAGAAATGATTTTAATGACTTCAAAAATGTGATCTTCCTTGTTTACACGATGTTCGAGAAGAGGCAACTCCTGAATTCGAACTTTCTCATCATCATACCCAAGCAACGTATTTTCATCAAGTAGCCCAACGAGATTCGGCCCATCCACCACAGGCAGATGACTCACTTTCCAGTCATCCAAGTACTGCAAAGCGGTTTCGATCTTGTCATTTAGAACAAGTGAAGGCAATTCGTGTGATATGATTTTGTCTATAATCAAATGAGTAGGTCTTGAAGTATGAACACGTTAACTTTGGCACTTCGAAGTTAACGGGCAAATAGGGACATCTACTTATAAGACGTCATTTTTTTGCACAAGTTGTTTAACACATGAAAAAAAATCTTGTTCGACTTAGCGTCAACATCAACAAAATTGCGACGTTAAGAAATGCACGAGGCGGCAACACACCGAGTGTAACAGCAGCAGCTAAAAACTGCGAAGCATTTGGCGCTCAAGGAATAACAGTTCACCCTAGACCCGACGAGAGGCACATTCGCTACGCCGATGTTCGCCAGCTTAAACCACTGGTTCAAACAGAATTTAATGTGGAAGGATATCCGAACGAATCGTTTTTAAAATTGGTCGAAGAAGTTCTACCACATCAAGTAACACTCGTTCCTGACCCTCCTGGGGCATTGACTAGCAATGCAGGTTGGGACACGGTTGCTCGAAAGGCAGAACTAAAAGAAATCATTGACCGATTGCATTCCCAAGGTATACGTACAAGTATCTTTTTGGGAACCGAAGAAGCACACATTCATGCGGCAAAGGAAACAGGAACGGATCGCATAGAACTCTACACCGAACCATTTGCCGACCTCTTCCCTACTGACCCAGCCAAAGCCGTTGCTCCATTTGCACGCGCTGGTGAAATTGCGCAAGAAATCGGACTTGGTTTGAACGCTGGGCACGATCTTAATTTGCAAAACCTCCGTTTTTTTGCGCAGCACGTCCCAGGATTACTCGAGGTTTCTATTGGCCACGCGCTCATTAGTGATGCATTGTACTTCGGATTAGAAAACACCATTCAGCAATACCTCCGCACCTTAGAAGCATGAAACTTTTCTTTAAAACTTTAGGCGAAGGCAAACCGTTGCTCATCTTACATGGGCTATTTGGCTCAGGAGACAACTGGCAAACTCTTGCACGCAGGTACGCCGAAGATTTCAAAGTGTACTTGATTGATCAACGCAACCACGGGCATTCACCACATGACGCAACGCATTCGTACCAAGCCATGGCTGAAGACCTGGAAGCGCTCGTTGAAGAGGAAGACTTGAACGACTTTCATTTGTTAGGGCATAGTATGGGTGGAAAAACAGCAATGCTTTTCGCCTCAGAAAATGGCTATATGATTGACAAGCTCATTGTAGCCGATATGGCTCCTAAAAGTTACCCTGTTCATCACCAACAAATTCTAAAAGCGCTTACCACAGCTGATCTTGAAACGTTGACTTCCCGGTCTAAAGTAGATGCGCATCTCAGTCAGTTTATTCAAGAAGCTGGTGTCAAACAGTTTTTGCTGAAGAACTTGTATTGGAAAGAGAAGGGGAAATTGGCTTGGCGGTTCAATGTGCCGGTATTAAACGATACCATTGAAAAAATTGTTGAAGAAACAGACCAACAAATATCGCTAGCAGATACCCTGTTTATTCGTGGCGGAAAATCTGATTACATTCAGGATGAGGACATTCCGTTTCTAAATCACTACTTTCCAAACAACCAATTAGAGACGATTCCTGATGCTGGACACTGGCTTCATGCGGAAGCTCCAGAAACTTTTTTCAATGTTACTCGTACATATCTATTGTATTAAATGTACGACGAATCGTCATTTTTTATCGATAAAATTGTATATTTGTGACGACTAACAACAACTTACGTAATAAATTAACTCGATGAAACTAACCACAGTAAGGTTTCTCTTCATCGGTGCATTGGTGTCTCTATCAATGACCGGTTGTAAGAAAGACAGGGCTGACGAGCAACAGGCTGATGCGCGCGACTTAAACGCGGAGCTAAGGGCTGTACTCGAAGAAAGCTCTGGAGGAGAAGGGCTGCAGCACTATGTGTTGCCTGAAAGCTATCAGTATAGCTTGATTCCTCAAGATCCATTGAACCCCATGAACAGCACCAAGGTTGAACTTGGAAAATTGCTGTTTCACGAAACAGGTATTGGCTTAAACCCAAAACTTGCTGATGAAGGATTGCAGACCTATAGTTGTGCAAGCTGCCATCACGCGCAAGGAGGGTTCCAAGCGAACATGCGCCAAGGAATTGGTGAAGGTGGTATTGGATTTGGAATGGCAGGCGAAGGGCGTTCAGCTCACCCGGCCTATCCTTCTGACAGTTTGGATGTTCAACCAATTCGTACACCAACGGCTATGAACGGAGCTTACCAAGAGGTAATGCTTTGGAATGGACAATTTGGTGCAACTGGACCGAACGTAGGAACTGAAGATCAGTGGTCTCCAGGAACGCCTATTTTCAACAACAACTTCGGACACCACGGATTGGAAATTCAAGCGATTGCTGGACTTTCAGTTCACAGGTTGGTTGTAGACGAACAAGTTTGCCAGGATTACGGCATGTACAAAGACCTTTTCGACATCGCGTTTCCAGACTGGCCAGAAGCAACACGTTATACTGCAAGAACTGCGGGTATGGCCATTGCTGCTTACGAAAGAACGATTCTCTCTAACCAGGCGCCTTGGCAAGATTGGTTGAAAGGAAACACTTCAGCCATGTCAGACAGTGAGAAACGAGGCGCGATTGCTTTCTTCGGAAAAGCGGAGTGCGGCTCTTGTCACAACGGTCCAGCATTGAACAGTATGTCTTTCCACGCTTTAGGTATGGAAGATCTTACGGGAGCGGATGTAGTGAATGGCAACGACAATGATTTAGGTCGTGGTGGATTCACGCAGAACCCAGAGGACATGTACAAGTTCAAAACACCACAGTTGTACAACTTGAAAGATTCACCATTCTACGGACACGGAGGAAACTTCAACAGTGTACATGAGGTGATTGAATACAAGAACAACGCTGTTCCTCAAAACATCAATGTTCCAGAGACACAGCTTGCTGAAGAATTTCAGCCACTTGGATTAACGGAATCAGAAATTGATGATTTGACCAACTTCATTGAGTATGCACTGTATGATGCGAATTTGATGCGTTATACACCAAGCTCGGTTCCTTCAGGAAACTGTTTCCCGAATGCAGATGCCATCTCTATCATCGATCAAGGATGCATGGAGTAAGCGAAAAGAATTAAGATTGGAGCCCGTTGTAAGCAATTGCAACGGGCTTTTTTATGCGTTGCTCACGTCCATCAACACCTGACGGTAAACCGTGAATAGCCTTGACTTGGAAACAAATCCGATGTACTGCCCTTTGCCATCAATTACCGGCAAATTCCACGCGCCTGACTCATCAAATTTTTTCACCACTTCTTCCATTCGATCAGACAGATAAATCATCTCTGGGGGAACGGACATCATGGACTCTACAGTCATTTCGTCGTATAGCTCCGTATCAAACATAATGGGCCTGATGTCGTCCAAGGAAACCACTCCAATCAATCGTTTTTGATGATCGAGGACAGGGAACAAATTTCGCTTTGAAATACTGACCGACTTTACCATTTGGCGCAATGTCCAATCAGGCTCTATGGGTGTGAAATTGTCTTCAATTTCGTCTTGCAACGACATAAGCGTGAGAACTGCTTGGTCCTTGTTATGGGTGATCAGTTCGCCCCTCTCCGCTAATTCCTGTGTGTATATAGTGTGCTTGTTAAACAGCTTACTGGTGTAATACGCAATGCCCGCCGAAATCATCAGCGGAACAAACAGCCCATACCCTCCACTAATTTCAGCGATTAGGAAGATTGATGTCAGTGGCGCATGAAGCACACCAGCCATGAGTCCGGCCATACCTACCAACGCAAAATTACCAACCGGCAATGAATCGAACCACAAGGAACGATCAGCTAGTTTTCCGAAAAGGTAACCGAATGTGCCTCCCATGAACAAGGTTGGGGCGAAAATTCCTCCTACACCTCCTGAACCGAGGGTAATTCCCGTTGCAATGGCCTTGAGAACAACCAATCCGAGCAAATAGGCCAAGATCACCCAAGAATCTGTTGCCACTTCGTAGAACATTGAATTCAGTGTTGACTCTCGAATATCGTCGCGCAAAAATGCATTGATCACATCATAACCCTCTCCGTACAAAGCGGGAAAAAAAAGCGTCAGTACCCCCAGTAACAATCCTCCAATCAGGATTCTTGTCATTGGTTTTTTCAGTCGTTGAATGCGACTGGTAATGAATAAGTAGATTTTATTGAAATACACTGAAAACACGCCACAACCAATCCCTAAAAACACGTACAAGGCAATGTGTTTGAACTCGAATGGTGTGGCTTCCTCCAAACGCAGCAACTGGTCGCTATCAAGGAACAGATAGGTGGTTAAAAGTGCAGAGAGCGAAGCCATGAGCAGGGGAACTAGGCTGGCAGTCGTCAGGTCAATCATGATGACTTCGACCGCGAAAATTATGGCTGCGATAGGCGCTTTGAAAATGGCCGCAAGTGAACCCGCAGCTGCACATCCTATGAGCAGAATTCGGGTTTTATAATTCATTTTAAAAGCAGAGGCCAAATTGGACCCAATACTTGCTGTTGACTGCACTGCAGGGGCTTCTAGTCCTGCACTTCCACCAAAACCCACTGTAAACACACTGGTGATGACCGAAGCAAACATTTGCTTTCTCTTCAATTGCCCTTTCCGTTTCGAAATTGCATGCAGTGTAGAAGGAATTCCAGGCCCCGGATGATTGCCTTTGAGCACCCTTCTGATGATGAGGTATGTGAGCGCAATTCCCACGGCTGGATACAGCGCATACCCCCAGTTTATAGCACTAATAGCAAAGTTATCAGTCAGTACAAATTGAATGGCGAAAACCGCATTTTTCAAAATCACGGCCACCAAACCTGAAGCGATTCCAACAGCAATGCTCATCAAAATGATGGCGTGCTTACGTGGCAATCCAAACAAGTAATACCGAAGCTGGTGGAGGATTCTCATGGCCCTACAAACTTACGCAAGTGTTCTTTTGAATCATCAAGTTACAGCGCATAAAAAACCACCGGCGATGCCGGTGGTCAGTCCGTGCAGATCATCTTTGCTAAAAGTAGAAGATGAAAAAGGATGGATGATCGAGCTGAAGTATTTCAGCCTTGCAGACAGCGCAAATATACCTTGGATGTAGGACAAGCAATGGCAACGTAGATAGGAAAATTCCTACATGTAGTTTCAGTTTGCTCGGGAATCGCTATTTTTCGGAACTGGAAAAGACTAATGACTTGCAAAAATGAGTAAAAACCGCATCCTCGTACCTACTGACTTCACGAAAGTTGGTGACACCGCAATGAACCATGCAGTGACAGTTGCAAAGGCAATTGATGCTGATATCCACGTGTTACACGTAATCGCCAACAAAAAATTCATTTCTGAAACGCGTTTGAAACTCGACACATTGGCCTCTCGAATTGAAAAAGAGTTCAACTTGAAGGTTCATACTATTGCTCGGATTGGAAGCATCTTTGAGGACATTGATGAAGTTGCGACAGAAATTGAAGCAAGTTTGATTATCATGGGTACGCACGGTCTGCGTGGGATGCAATTTCTTACAGGCAGTCGTGCCTTGCGAATTGTCACTCATTCTACCATTCCATTCATCGTTGTCCAGGAGCGTCAAATCCGTGAGCATGGCTATGATGATATCGTGGTTCCATTGGATTTGCACAAAGAAACCAAGCAGAAACTGGCTTTGGTGGCAGATATGGCAATGTACTTTGATAGCCGAATTCACCTCATCTCTCCTGGAGAAACGGATGAATTCTTGAAAAATCAGCTCAACAGAAATATCAATTTTGCAAAGAGTTTTCTTTCGGAAAGAGAGATTGAATTCAATGTTACTATTGCTGAAGAGAAGTCAAGTAATTTTGTCAAGGCAGTTGTTGCTCATGCAGCGAAAATTGATGCCGATTTGATTACTATCATGAACTTTTATGAAAGCGGATTGATGAATATCATTGGTGGTGGTTATGAGCAACAAATGATTACCAATGAATCTCAGATTCCTGTATTGTGCTTGAATCCAGTTGACAATTACAAGATCACTGGTAGCGTATTTACTACCTGATTACATTCGAACTCCTATAACAAGTATGTCGTCCACTTGATCCAATGAACGCTTCCAAGTGATGAGCGTTTCATTCAACTTTTGGTGCTGTTTATCGACATCCAATTCTGCGATTTCAAGAAGCAGTTCTCGGAAGCGTTTCCGCATGAATTTTCGCCCCTTCGGCCCACCAAACTGGTCGACATACCCGTCAGAGAAAATGTAAACCATGTCGCCTTCTTCAAGTTGAAGCACTTGATTCTGGTACTCTTTTTCGCCGTATTCAAAGGAACCAATGGAGAAACGATCGGGCTCCAGCACAATGAGTTCGCCTCTTCTCACAACATAGGTTGGATTGAATGCACCGGCAAACTCAAGCTCCATCGTTGTGTCGTCAATGGATAAAAACGCGAGGTCCATTCCGTCTGAAAGTTGGCTCTCTCCTTCGCTCTCGGTGTGGAGGGCCTCAGATGCCAGTCTGTTCAGATTATTCAGAATTTGAGCCGGTTTGGTAAATACTTTCGTGACTTGGTTTAGTACGTTGTGACCAACCAAACTCATGAAGGCTCCGGGAACTCCGTGCCCTGTGCAATCAACAGCAGCAAACAATTTCTTCTTCCCTGACGTTTTGAACCAATAAAAGTCTCCAGATACAATGTCTCTCGGCTTGTAAAGCACGAAAGATTTCGGAAACATATCGAGGATGTACTCTTTTGTGGGTAGAATGGTCTGCTGGATCCTTTTGGCGTAGTTGATACTATCTGTAAGGTCCTTGTACAGTTCCGTTACACGCTCTTTCTGTCGCTCAATTTCTTCTTTCTGACGAACTACCTCATTGGTTCTTTCTTCCACTTTTCGCTCCAAAAGGCGCTCGTTTGCAGCCAAGTCATCACGCATTTTTAAAAGTGCGTAACCCAGCTCATCGTCTTCTGAAAGAGGTGAATATTGTGCTTCGAAATTCCCGGCACCCACTTGGGACGAAAACTCACGGGTCTTCTTGAGGCCATCTACCAGTCGGTTGACGGCAAAGGCCATGTCGCCAATTTCATCAGATGTTACATTCACCGTATTCCTCGGATAGATTCCTTTTCCGAGGTAAAGCAATGTTCTTTTCAACTCGCTCACAGGGCGAACGATGGAGCGAGAAACAGTGAAGGCAATGATGAGACCGAAGATGAGAACGAAAACGGACAAATTCCCTGCATAAAGGGTCAACTGATCACCGAGAGCGTCCATGGATTTCGTTGAATCGAGGAGCCCTTTTCGCTGTGCTAGGAGCAGCTGATCAATGTGGTGATTGATTTGTTCCAATGTCCGATCAACTACTTCCCCATCGAGTACGAGGAATTCAGCGTCCATGCGTTGTTGTAGATCTTCATAACTCTGAAAATCAGGCAACATGGATCCGATTTCTGTATACACAATCATGAGTTTTTCAAGCTCAATCTTGAGGCTATCCTTTTGATTGACGGATGCTTCGGACCAATTCACGGCAAGTGAATCAAACGCAGTTAATTGATTCGGTAAGGTTTCGTTAACGAGTTCTCTGAGGTGTTGTTTTTCAAAAACGTCATCTCTGGACTGAACGGTTGCCCAGTGATTGATTAACATACGAGACCCATTGATATTTCGGGCAAATTCTTCTAATTTCTCGATGGATGGAGTAAACACCTCATTGATTTCGGCGTTGATTTTTCGGCTTTCAACGAGGACTCTTCTTGTTTGAAGAAACAGGATTGCCACAACGACCATGAAGACTCCAAAGCCGATACCAATTTTCCATGGTATTGTGAATCTCCACCTCATGTGCTTATTTGCCTCCCTCGTTTAAGATAATGTCAAGTTGTGTTTCATAAATCATGGCTTGCTCATCATCGCTCAAACTGCGATAGATAGCCATGAGACCTTTGACCGTTTCTTCTCTGTTCTTATTCAGTTCATTTGCCTTCAACATGTATGGCAATGACTTTTTGAAATACGTAACACACTCTTCTTGAATGGCCATTAATTCAAAAATCTCCGTATTGTGATTGATCTTTCGAATTTTGTAGACCCCTCTGTTGTAGAGGTTAATTGCCAGGTTATGGTTCGCACTGTATTCTTCTGGGTTGAGTTCTAGCGCTTTCTTGTAGTAGTCCACGACATTATCAAAGTACGCCGTGTTTTTTTCCATGTCCTTCTCGTACAACAGTCTGTTTCCTTTGGCTAAGTTCATGAACATTTCCACATCTTGTTTTGCGTAGGACTTGTTGGGTTCTACTAGGGCGTCAATGGTCTTGTACTTCGCGTAGAATTTCTCTGGCTCTTCCAAGTTATCGAAGCTCAATGACTTGGTTAGTTTCACCGCATCATTGTAGTATGTTGTGGCGATAAACGTGAGGGCTTTCTGGTTGTTGTCAGTGTATTCACCAATTGAGTCGAGCTGCATGCTCATTTTGATTGATTCTACTGCCACCTCTCTATTTTCTGAATAGGGGTTTGCTTTTTCAATCTGCTTGTAAATTTCTTTGAAGACGAAACCTTTTACGAACCATGCGTAGGCTGTTTCTCTTTCTTCAGGTGATTGCACTGCTTCTAGGGCCGCATCGCGTGCTGCCATAAGATCACCTTCTTGATACAAGGCCACGGCTCTATCCGTGAGGGGAGCCTGTCCGAATGCAATTGAAGCAACGGATAGCAAGAAGGCGCTCAACAAGCATCGATATGTTAGTTGGATATTGCCCATGAGAGAATTTTAGATCCGATAGAAATATTTCGTTTTTCAGCTTCTGAGGCGTTAATCATGTACCTAATCATGCTGTCTTTGACAATGAAGCTTATGGTAGCGCCTTTATCGGCTGCCACTTTTGCGTTGGTCACAACCATGGTTGGTTGCCCATCGATTTGTTCCAAGACATCGTTAAGAATGGATTCTTGGTTCTTGCCTACGTACACCATATGGTAATACGAAGTTATATCAGTATTCGGCAGTAGCACTACTTCTATTGGTTGGTTTCCGATTGGTTTCGAGGCATACCTAGCTACCAAATCTTGGTAAACATTAGGACTGCCTATCACAGCTATACGGAAGTAACCATCTTTTGTTTGGGTTGGCCATTCATTTCCCAAAGCAAACTGATAGAGAAAGTTTGCTTTTGCAATGGCAATGGTATCTGTTTCGTCCAGATCCGGGTCGGTTTGATCAGGGTCCAGCAGCCAAACCGATATCAATGCTGCAAATCCTAACCAGAGTAGTTTCATGTGCTTGAATCAAGGTATCCAACAAAGATAAAAAGCCCCAGCTGTGATTAGCTGAGGCTTTTGGAGTCTTTTGAACGGACTGATGTGGAAAGACTTACGCCCCTTCTTCTTCCGTTTGAAGATTTTCTAAATCTCTGTCGAATAAGTACAATCCGCCTTTGTCGTTTCCAATCAAATTGAGTTTGTCTTGGATGGTTCTAGCCAACGCTTCTTCTTCAATTTGTTCAGACACATACCACTGCATAAAATTGTGGGTTGTGTAGTCTTTTTCAGAAAGGCAGACATCTACGACCTTATTGATTTCAGCTGTCACCATTGTTTCGTGGTTAAGCAGATTTTCGAACACCTTTTTAATGGAGTCAAACGTCTTTGGCGGCTGCGTAAGCGCTGGGATAATTGCTTTTCCACCGCGTTCATTTACGAAACGAATCAACTTCATCATGTGCATGCGTTCTTCATCAGAATGCTGATATAAGAATTGAGACACGCCGTTGAGTCCTTCTGTTTCAGCCCAAGAAGCCATAGCAAGATAAAACTGAGAAGATTCAGCTTCGATCCGTATTTGCTCATTGAGCGCTTTTTCTATTTTCTTCGCTAACATGGGATTGAATTAAATGGTTTTTATAAGTAACAAATTTAAGCCTGAGTTGTTGGCTCAAAGCTACTAAAAGGGAATGATTCGGTATGTAAAATGGCGCACTACTTTATGCGTTTTTCCACATTGGGCAGGAATGAACTTTGCTTCTTCGCTAGCCAAAACCTAATTTTCCACCAGATGTTGTACCAGTTCTTTTTCATGGGGCTGTGAGTTCTTCAAGTGCGCTATTTAGCTTCGGGTACCTAAAGTTAAAGCCATGGTCTAAGGCGTATTTCGGGTAAACAAAACGACTCTTTACGAGCAACTCAGATTCTGTTCCTCTCATCCAAGCTCCTGCATCTAACATCCAATTGTAAATCGGCAAACTGAGTTGTTGATTCAGTTGTGTTCGAAGGACGGCCATGAACTCTTTGTTGGTAGGATGGGTGGGAGCGGTACAGTTTACCACTCCCTCCCAGTTGTTTTCGAAGGCTTGTAGGATCATTGCCGCCAAGTCCTTCTCATGAATCCATGAAATCCGCTGATTTCCCTTCCCCACTGCGCCACCAAAACCCATGCGCACGAGGTTCACTAATTCAGGGAAAACGCCTCCTTTCACACCTAACACCAAGCCCATTCTCAACACCAATTTCTTGGTTCTTGGAACGGGTATTTCATTGAATATCTGTTCCCATTCTTTACACACATCTTCACTGAATGTATTTCCTATTCGTCCTGTTTGCTCTTCATGAGGCGTATTCAACTCATGCTCGTAAATGGTAGCACTTGACGCATTCATCCAGAATGTTGGTGGTTGCTCTGCTGAAATAACGGCAGCACCTAACGCTAATGTTGAGCGTACTCTTGATTGTCTAATTTCTTCTTTGTTTTTCTGGTGGTACCGGCAATTAACAGACCTTCCACAAAGGTTAATGAGCAGGTCCGCTCCTTCCAATTCATTCATCCATGGCCCAGCGTGTTGGCCGTCCCATCTGACATACTTCACCGTGCCGTGATTTTCGTGGAATTTTCGAGACAATACGACTGTTTCATTAAAAGCACTGGCTAACAATTCTATGAGTGTCTGCCCCAAGAATCCGCTTCCTCCAGCAATGACTAATTTCTTATGTTTTGTACTTTTCATATTTTCAATAATTTTTGAAACCTTGGGTTAAAAAAAAACCTACATGTCCAATATGGTTTCATCGTTGCGCAACTCGGCAAGCGTATCTTCCGTTGAGTTCATCATCCCTAATTTGAGGATCACGAATGAAATGGCAAGAAGCATTGGGAATCCGGCGAATACATAAGCTCCGTCTTCAATATCTGCTCCAAGGCCCAACGCGATTCCTGAGATGGCGAAATAAGCTAAAACTCCTATTCCGTATGCAAAGAAGAGGTTTCGGTACACCTTGGAAAGTCTCTTGTGAAGGAAAAGAAGTACCAATGCGGTGATGATGTGATATGCCCCGAGGCCTAACATCATGAGTAAGCCAACTATTGGCTCCGTTAATAACCCTACGAGGGTGGCCAGTGTGATCACCAAACTGATGACAGCTACGACCTTAAATCCTGAACTATTCATAGTTGTTGTTTTTATCTTTTCATGAATTTCGAGAGTAGAGAAGAGAACCAACGTTCGTCTGCTTGGTCCAGTTTCGCCATCATGCGATCTATTCTACTTGCGAAGTTTTCGATTTCATTCATCTGCTTTAGAAACTTGCCAGCCTCTTGTTTATTTCCATCGGAGACTTCAACTTCTTTGACTTGCTCTAACACCGACATAATAGGAGCCAATTCACGCTTTCGGCGTTCGCGAGCAATTCGAGTAGCCACCTTCCACATGTCCTTTTCGGCTTGGAAGAACTCTTTTCGCTCCCCCAATTTGTGAAGCTTTTCTACCAACCCCCAGTCGATTAACGATCGAATACTCATGTTCGTATTCCCACGACTAATGTTCAATGCTCCCATCACGTCTTCTGCGCTCATTGGTTCTTCACTGATCATTAACAGCGCGTGCACTTGCGCCATGGTTCTGCTAACCCCCCAGTTCGACCCTAACGATCCCCAACTGGCTATAAATTTTTCTTTCGCTTCATCTAATTGCATGAAACAAATGTACTATTTCTTTTCGAACTTTCAATTATTTATGAAAGTTTTATCAGTGATTAACACTCCTGAAGCACAATTGGGTTATTGATAGCGTTGGACGGATGTCTCCGAATGGAGTTCCTGTGTTCCTTCCATAAAATCGAAAAACTCAGCGGCAAGCAACGGAGCTATGAGCACCCCGCGCGTCCCCAAGCCATTAAACGTATATAGATTGGGAGCTAGCGCACCGATAAGAGGACGCCTGTCTTTCACTGTTGGACGAAGTCCGGCGATGTGTTTAAC